>CALARU010000318.1 GCA_937888715.1 uncultured Planctomycetaceae bacterium | reverse complement strand
CTTTACCTCGCGCCTTGGTCACCTTTACCTCGCGCCTTGGTCACCTTTACCTCGCACCATCGTCACCTTCGCGTATGCGGAGGTCCAGTCTTTCTTCTGCCTGCGCATTTTGATTCCGTGTTTTTCCGTGTTCGTCCGTGGCAAATCTTCTGCTGACTGCTCTGCCTTCCGCCGCTACTCTTCTGCAGCCACAGGGAACCTAATTAAATAGGAAGTGGCAGATGTCGCCATCTTGCATGATGTATTCTTTGCCCACGATTTTAAGTTTACCCGCGGCACGGATATCTTTTTCAGACTTGAACTGCTCGAGGTCTGCAAGCGTATAAACTTCGGCCCGGATGAACCCTTTTTCAAAATCGGTATGAATAACGCCCGCAGCTTGTGGTGCGGTTGCCCCTACAGGAACAGCCCAAGCACGCACTTCTTTTTCGCCAGCGGTGAAGTAGCTTTGGTAACCAAGTGATTTGTAAGCAGCACGGGCAAGAGCCGCAAGGGATGGTTCTGTGATGCCAGCGGAGGCCATCATTTCGGCACGGTCTGCAGGATCGAGTTCTGCAATTTCAGCTTCAAGTTTAGCACAAACAGGAACTACTTCAGCGCCAACTTTCTTTGCAAACTCGCGTACTTTTTGAACCATAGGGCTTTTGCCTTCAAGGTCGGTTTCATCAACATTGGCTACATAAAGAACTTGCTTTGCAGTCATCAGGCCAAATGCGCTAATGGCTTTGGCTTCATTTTCTGGGAGTTTTAGAGTGCGCAGTGGTTTATCGGCTTTTAAATGTTCGAGAGATTTCTTAATCGCTTCAACCCTGTCCTTGGCTTCTTTGTCTCCACCTTTGGCGCTTCTTTCTGCTTTTGAAAGTGCTCCATCAAGGGTTTGTAAATCTGCAAGCATCAATTCTATTTCAATAATTTCGATGTCGCTTAATGGGTCAACTTTTCCCGAAACATGGATGACATCTGGGTCTTCGAAGCAGCGTACCACCTGAAGTATGGCATCGACTTCGCGAATGTGGGTGAGAAATTTGTTACCCATGCCTTCGCCTTCGCTGGCGCCTTTTACAATGCCTGCAATATCAACCAAGGTGAGTGCGGAGGGAATGACTTTTTGAGGCACAATGAATTTGGTAATGCGGGTAAGTCTTGGGTCTGGAACCGATACGATGCCTTCATTTGGCTCGATGGTGCAAAAAGGGTAGTTTGCAGCTTGTGCCCCTTTTGAACTTGTCAAGGCGTTGAATAGAGTACTTTTTCCTACATTGGGCAATCCGACGATTCCAGCTTTCATAATGCCATCTACCTTGGGAAAAAATTCGGTAAGAAAAACTACTTCATGATTAATTGCTTAAATCATTCTATGGGAGGCAATCCCTTGGTTCTAGTAAGATACCAAGGGTGGTTCTATTTATCATCAATTTCATCAAGAGCGGCAAAAGGCGTGCCTTCAACATATTCGAGGAAAGCACCACCGCCTGTTGAAACATGGGTCATCTTTTCAGCCAAGCCGAACTCTTCGACGGCTTCTGCAGTTTCGCCACCACCCACCACGGTTACGCCTTTGGAAGCAGCCATGGTATTGGCAATCGCTTTGGTGCCTTTGCTGTAGGGTTCATCTTCGAATTTACCCAAGGGGCCGTTCCAAAGGATGGTTGCAGATTTGGCAACTTCCGCACAATAAAGCTCGATGGTTTTGGGGCCGATATCGATACCAATCCAGCCTTCGGGGATTTCGCCTTCGAAAACTTTGGCACCTTCTGGAGCATCAAGTTTTTGCACAGCAAGATGATCAACAGGAAGTTGGATTTTTCCCTTACCAAGTTCTAGAAGTTCGCGGGCGATATCAAGCTTGTCTGCTTCAACCCGGGAATTACCAATGCTTTTACCTTGAGCTTTCATGAAGGTGTAGGTCATTGCGCCGCCGATGATTACTTTGTCCACTTTCGAAAGAAGTGCCTTGATGAATTTGATTTTGTCGGAAACTTTACCGCCACCCAATATCCCGAGCATTGGCCGTGATGGGTTGCTAAAGAGTTGTTCAAGGATTGCAAGTTCTTTTGCTACGAGAGTGCCCACGACTCTTGGTTTGCCTTTTAATGCAGCGGGAACGCCATGCATGGAAGAATCTTTGCGGTGGCAGGTTCCAAAAGCATCGTTTACATAGATATCGCCCAAGCTTGCAAGTTCCTTGGCGAAAGCAGCGTCTGCAGCTTGCTCGCCTGGATGG
The DNA here is from genome assembly GCA_937888715.1 of uncultured Planctomycetaceae bacterium. Lineage (GTDB taxonomy): Bacteria > Planctomycetota > Planctomycetia > Gemmatales > Gemmataceae > UBA969. The sequence continues at coordinate 28,528 of CALARU010000318.1, read as the reverse complement.
AATCGGACATTTTCAAGCACAAGGATTTCGCCTGCCTTGAGGTTGGCAGCAGCGTCTTTGGCATCTTGTCCAATAATGCTATCTACCTTGTGTACAGATTTATTCAGAAGTTCGCCTAATCGTTTTGCGACCTTATCCATCTTGAAAGGGGCATCTTTTACAGGGTCGCCTTTAGGTCGGCCAAGGTGGCTCATGGCGATGACTGCTGCGCCTTTTTCGAGCAATCCCTTAATGGTCGGTATTGCGCCGCGGATTCTGCGATCGTTGGTAATATTCCCGTGTTCATCCTGTGGTACATTAAAATCAACACGAACCAGGACTTTTTTGCCCTGAATGTTTTGTAGTGAGTGAATGTCTTTCTTAGCCATCGGATGATATGTCCTGAAAAAAAGAAAAGGGGTTGGTCCATGAAGGACCAGCCCCTGAAACATAAACCTTGATTACTTAAGCAACTTCGTCAGTTTAACAGCCAAGTCAGCAGTTCTGACAGAGTAGCCCCATTCGTTATCGTACCAGCCGAATACTTTAACCATGATGCCTTTGCCTTTGGGGCTGACCAAGGTTGAAAGAGCATCAAAAATACAACTGTGTGGGTTGTCGATGATGTCGGAAGAAACGATTGGGTCTTCGGTGTATTCAAGTACGCCCTTAAGAACGCCATGTGCGGCAGCCTTGAAAGCAGCGTTAACTTCTTCCACGGTTACTTCTCGTTTGAGTTGAACAGTAAGGTCGGTGATCGAACCGTCTGGTACAGGAACTCGAAGAGCGGTTCCATCGAGCTTGCCAGCCATTGCAGGAATAACCAAGCCAATAGCCTTGGCAGCGCCAGTGCTACTTGGGATGATGTTGCAACCAGCGGCACGAGCCCTTCTAGGATCGGAGTGAATCTGATCAGCAACATTTTGATCGTTGGTGTATGCGTGAACGGTGGTCATTACGCCACAAACAATCCCGAAATTGTCTTCCAAGGTTTTAACCATGGGAGCTAGGGAATTGGTGGTGCAAGAAGCGTTGGAAACGCAATGGTGAGCGGAGGTAAGTTCGTGATCGTTTACGCCGATAACCACGGTTTTGTCTTCGCCTTTTGCAGGAGCAGTGATGATAACTTTTTTAGCACCTGCTTTAATATGGTCGATAAAGCCACCCTTTGGCGTTTCTTTTTCGGTGAAGAGTCCGGTGGATTCAATCACGATATCAACGCCCATGGCGCCCCAAGGAAGCTTGGAAGGATCGCGTTCTTTAAGCACTTTGATGGTCGTACCTGCAACGATAAGTGAATCTTCCGTAGCTTCCACGGTATGTGGGAATTTGCCATGTACGGAATCGTATTTGAGTAATAAAGCCAAGCTTTTTGGGTTACCGAGGTCATTGATCGCGACGACATCAAGTTCGGATTTTTTTTCCATAAGAGCGCGGAAGACCATTCTTCCAATTCGCCCGAAACCATTAATACCAATCTTTGTTGCCATTTCTTTAAACCTCACATGTCTAAAAGAGTACTAAGACCACAAAATATAAAGACAGAAGCAATTGAAACCCGGTCGTTTTGAGAGCAAACCTACAAATAGGTTGTGGCCGAGTCGCATATGCCTTGGTAACTTATAAAATATGTTTTCTACGCATGAAGTCGAGGGTATGATGGCCGAAGCTTCATTGATTTTTCTTATTAAACGATTGAGGGCATTATCATGGTAGGAACAGTAAGAGTTGCAGTAACAGGTGCAGCAGGTCAAGTCGCTTACGCAATGTTGGGCCGATTAGCCTCTGGCGAAGTGTTTGGCGCTGATACTCAGGTTATCTTACATTTGCTTGAAATAACCCCTGCACTGCCCGCACTAGAAGGCGTTGCGATGGAACTTGATGATTGCTCTTTTTCAACATTAAAAGACATCGTGATTACAGATAATGCAGAAAAAGCCTTTGATGGCTGCAATTATGCCTTGTTGGTTGGTTCGTTTCCAAGGAAGGCAGGCATGGAAAGAAAAGAACTGCTGGACATAAATGGGAAGATATTTGTTGGCCAAGGGAAGGCGCTTGCTGCCAAGGCTGCCTCGGATGTGCGCATTTTGGTGGTTGGTAACCCTTGCAACACTAATTGCTTGGTAGCCCGATCTAATGGGCGCAGCATTCCTGCAGAACGATGGACCGCAATGACCCGCCTTGATCATAATCGTGCCCGCACTGCGTTGGCAAAAAAAGCAGGTGTTACTAATAGCGATGTCACCCAGATGACTATCTGGGGCAATCATAGCAACACCCAATTCCCAGATTTTTCTAATGCAAAGATTAATGGCAAACCCGCAGAGCAGACCATCACTGACCGCAAATGGCTTGAAGAAACTTTTGTTTCCACCATTCAGACCCGTGGTGCCGCAGTTATCAAGGCGCGTGGTATGAGTTCTGCAATGTCTGCAGCCAATGGCGCAATTGATCATGTGAAGAGCATGATTAGAGGCACCCCTGCCAACGATTGGGTTAGCATGGCTGTAGTTTCGCAGGGCGAATATGGTGTGCCCAAGGATATGGTTTTTGGTTACCCATGCACCACAGATGGCAAGGGTAATTATAAAGTGGTTGAAGGGTTGAAGTTCGATGCGTTTGGACAGGCAAAGTTTCAAACAACCTTGCAAGAATTGCTTGAAGAAAAGGATGCAGTGAAGGATTTGATTCCTTCCTAGTCCTTATTTTAAGCCTATAAGAGTTTCCTTGAAGAGAGAATACATCCGGTAGGAGCTGTTCTCTCCTTGGTGGCCTTTCAAGGTTTTATCTACTTTCATGATCGATTCAGTCATAACGCCTTTCTCGGCATCGAGGGTGACTTCGCCCTCGACGAGGAAAGGTAGTAATGGTAGTTGATCTGCGATGTTTTCGGGGTTCTTTTTCAATTCGGTTGAAACACTTAGTTTAATCTTCCCAGCATCAATTGAAGTGCATTCGTACTTCTGGCTGGATTCATATTTTTCGCCCGTGCCTTGTGGCGGATCCATGGTGATGTTGAAGTTGCGCTGCCAAGCAAGCCCTTTTTTTATTTCCCCACCCGGAACAACTACAGCAAAGGGCAACTCGACTTCATATTTAGATGCTGCCCCAAAATTGCTTTCTTTGACGGATCGAACTCTTCCCTGAGTATCCATGGTGATGGTTGCGATTTTGGTTCCGATATATTTTTCCAGTTGTTCTTTTAATTGCGGTGTGGAATCTTTTGGATTTGCGGAATCGTATTTTAATTCATCGCCCTTTGGGTTGGTGCTTTTCATTTTGATACCTTCGACCACCAAAGTTAGGGTTGCGAGTCCCTCGCTTGAAACATCTTCAACTGTCCAGCGCTTGGTTAGTTCTAAAAGATTTTTGAATTCTGTTTTTGAATCCGCAATAGTTTCAGTTGCAACGGTGTTATGTTCTACTTTGTAAGTTAGCTGTTGGCCTTTTTTCCATTTAAATAATCCTGTTGGAGTTTGTGCGAATGCAATGGTTGATACCGAGTAAATCGAAGCTATCAGAACCAAGGTTGAAAGAAATCGTCGCATGGCAATTTTCCATAAAGATATTTTATCCTGTCCCGAACGAATAGAAATGTAGCAAACGGCTTGAAATCGTCCAAGTCCACTTGCGCCATGATTGATCAAAACCGGCTTATTTGGAGTAGAAACCAAGTTCGTGAGTGAGGAAATGCTTTAAATTCTCGTAAAAGGCAGGGTCTGGACTGTGATGATGGTCTAAATCTTTCATCACATGAAAAAACTTTTTGGCAGTGGAACCCTCGTAAAGAATCTTGCCATGGGCGAAAGGCACCAGCCTATCTGCAGTGCCATGCGCAACAAAAAACGCTGAAGTGGAAGCTTTTATATGGGCAAGAGTATCAAGCTTGGTTGTAAGAAAAGAAGTCCCTAGCAGCCAAGGATAAAGCTTTTTGGCCATATCTTTGAAAGAGGTAAAGGCGCTTACAAGCACCGTGCAGGCCGGGTTGCAAGAAGCTGCAAGATTGGCAGCAATGGTGCCGCCAAGCGATCCGCCATAAAAAATAAGATCGCTGGGCTTAAACCCTTGTTGAAGCAACCAATCAAGTGAAGCTTTGGCGGATGCGTAGCAACTTTGCTCGGAAGGCTTACCCAAGCTTTTACCATACCCGGGGTAATCAAAAATCAATACTCCCACATCGAGAAGTTGAAGCCATCGCTTAACGCCTTCGAACCTAAGGCTGAGATTTCCACCATTACCATGGCAGTATAAAACTGCTTTTTTAGGTTTCCCTGCAGGAGGCGGAATCCACCAGGCGTGGATTTTGTTGCCATCGCTTGCCTGAAGCCAGAGTTCTTCAATGCCATAGCCTTCGGGGGGCGAAATCCATTCCTTGGCTGCGGTTGTGGGCTTAAACAAAAAGAAGTTTTCGATGAACTGAAGCAAGGTTAATTATCCGGTGCTGGAACAGGGGGTTTCTTGGAAGGAAAAATGAGGATGAAAAATAAAGTAAGCCAGCAGGCGTAGGGCAAAAGATCGCCTGTCTTGGTGTAAAGGCTGAAGCGTGAATCGATGGGGATTGCAGCAATAAGCATCCCTTGATTGGTTTTGAATTTGTGCCAATCTGATACGACCAGGGCTTTGGATTTTGGGCCTGGATAATTGATTTTCCAAATGAAGGTGTTGGCTTGATTGGTGGCTTCGGTGGATTCAGGCTTCAAAACTTTGCCGTTACTATCGATCAGGGCGGAGATGCCCATGTTTACACTGCGAATAATTGCCCTGCGAGTTTCGATAGCTCTGAACCTTGAGATTGCCAGATGTTGCTCATGTTCTTCGCTGCCTTTAAACCAGCCATCGTTTGAGGTATTGATGAAGAAATTGGGGCTGTTCCCTGAGTTGAAAAAGCCAAGGGGTATGGATGGGTCGGTATCTTCGTAACAGATAAGGGTGCCAAACTTGGCAGATTTTTGTTTGTCTTGCCCTATTGGGAATTCGAGGATCGGGTACCCTGCCCCAGAAACGATACTGTATTCAAAATCATACGGTGCAAAATTCTTGAGCCAGGGGAAAACATCTTTGAAGGGGATGAATTCGCCAAAGGGAACTCTGTGGATTTTGTCGTAGCGAGAAGTTTTATTCTCATCGTTGGAAACGAGAAGTGCAGAGTTATACCTTTTGACACCCGAAGGCGTTAGTTCCTGAGAGTTCAGCCCCAATAACACCGAGGTGTTCCACCGTTTTTTTACTTCTTCTCCAAGTGTCTTTTGGATTTGCGTAATTCGATTCCAGTCGGGGGGGATTTTTTCGGGTTTCATTTCGGGCGATATGGAATACCATTCGCGTGAATAACTTGTCTCGGGCCAGATGATAAGATCTGGGTTTGATGCGATGCTTGAATCTGAAAGCAGAAGGTACGGATTAGTTGCGGCTTGGGCACTAAGTTGTTCATTGCGAATATTTTGCTCAACATTGCCTTGAAGCGAAGCACAAACAGGGCCTGCTTCCCCAATCCCCTGAGAAGTTCTTAGCGCGCCATAAGTTAAAGTGAAAAGCATTAATAGCAGTACATAAACCGCTTGAGCTTTGAGGGTTTTGTTTTTTAAGCAGTGAAGCGATTCAGTTAAAAACCCATTGACCGAGGCGACGAGAAAAGAAACGCCGTAGGCGCCAAACAGATCTGAAATCTGAATGATATAAGGGTAATCATGCTGGGAATGGGCGAGGAGATACCAAGAGAAACCGCCTAAGAAGGTGGAACGAAAATGTTCGAATGCAATCCAAATCAGAGGGAAAGAGAAAACCAAAGAGAGATTGTTGAATTTCAAGGTAAGAAAAAGAGCTGAAACAAAAAAGAGATTGCAGTAAAGGGCCAACCCGATCCAAGTGAAATACATCATTGGGTCTGCAAGGCGCATCCATTGCAGTGCTGGAATGAAAAAGCACAAACCACAAACCGATGCAGATAATAATTTAATGCGCAATTGTACATTGGAGCGCATTACATAAAGCATGGGCACCAGGGCGATCCATCCAAAAAAACCAAGGTTTGCTGGAAAAAAAGAAAGGTAAAGAAGTATGCTGGAAAGAAAGCCAAAGCCCAAAGCCCAGCCTTCGGCTTTAAGTATCATGAAGGCATTTTGTAGGGTTGAGGCGGTCATAGTTTGGATTGCTTTGGGTTTTCGATCATTAGGAAGCAGGGGTGAAAAAATCGGGGTCGGTAAGTAGAACTTGGATTAAATCGCCTGCTTTATGATTTGTAACACCTTCTTTGCAAAGTAAAAGAGCATTGCATTCGGAGATGCCTTTGAGATCTGCAGAGCCAAACCATGTGCCCGGTTTTACTTTTGCCTGAAACTGATCAATAAAGATTTTAGCTGGAAAGCAAGTGTCGCGGTCGCTTTCATGATGAAACGAATCAGCAATGGGAAGAGCAAGAATCTTGGGTGATATATTTGTTTCGCCCTTGAGTGCAGCCAGCGCAGGTACAACAAAAAGATGGAAACAGACGAAAACGCTGCAGGGATTTCCTGGGAGTCCGAAAATTGGTTTTCCTTTCGCGGAGATGGCGAAAAGAAAGGGTTTCCCTGGTTTTAGATTAATCTTGTGGATGAGAATCTTTGCCCCTGATTCCTTCAATATTTCTGGAATGAGATCATACTTTCCTGCAGAAACACCCCCACAAAATACGATCGCATCCGAACTTTCCGCTTCACTCAGGAGTGAATGAAGATTCTTTTTGCAATCTCCTGCAATCCCCAAATATTTCGGCAGCGCACCCGAAACGCTTGATAGTGCCACAAGCATCGGGCCGTTGCTGTTTCTGATTTGCCCACCTTTGGGCTTCATGTTGGCTTCGACTAATTCAGTGCCTGTAGAAATGATTGCAACCCGAGGGGCAGGTTGAGCCATGACGGATGTTTTGCCACAAGCTGCAAGAATTCCTGCGCGCTGAGGCGTTATTTTTGTGCCTGCTTTTAATAGCAATTCGCCATGCTGATATTCTTTTCCCATCGGAAGAATGTTCATGCCTTTTTTGCAGGTCAGGCGTTGGAATTGAATGCGCATTCCCAGATGATTGCATTGCTCCTTGGCAATAACAGCATCCGCGCCAATAGGAATAGGCGCGCCTGTCATAATTTCGGAGGTTGTTTCTAAAGGTAGTTCGATGGGGCCATTGGCGTTGGCAGGGATTTCGCACCCGAGAGGCAGTTCCCAATTATGCTTTTCTAGGTCTTCTATTTTAACTGCAAATCCATCGACAATAGATTTGTCGAAAGGTGGACTGGCGAAGTCTGCGTAAACATTTTCAGCAATGCAAGTTCCAAGCATTGTGGAAGAAGCGGGTGTAATTTCAGCTCGCAAAGGGTTAATCTGCGCAAGAATGGTTTTAAGAGCTAAGTCGATATTGATCATTGTCAAACTCTGATAAAACTATTCGGTTTCATAACTCAAGTCGATGTTGATCATTGTCAAACTCTGATAAAACTATTCGGTATCATAATTTAAGTTTGGTGCCAACCATCGTTCTGCTTCAGCGATTGAAATATCTTTTCTGAGAGCGTAATTTTCAACCTGATCGCGGGTGATCATATCGACAGCGAAGTATCGGGCTTCTTGGTGCCCAAAATAAAGCCCGCTGACAGAAGCCCCGGGGAACATCGCAAAGCTTTCGGTAAGAATCATCCCGGTGCTTTTTTCTGCATCAAGAAGATTCCAGAGTGTTCCTTTTTCCGTATGATCTGGGCAACTAGGGTATCCATAAGCAGGGCGAATCCCCTGATATTTTTCTTCGATCATATCTTCGTTGGAATGTTTTTCGAGCAGGCCAAAACCCCAGTCTTGCCTGGCCTTAAAGTGCATGCATTCCGCAAAGGCCTCGGCACACCTATCTGCCAAGGCTTTTACCAAAATCGAAGAATAATCATCTAAAAGATCCTTGGCGAAATAGTTTGCAAACTCATCTGCCCCCTCGCCTGCTGTTACCGCAAAAGCACCTATATAATCTGCTTTTCCAGAACTTAATGGCGCAATGTAATCTGCCAAGCTTTTGAAATTCTCCTGCCCTTCCCTTTCCCATTGCTGCCTAAGCATCGGGAACCGGTACTTTACTTTCTTGCGTGATTCATCTTCAAAAACAAGAATATCATCGCCTTCGGAGTTGGCAGGGAAAAACCCGTACACGCCGTGTGCTCTTACCTTATCTTCTTTGATCATCCTTTGAAGTAATTCATTTCCCAAGTCGAAAAGTTCCCTGGCTTGTTTCCCTGTTTCCGGATCGTTGAATATAAACGGGTACTTGCCTTTAAGTTCCCAGGATGAGAAGAAAGGCGACCAATCAATGAACGGAATTAATTCTTTAAGTGGGAAGTTACGCAGCACCTTGATGCCAGTGAAACTTGGCTTGCCTGGAATGGGTTTCTCCCAATCAATATGAAACCTTCGCTTGAATGCTTCGCTGTAGGGAACTAGCTTGCGTTCCTTCTTCTTGGCAAAATTAGTCCGCTCGCGGTCTTGGGTTTTACGATTATCTGCATCGAGCAATTTTTTGGTTTCAGGCTTCAATAGCTTTTCTACCACGCCTACGCTTTTCGATGCATCCTTTACATGAATTACGGTTTCGTGATAGCAGTTTGCTATCTTAACCGCAGTATGCTTGGAACTAGTGGTTGCACCACCTATCAGAAGTGGAATCTGAAACCCCTGTCTTTCCATCTCCTTGGCGACATGAACCATCTCGCCTAAAGATGGCGTGATGAGCCCCGAGAGGCCGATCATATCAACATTGAGAAGCTTTGCCTGTTCTAGAATTTTTTCGCAAGAAACCATAACTCCCAAATCGATGGTTTCGAAATCGTTGCAGTTTAAAACCACCGCAACAATGTTTTTACCGATGTCGTGTACATCGCCTTTAACCGTCGCAATAAGAACTTTCCCACGGGATTTATGAACATTCCCCGAGGCGAGTTTCTCCGCTGTCATTGCGGGTTCAAGGTATGCAACAGCCTTTTTCATGACTCGTGCGCTTTTTACAACCTGAGGCAGAAACATTTTTCCCGAACCAAACAAATCTCCCACGATGTTCATGCCATCCATCAATGGCCCTTCAATGATATGCAATGGTCGCTCGTAAAACTTCCTGCATTCCTCTACATCTTGATCAATGTAATCCACGATTCCATGAATGAGTGCATGCTTTAATCTTTCCTTAACATCGGTCTCACGCCATGCTAACTCTTTAACTTCGGATTTATCTTTCTTCCCTAAAGTCTTGGCGAAATCGACCAGGCGTTCGGTGGCATCCGGCCTTCGATTAAGCAGAACATCTTCAACTCTTTCAAGAAGATCCTTGGGTATATCTTCGTAGACTTGCAGTTGCCCGGCGTTGACAATACCCATGTCGAGGCCGGCTTTAATGGCATGATAAAGAAAGGCACTGTTCATGGATTCGCGCACGATTTCAAAATCCTTGCCCCTGAAAGCAAACGAAACATTGCTGACTCCACCGCTGGTTTTGGTCAGTGGTAAAAGCTTTTTCAGCCTTCGTACTGCATCAAAAAACTCTACAGCATAGTTGGAATGTTCTTCCATGCCTGTACCAACAGTAAGGATGTTGGTGTCGAAAATGATGTCGGTGGGATCATACCCAGCTTTTTCGGTAAGCAGTTTGTAAGCGCGCTGGCAGATGCGAACTTTTTCATCCGCAGTAACAGCCTGCCCTTGCTCATCAAAAGCCATTACCACCACTGCAGCACCATACTTGTGAATAATTTTTGCCTGCTCAAGAAACTTTTCTTCGCCCTCTTTCAGGCTTATGGAGTTGACAACACCCTTCCCTTGAAGGCATTTAAGCCCAGCTTCGATAACTGCGAAGTTGGAACTATCAACCATGATGGGAACTTCGGTGATATCAGGTTCTGATCCTAATTGGTTTAGGAACTGAGTCATGGCTTTTTCGCCATCAATCAACCCTTCATCCATGTTCACATCAAGAATGTTTGCGCCATTTTCCACTTGCTCGCGGGCGACCTTGATGGCTTCTTCGAAATTGCTTTCTCGTATGAGCCTTGCAAACTTTTTCGAGCCGGTTATGTTTGTGCGCTCTCCAATTGTGATAAAGCCTGTGGTTTCACGAATGGTGAGAGTTTTGGTGCCGCAGTACCAGGAATGCACGCCTAAAACATCTTTGCGTCGGGGAGTAATACCCTCGACAACTTGTGCAATTGATTTGATCCATTGTGGATCTGTCCCACAGCACCCTCCAACGAAGTTCAACCAACCGTTTTGGGCAAACTCACGAAGTTGTTGTGATGTTTCCTCGATGTTTCCTTGGAATCCACCAAACCCATCGGGCATACCCGCATTGGGATAGCAACTGATTTTAAACTTCGACATTTCAGAAAGTGATTCGATAGGGCCACGCATTTGCTTGATGCCCACAGCACAGTTTAGCCCAATACTCAGAGCACCTGCATGTGCCATCGAGGTGTAAAAAGCTTCAACGGGTTGCGCTGAAAGCGTTCGACCGTTGTCGAATATGGTGCCAGAAATCATAACGGGAATCTTGTTGCCGGTCTTTTCAAAATAAGTGGAGATTGCAAATAGGCAAGCCTTTAAAACCAGCGTATCGAAGGAGGTTTCGGGCAGAAGGATATCAACGCCGCCTTCGACCAATGCTTCAATCTGGGTGTAATAATTCTCAACCATTTTATCAAAAGTAATTTCCCTTTTCGCGGGGTTGTTAACATCAACGCCAAGAGAAAGGCTTTTTTTTGTGGGCCCAATACTTCCTGCTACAAATCTGGGTTTAAAAGGGGTTTTGCGGGTCATTTCGTCTGCTGCTTCGCGTGCAATGCGCGCTGCAGCAATGTTTAATTCGCGAACATGCTCATGCAATTGAAATTCTTCCATGCAAATAATGCTGGAGTTAAAAGTGTTTGTTTCAATGATGTCTGAGCCAGCCTCAAGGTAGGCCGTATGAATGTTTTTGATAAGGTTGGGCTGACTGAGACACATGATCTCGGTGCAATTTTTTAAGAGAACCGGGTGGTCTTTGAACCTTTCACCACGATAATCCTCTTCCGTTGGTTCATGGGAGTAGATCATCGATCCCATTGCGCCATCCATGACAAGGATTTTCTTTTGTAAAAGTTCTTCTAGAACGCCAGCACTATCCTTAATGATCGATTTTCCCATTAGCCTTTTTAATTCTCCTAAAGGCCTGAAATCAGGCAAAACAAATTCAGCCACTTATCTAGAAAGTATAGCGAAGTGGATGAAAAAACGCATCTCTATATTTAAACCGCATATTAGAGACGAAGTCAGACAAAACAACGGGTTTTGAAAATAAACGATGAAGGGTAAAATAAAATGAAAGGTTCAAGTGTTCGTAAAAACCTTGCGAAACTTTAAGTCGTCTCTCGACCCCCAGCCAATCCATGCCGGCTTATCGCGGGTCATCCATGACCCAGGTGACTTAGCACAAACACTTGAACCAGTATGAATGTTAGAATTAAGTATTCAGCTGATAATGTCAATTCCAGTTCCAGCTGAAAGCTAAAATGTGCTAAATTGTTGTAATTTAGGGGTTATAAACAGGATTCTGCTTGACCCAATTTAATACTAAAAATGTTAATGCCCCCACCTGTGCCGTTTCAGCTCTTTTGAGAACCCGCATTTTAACGTTGGAATCCTCAGTTCTAGTTTACGAATCCCACTACTTGGGTGGGCTTACGTGCACCAGAAACATTTTGGATCCCATCGGGTACTCTTATCGGTTCGCCAAAAGCAAGCTAGGTGACGAACACCGCAGAGGCTCTATCATTATATACATGAGGTTCGATTTTCGAAACCACTTTTTTTATTTTAGGAGCCATTCATGCCTTTTATCACAATCCTTTTTGCCTTGGATTTAATAATCACTGGAATTGTGGGCTTTGTTGTTACCGGAAAAGAACACTTTACTGCTTTGATTCCCTCTTTTATTGGAACCCTTTTGTTGGTATTGGGCGTTTTGGCATTCAACCCTAAATTGCGCAAACATGTCATGCATGGTGCAGCCATGGTTGCAATTATTGGATTTCTAGCAACGATTTCAGGTGGGCTGACCGACTTGCCCAAGTTTCTTTCAGGAAATATGGATGCCCTGCCTAAGCCCGCTGCATCCATAAGCAAACTGATCACCAATTTGCTTATGCTTCATTTTGTGGTGATTTGCGTTATTTCTTTTATCGAAGTTAGGATGGCAAGAAATAAGGCCTAAGCTGTCTAACTTTTTAGATTAAACATGGGAATCGAATACCCGGACTTTTTCCCAGTTATCTTTATTATTGGCGATGAATTCGTTGTGCATGTCGCTGTCTTGGTATACATCATGGTGTTTTACATCATTGAACACCACATGAAGAGCGACATCAAAATTTTGATCGTTGACATCTCGGTTGAGTTCCCGGGCTAAAGTGCCTGCAGAAAAATATGCAATACCTGCATGCGGCTTTAGGTATTTCGAACATTCAGCAACCAATCTGCTTACTGCTGCTGCGCTGTTGTCTTTTAATTTGAAAAAAACCATGTGAGCCAAATGTGTAGACATTATGAAGGTTCCTTTTTCTTATCTGAATACAAACTATCAATACGAATGTTAACTTATTGAGAATCCAATGTTTAAGACAAAATCCGAAACCATCCTAGATTTCCTTCTTTGGGCATTATCACGGCAATAAACATGGCATTGCTTGTAAATTAATGGTATTGAGTTTGAAAAATATCGTCTTTTTAGCATAATTAAAGCTTACAACCATTGCCATGAAAACAATTTTCTGTCTATGAAGCAAATTAGATAAATTGTGGCGCTTGGTTTTACTGGTTTATTTTATTAATGTTGGGGAATCTGATTTAAATGGCAATCTTGTTACAAATTAAAAGTGCTTGTAAAGGTTACGGTGAGCAAATACTTCTTGATGAGGCTGATGCTTCCATCTCCGACAATGTCAAAGTTGGTTTCATCGGACGAAACGGCGCCGGGAAAAGTACTTTGCTCCGGATTCTTTTGGGTGAAGAGGAATTGGATAACGGCGAAGTAATTCGGCATCCAAATCTTCGTTTGGGTTATCTCAGGCAGCATGATCCATTTGTTAAAGGTGAAACCGCAATGGATTTTTTGCAGAGGGAAAGCGGACAACCCTCGTGGAAATGCGGAGAAGTAGCAGGCCAGTTTGAATTAAAAGGTGTGTATCTTGATGGGCCAATTGCGGAGCTTTCGGGTGGTTGGCAAACCAGGGTCAAGCTTGCAAGTTTGCTTTTAATGGAACCAAATTTGCTTCTGCTTGACGAACCAACAAACTTCTTGGATTTACGCACCCAGATTCTTTTAGAGCATTTTTTGGTCAACTATAAAGCAGCCTGCCTTATTGTTTCGCATGATCGCACCTTTCTCGGGGCTACCTGTGATCATACTTTGGATCTTTCCATGGGCAAACTTACTGCCTTCCCAGGCAAGGTTGATGCATACCTAGAGTTTCTCCAAGAAAAAAAGATGCACGAAGAGCGATCGAATCAAGCCGTGCTTGCGAAAATGAAACACTTGGAAGAATTTATCGCGAAGAATAAGGCACGTGCCAGTACTGCAACCTTGGCGAAATCCAAGGAAAAGCAACTCGGGCGCCTAGAACTTACCAAAATCGAATCCGCTCAGCCCGTTGCAAGAATTCGCCCTCCTCGAATTACCCCTCGCAAAGGCCCTGCTTTACGATGCAAAAATCTTAGTATCGGCTATCCTGATCGAACCATTGCTTCTGATGTTAATATCGAAATTGACCACGGCATGCGCTTTGCAATTGTTGGGGATAACGGGCAAGGAAAAACCACTTTCCTCCGTACCTTGGTTGATTCACTGAAACCGATTACCGGTGAAGTACGATGGGGGCATGGGTGTTCGGTTGGCGTTTATGCACAGCATGTTTATACCAGCCTTCCAGAAAAACAAACTGTTTTAGAATACCTTTATCAGAATGCAGCCAAGGGTAAAAAAGATCAGGACATCCTAGAAGTTGCTGGTTCGTTTTTATTCAGGGGGATGCATGTTAAAAAACCAGTTTCGGTTCTCTCTGGTGGCGAGCGAGCCAGGCTTTGCCTTGCGGGATTAATGTTGAGCGACTTGAACATTCTGATTCTTGATGAACCTGGAAATCACTTGGATGTTGATACGGTTGAATCCCTTGCAGATGCTTTAACCAATTACGAAGGAACAGTAATTTTTACGAGCCATGATAGGCATTTCACCAAAACCGTTGCTACCAGCATCATCGAGGTTCGCGATAGTCGAGTGACTATTTACAGCGGGCAATATGATAATTATCTTTATAAAGTGAATAAAGAAATTGAAGCGGGCGAAAGAGAATTGGCATCACAGAAAGCCAAAATCCCTCAGGCGGTTGCCAAGCCTGCCAAAACTGAAGTAGCTGCACCGAAAAATGTTGATCGCGATCCTGCCAAAGAAATCAAACTGGTCGAAAAAAATATCGCCCAGCTTGATGCTCAGAAGCGAAGCATTAATACTCAGTTGCCCAAGGTAACCGACATCGAGGAATTGGATCGACTTGAAAAAGAGTTGATTTCTGTTACCGAAAGATTATCTGCTGCAGAGGATCTTTGGAGCCAGTTGAACGACGAGATTCAGGAACTCTAGGCTTTTCCTAGTATTTAGCTGTAAACCGTTTCTGTTTGCGAATTCGCTGTCATAGGTTTTGGGTTTTTAACATTCGTTGCGATTCTCAAAACTTTGCAAATAGAAATCACCCACCCTGTTGCATCAATTTCCCACCAGCGGTGCCCATGGTAGGCAGCAGCCGGCTGTGCATGGTGGTTGTTGTGCCAACCTTCGCCAAAGGTAACCAAAGCCACCCACCACAAGTTGCGTGATTGATCGGAAGTAGTGTAATTTCGATAGCCCCAAATATGGGTCGCGGAATTGATTAGCCAAGTCATATGCCAGACCATTGCAGTTCGTAAACAAAAACCCCACAAGAAGCATGAAAGTCCGCCAAAGCCTAGAAGTGCTGCACCTAGCAGTATATTCCAAAAGATATAAGTGCGGTTGAAGAATACACAACAACGGTCTTGAAGTAAATCGGGCGTGTATTTTGCGATTAGAAGTTCATGATTTTGTTTATTGCGGCGAGGTATTAACCATAGAAAATGCGACCATAAACTGCCATCGAGCGGTGAATGAGGGTCGCCTTTTTGATCGGATCGTGCATGATGTATTCGATGGTTCATGGCCCAATCGAGCGGCCTGCCTTGTAATGCTAATGCGCCTGCTAGGTGGGCGAACCATTTAGCGACGGCGTTAAGTTTAAAACCACGGTGGGTAAGCATACGGTGGTAGCAAAAGGTGATACCTATGCAGCCGGTGTAGCAATACATTGCGATCAAGCAGGCCAGGCCTTGCCAAGAAAAGTAAAAAGGGGCCAGCAATGCACCTATGTGGATTAATGCAAGTGCTCCAAAAGTAGGCCAATGAATCGGTCTGTTGAGGATTTTTACTTCAAAATATGTGGTTTCAATGTCTGAAGGCGAATCTGTGACGATTACATTCATCTTTTTACCTGGTGCCTTTTGAACTGAAATTGGTTTGAATTATTCATAATCATTTCACCAAGGTATTGGCTTCCGGCGAGCAGGTCAACTAGAGTTTGGCTTTTGTGATGTTAAAGTAGCTGTATTTTTAGGTTTGCAAGCTGGAGCGGTGAAAACCTAGCTATTCATTTAGGGGATTTGGTTTAAGTCGAGTATTGGTGCAATCGGGTTAATTAAAGCTGATTTCAAGGGGGCAAGGGGAAAAGGAAAGTACAGGGTGCCGACGGACTTCAAACTACCGAATGCCGCCGCGAGTGACAATTTGATCTCTGGTCCGCACCTGTATGGTTTCGATCAGAGAGTAAGATACCGAGACTTCGACTGGTCGAGTTTTCCTAAGCAATCTCGCCGTGAAGCGCGTTCTATAAGCCTCGGCCGATTTCGAAGTTATGGATCAGCATTGCCGATGGATCTCGATTCGGAACAGTAGATTGACGGCAGTACTAAGAGGGGTTAGACTATTATTCGGATTGTAATTCGCGTCCTACCGGATGAAGCGATTTCCGAAAGCTGATAACGGGGGCAAGCTAACGGTTGGCCTCCTCGAATCTCAGATTCGCCAGTCGCTGGACAACAAAGTTCGAAATATTCTATCTGCTCTGAAGGCGGTAGCGGTTCATGTTCCCATTGGCGTTCATCTGGGCAAGATCAGTACAAAAGAATGCCGCAGCATCAGGGTTGGCCTTGAATGCTTTGGAGCTAGCTGACATTGCAACCGTGCGTTGATCCATGCATCAACGCAGAAGAAGGAGACTCAGTGTGATTTATAAACGACTGCTTATCGCATTGGTCGCCTGCTTGTCGCTCATGGCGACATTTGCTTTTTTGCACACAGGCACTTCGACCTTGCAGTCTGCCGAAAAAAAGCCGGAAGCAAAAATAGCTGATGCAGATAATAAAACATTTGAATCTGTCATCAAGCCGTTTCTCGATACCCATTGCACTTCCTGCCATGGTTCAACAAAATCCAAAGGCGATGTAACACTGAACAATATTAGTGCGAAACTAGCCATTGGAAAAGACTTAGAGCTATGGAATTTGGTACTCAAGCAGTTGGTTTTGTCTGAAATGCCTCCCTCGAAGGAAAAACAACCCTCGGCGAGTGATGTGAGCAAGGTGATTGATTGGATCAATGCTGAACTGAACAAATCAGGCAATGCCACGAGCCTCTATCAAAAACTTGAGCATCCAGACTATGGCAATTTAGTGAACCATGAGAAGTTGTTCAACGGGGAGATCAAAACGAAACCGTTTTCCCCGGCTCGCTTATGGAGAACAAGTCCAAATGTGTTTGATAATATTAAGTCCAACTACGGTGGCGATGCGAGAAGTATTAGGCAACCATTCCTTGTGGAAGACAGGAAAGGCATTAAGGAATATGCAAACCTTTTGTTTGCGGATTCGGCGGTGGTCGATGTCTTGCTTGTAAATGCCGGCTATTGTGCAGATCAGCTCATCCAAAAAGGACAGATCTATAAAGACATCGCTTCGCAAAAAAGTGCACCCAACCGAGATCAACTGGAAGTCGCAGCGTCGCAACATTTCAAAAAGGTTGTCTTTCGCGATCCCACGAAAGAGGAGTTGAAGAATTATGTCGCCCTGTTCACAGGGTCCGCCAAAGAGGGGATCCCTTCGGAAGCTTTAAGAGTCATGCTGATGGCGATCATGATGCATCCCGAATCGGTCTATAGAATTGAAATTGGCCTTGGAGAAGCGGATACTTCTGGTCGTCGAATGCTGTCATCCACCGAACTCGCCTTTGCGATTTCCTATGCCATAACTGATCGTCACCCGGACAGCATTCTGTTTCAGGCCGCCGAATCAGGAAAGTTAAGAACCAAAGACGAAGTACACGCACAGATCTCTCGGATGCTCGAGGATGAATCCCTTGAGAAGCCAAGAATACTTCGATTTTTTCAGGAGTTCTTTGGATACAACCAAGCTCATATTGTTTTTAAGGATGAAGCCCGCTCCGGGGGCTTCAGCTATTACGGGGAAAACTATCCTGTTATCTATGAGCGTGATGCTGATTTTTTCGTGTTAAATATTCTTGAAAAGGACAAAGATGTTTTCAAGCAGATGTTGACATCGGACGAGTACTTCATTCTAAATCGGCAGACCTTCAGAAATACTGTCTATGATTTTTACGAGCAAAACAAGGAACTGATCGACAAGGGGCAGCTATCAGAAGAGAAGTCAAAGGAATTGCTGAAAAGACTGGGCCTGAAGAATTGGAAAGAACTCAACAAAAAGTATTATCTACACGGTTTTGACAGGGGCTTTAATGGCAGCCCTGAGGTGATAAAGAAAATGGGGAAAGAGATCCCGACCGAGGGCAGGATAAACAACCGCAACAAAGACAAATCCTATCAGGTCATTAGCCAGGGCATGCATACGCTCTACCAGAAATATCCCATGGCCTATGATCTAAGGGACGGTGAACAGAATTTCCTCCTACCCCAACCGTACAAAAGACCGAACCGCGCGGGCATGCTCACTCATCCCGCCTGGCTGATTGCACACTCTCTTAATGACATCTCCGACCCCATTCGTCGCGGCAAATGGATCAGACAACACTTGTTGGCAGGTGTGGTTCTAGATGTACCCATCACCGTCGATGCCACCATTCCTGAGGACCATCATAAAACCCTAAGAGAGAGGTTGTCCGTTACGGAAGCGAAAGCATGTTGGCGTTGTCACGAACAGATGAACCCTTTGGGTTACAGTTTTGAGATATTCGACGACTTCGGGCGCTTCCGCACGATAGAGGCTCTCGATAAATTGCCCATGGTGAAAGGCAAATTCCCCAGCAAGCCGGTCGATTCCCGTGGTGTGCTAGCGGGCACAGGTGAAAAAAATGTTGATGGGGATGTTAAAGATGCCTTAGAACTAATCCATAAGATGGCTAATTCGGACAAGGTTAGGCAGTCTATTATTCGACATGTTTTTCGATATTACATGGGTCGCAATGAGATGTTGTCCGACTCGATGACCTTAATCGCCGCTGACAAAGCCTATCTGGAAAGTGGTGGAAGCTTCAAGGCGCTTTTGACCTCTTTACTTACCTCCGACTCTTTCCTTTATCGGAAAACACTTACCAAAGAATAAGGTGTAAATCATGACACAATCGCGTCGCAGCATTCTCAAAGGCATTTCCTTGGGAACCGGTGGGCTTCTGCTAACTCCTTTTTTACGACAGGTGGAATTGCATGCAGAGGGCAATGTTAAAAACTTGCCCAGTCGTTTTGTTTTTGTTGTGAAGAACAGCGGCATTTGGCCCTCGGCTATCACTCCCGAAGAATTCGTGCCTAGCGGAAGTAATTCGATCAATTCATCGCTCACTAAGACTGCACTGCCCCCTTCAATGAAGCCATTAGAGCCATTTCAAAATCAACTTTCCATCGTGCAGGGTCTCTCGGGGAAAATGTGTCGCGGTGGTCACACCAGTAATTTTGGCATGCTCGGCGTGTACATGGTCGGGACTGAATCGAATCCAGGCAACCCATTGCGGGCCACCGCAGATGCAGAATTGGCCAAATTGTATCCTGCGCCCTTCAATCATGTGGGGTTAGCCGTTCGCTCAGATTGGGGATCAAATGCCTATGGTGGAACCATGTATCCCGGCATCTCAGGTGTGGGCCCTGGTAAAGAACTTCCATTTCAGGGCAGTCCCGATCTAGCCTTCGAACAACTTTTTGGCTCGGCGGTTTCCGCATCGAAAGACGGAGAGAAGCGATTTATACTACAGAAAAATCTTCTCGACTTTATGGTCGAGGATATCAAGAAAGTTGAAAAGGCCATACCATCAACCGAAAAGATCAAGATGGATGCCTATCTCAATTCGTTCGAGGAACTCCAAGTAAGGCATGCAAAGCTTGCAGGGATGAAAAGCAAGATCAAAGATTGCGCGCCGAGGTTCACGGATAAGTTCACTTCACTCGTCGAGGAGTCTCGTCAAGAAGCCCATTGCGATCTGGCAGCCGCTGCTTTGATCGCCGGTCTGACCAACTGCGTTACCATCCGTTTGGACAATGCGAACACGGTCTACAAGGCTCTCGGTTTGACGAGAAATGTTCATGGTATCGGACATGACGAGGGCAGCGATGGTAAAAATCAATCCGAGTGCCGTGATATTATTAGAAAGCACCATATGGATTTGATTGCTTCGATGGCGAAAAAACTAAAGGCCGTTCCAGAGGGCAATGGCAACATGCTGGATAACACCATGATTATCTACCTCAGCGATTCTTCTAATAAGCACCATGGAGATTGTTTGGAATGGCCATACATCATCGTTGGAGGCTGTAGCGGCAAACTTAATATTCCTGGTCGTTATATTCGTTACCCCAAGTATGGCGATAAGGGTTGTCGCACTATCGGAGACTGGTGGACTACGTTGCTTAACGCCTATGGCAACCCAATCAAATACTATGGTAACGAAGATCTCGAGCTCAAGCAGAGTGGGTTGTCTCATGCCGGGCCCCTTGCAGAACTTATCTCATGATCCCATTCGGTGGGCGTTTGGCCTAGGGCTTTTTTATTGAACCCTGCCTCGAGTGTTTACCAAGATACTATTAAAGCTTTGTGGCTTAGTTGATTTGGCTAAACCCAGGATGCGCAGAGCATCTCAGCTTGAGCTAACACTGTCTGGGTAGCTTCATCCGTCAGGTCAGGTGGGAAGCCATATTTGCGTAGGATTTTCTTAACCATCACTTTAATCTTAGCGCGAGCACTTTCTCTAACAGTCCAGTCAATCGTCACACTGGCTCTTACCCTGGTCACCAATTCCGCAGCTATCACTTTTAACTCAGCATTACCCATAGCTTTGACTGCGCTCTCATTGGCGGCCAAGGCATCGTAGAAAGCAACTTCATCCTCAGTCAGGCCCAAGCTCTTGCCTCGCTTACTCGCTTCGCTCATTTCCTTGGCTAACTTTACCAGCTCTTCGATAACTTCCTGCGTAGCAATAGCCCGGTTATGGTAGGCGTTCAAAGTCTGCTTAAGCTTCTCACTAAAGAGTTGCGACTGCACAAGGTTCTTGCGTGAGCTGATTTTGATCTCATCCTTAAGAAGCTTGGCTAATAACTCGGCTGCGACATTCTTATGCTTGAGCCCTCTTATCTCAACCAAGAAGCGGTCATCTAGAATACCAATATTTGGCCGCTTTAAACCAGCAGCAGCAAAAACATCAATGACCTCCCCTTCCGTGGTAATAGCTCTTGATACAAGCTGGCGGACTGCTGCATCAATCTGCTCGGGGGTATGCCCTCTCTCCGTATTATTTTTATTTAGCGCTGATGCTATAGCTTGGAAGAAAGCGACATTATCCCGGATATCATTTGCCTGATCGCTGGAAGAGCAAAGCGAGAATGCGCCAGACATCGCCTTAACGGTTTTAACAAAACGATTCTTGCCATCTTCCTGCTGCAGAATGTGCTCCTGCCCTGCCGGTATTAAAGCCAGCCTTTCCATCGGTTTTCCAACAGCCCACTTTGACCAATCAAAGCCATGGAACATATCGCATGCAACGCCGTGCTTCTCTAGTAAAACATCAACCGCTTGTTGAATATCATTGGAAGGAGAGCCCTTGCCGCCGCTATCGGTGTAAGTGGCCAATGCCTTTTTAAGCTGATCAGCAAGGCCAAGATAATCCACTACCAGCCCGCCTTGTTTATCCTTGAACACCCGATTAACCCTGGCGATTGCCTGCATCAGCCCATGGCCCTGCATTGGTTTATCGGCATACATCGTATGCAGGCAGGGCGCGTCAAAGCCCGTAAGCCACATATCTCGTACGATCACGATTTTAAAGGGGTCCTTAGAATCCTTGAACCGGTTAGCAAGTGCTCTGCGCTTGTCTTTACTACGGATATGAGGCTGCCAATCCGGGCCATCATCGGCGCCACCCGTCATTACAACCTTAACTATGCAGGCTTTGTTTTTCTCCACCTCAGCATCATCATCAGAGGCACCAGCCCATGCAGGCCGCAGTTTTACCAAAGCGTTGTAAAGATCAACGCATATGCGCCTGCTCATGCAAACGATCATAGCTTTACCATCTAAGGCTTCCAGCCTTCGGTCAAAATGTGCAACTAAATCCGCTGCAATCAGTTTGATTCTTTTACCTTCCCCAACCAAGGCCTCAATCGCAGCCCATTTGCTTTTAAGCTTCTCTTTGGTCGTTAATTCTTCGGCCTCGGTCAAAGTGTCAAATTCTGAATCGATCTGTGGTAATACACTTTCATTAAGTGCAAGCTTTGCTATCCGACTTTCATAATAAATCGGAACTGTTGCTTTATCTTCAACCGCCTGCTTGATGTCGTAAATGTTGATGTAATCACCGAACACCTTCCGTGTGTTGGCATCCTTCTTATCAATAGGCGTTCCCGTAAAGCCTATAAAAGATGCATTAGGCAGGGCATCTCTAAGATTACTAGCAAAGCCATAAGTCATTTTACCTGTTTTCGTATTTACCTTGCCACCAAACCCATACTGACTGCGATGCGCTTCATCTGCGACCACAACAATATTCTGCCTATCGCTCAGCTTTGGCATCTGCTCAGTATCTTCAGGCATGAACTTATGAATCGTTGTGAATACCACGCCACCGCTGCCTCGGTTCAGCAGTTCTCTCAAATGCTCACGGTTATCTGCCTGCACTGGTGTCTGGCCAAGAATTTCATGGCAGCGCTGAAACTGCCCAAAGAGCTGATCATCCAAGTCGTTTCTATCTGTAAGAACCACCAGGGTTGGATTTTGCATAGCGGAGTTGCGTACTATTTGGGCGGCATAGAACAGCATCGAAAAGCTCTTACCGCTTCCTTGCGTATGCCAGACCACACCAACTCTGCGGTCTCCAATCTCGCCCTTTTTGCCTTGTTTTACCTTGATCATGCCACTTGCTCGAACAGTCTCTGTCACTGCAAGGTTCACTGCATGAAACTGATGATAGCCTGCGATGATCTTTTGTACTTTCCCAGAGTCTGGGTCTTCATCAAATACGATAAAGTGCTGCAGTAAATCCAGAAGCCTCTGCTTATCGAATACACCTTTAACCAATACTTCCAGCTCCAATAACCCTTTCGAAGCTTCCGTCTTTCCATCGATGGTACGCCATATTTTAAACCACTCTTGGTTTGCGCTGATAGAACCTATGCGGGCTTCGGTGCCATCGCTTATCACCAACAATTCGTTGGTATGCATCAGCGATGGTATCTGAGCCTTATAGGTTTGTAGCTGGGCATGTGCGCTCCAGATAGTAGCCTTCTCATCTGCTGGGTTCTTCAGCTCCAATATGGCCAAAGGCAGGCCGTTGATAAACACCACGATGTCTGGCCTGCGGTTATGCTGACCCTCTATCACCGTAAACTGGTTCACCACTAACCAGTTGTTCTTTGCAGGCTGCTCAAAATCAATTAGGCGTACCAAATCTCCAGCTATAGAACCATCTGCTCTCTTGTACTCTACAAGCACCCCATTACGCAAAACCTCATGAAAAGCACGATTAGTTTGCATCAGTGAAGGGGTGCCGTGGCGTAGCACCTTCTGAAAGGCTTCTTCTCTCGCATCGGCTGGTATTTTCGGATTGATTCGATCGATGGCAGCTTGCAGCCTGCCTTCTAGCACCACAGACCCAAAGGTTTCTCTTTCAGCAGCAGGCTCACCAGGCGCAATCGTTCTGCCATCGGCATAGATGTAGCCAAGCTCTTTAAACCATTCAATGGCGGCCTCTTCGACATGGGATTCGTTGATTATCATGCCCCACCCTTCTTCCCGAGTTTCGGTAGTCTTGCGGATAAATCCTGCGGAGCTATAAACCCCAATTGCCGCCCCTTCTTCCGCTGAATGAGAAGGCCTTTTTTCGCCAATTCTAACAGGTCGGTTCTCGCTGTCTGATACACCACATTATGGCTTTTCTGATGGCCAACAATGGTGTAACGATATCCCGGGCGTTTCAGGGCATGGCGAATAACCTCTAATTGGCGGTAGTTCAATTCCACCTGGTCGCGGAGGCTGGCCTCCACCTGGCGCAACTCCCCGGTTTTTCGTTCCAGATAAGAGTGCAGCTCCTCGATCGCCTGCTGAATGACCTGAAGTTGGGCCATCACAAAATAAGTGCAGTCATTATCATCCGTTTCGGTGTACAGGAAGGAACGGGAGTATTTTGCCGGGGCTTTCCGGAGAATGTGGGAAATGGAAACGAACTCAAAAAGCCAGTATTTGTAATGGAGCAGTGCCCAATAAAACAGGGCCCGCGCAGTTCGCCCATTTCCATCCACAAAAGGGTGATCATAGGCCAGCCAGAAGTGCAGCAAAATTGCCCTTACCACCGGGTGAACAAAACTTGCCGGCGACTCCCCGTTGGCAAAGGCGCACATTTCGACCATGCGGTTGGCAAGGGTTTCTGCGGGTGGAGGGTCGTGAAATACTTCGCCGGTATCATCCGCCACAACCCGTTTTTCCTGTGGGGTGCGGAAACGCCCTGCTGCGGTTGGATCCTCCAGAGTTTCTTTCGTGACCAACGCATGAATCTGCAACACTAGTTCCGGTGTCAACTGCAGGGTTTTCCATTCCCGGATCTTTTGCATGGTCTGGAAATTGTTCAAGATCATTTGCTCGCTGGTATCCTGCGGCTTCCGCCCAGAACGAATCATTTCCTGCGCCACCTTCCGGGTCGTTACCGCTCCTTCCAACTGACTGGAAGTGATTGCTTCTTCCATGATGGAACGAATCAGGTAATGATCGCGGGTTTGCGGGTTGGCAATGGGTTCCGGCATACCAATCTGGCCCCCCATATCCAAGTCCATGCGGTGCAAGACTTCTAGTACCTTTTCCTGAATGGAAAATACAAACGGATGGCCCTGGGAATCCTTCAAGCCAATGGGTTTCAGTTGCTCCCTTCGTGCCAATTTCAAAGATAACCACCATTCCTGATGGGTAAGCCCCTCGGGCACCTTGAGTCGGCGCAGTTTATCCCAATGGAGGTACTCTCCGGTCTGGGAAGAGCTACGGTTTAAAGTCAATAATTGCAACAGCCTGTCGGGTGATTTCAAGCACGAAAGGAGGGTCTGGATTTTGGGTGGATGTTGAGGAAACCGCACAGGCAAACCCTCATCGGGGAAGGGAACAATACTGATTATAGCTGAAACGCCTGCACGAACTACTAATTTATAAACATATTAGTAGTTCGTTGTAAAAATCGAACGCAAAGCGTTACCTATCATGATATTGCGTCTTATTTGAAGCCTTGAACTTTTAACTCCCCGCTCAACAACTTAAGCAGGCTCACCAGGCGCAATCGTTCTGCCATCGGCATAGATGTAGCCAAGGTCTTTAAACCATTCAATGGCGGCCATCTCAACGGTATCTTCATTAACACTCATAGTGCGTTATGCCTTTGTACTTTGAAGTGTTTCTATGATTTTGGCTGCCAGTTCATCTTCAACCACATTGTCAAACCTGCCAACAATAGGATCAACATGAAACTCCGATATTAATGCTTTTGCCAGTTCATTAATCTTTGCGGAAGCCTGCATCACTTTCACTTGGTAAGGGAACTTCCCTTTCCATGCTCTGGCGTCAAGATTACGCCCGCCATCGGATGCCGTCTTCCAAATCCCAAGTAATGTACCCGCTTCCATATGATGCAATAGGCAGTAATCGCCCTTCTTCACCTCAAGAGGCCAGGTTTTATTGGAACCAAACAGTGCTTTCTCCATGCAGGTAAGGTAGGTCTCAGAGTTGCATTCAAAGATGTAGAGTTTGGGCTTTGCTTCTAAAGAGGGATTAGTGATCATGCTTTTGCCAAAGCCTCCTGCAAGTCTTTGAGGGTTTTACCGTCTTTAGTCTTCCAGCCCACGCAACCATTGTTAACGCCTTTGATTATAGATTCGTTAAAGCCTATAGGGCTTTAAGTGTCTCAAATCCCTTTCGGATGATAACCGCCATCAGCTTGCGGCGTTCGACCAAAAAGGTATCGTAAGCCATCGTATGCCAGCCATCAGGCAGCGCATGGTGCTCATGCATGAGAGCCCATTCTCCAACAGGGAAACGGGTCTGAACTTTTGGTGTATAGTCGGAAGGCGCATCATCGCTTATTTCGATGTTGTCGGGCCATTCCAGTAGGGCAAAGTTTGCCAATTGATTGATTCGCTTCAGGTCATCGATACCCTGACTCTCGAGCCAAGCACGTGGGAACAAATGGTGTCGCTCCAGTGCCTTTTTCTTACTTTTGATCGCAGGGTCTAAGAGATCCGAAACCTTCTTGTGAGAAAAGAGCACTGGTGCCCCAAGCCGATTCTGCGCTGCGGTGTAAGCGAACAACTCAGGATTTCTAGCTGACGAGCTATCCAAGTTCGAGGGCAGTGTGACGGTCCAGAAATCGTTGGTCAGCTCGTTGGCCATGATGCCTTCAAGCGTGGCCACAAAGCCGTCTGCATCTTTCACAAGTTTCAGCCGATTTAAGTCGCCGTCCATGACCGTTTCGGGTGAGCTTGTGTAACGCCCCGTCAGACTGGCCGCATAGAACCATCGCCCAATTAGCCGCTGTAGCTTATGTTCCGACAGTTTAAAGCGAAGGCGGCCGATGAGATAAAACGCATAAGCATAGAGCAACGAACTTTGCGAAGAAATCATGCCACCACTGCGGAAACCGGCACCGATCAAGCAAGAAAGAAACTGGTGCCAATGTGTCAGGTTGAGCACTTCTGCTTGAGCATTGCGCAAAGTCTCGAACTGCTGATCCCTGCGCTCTGGAGAGTAGAGGCCGGTATCCATGTCCTTGCCACGCAAGACTTGATAGACGCTCTTCAACCGCCCTCTTTCAAAGCCATACGCCACCGCCACCCGCAAAAGTTGATCCGGGTCGGGTTGAATAAAGTGATTGAACGCCGATGGCGGGCTATCTGGCGATGGTGCCTGCCGCGAGTGGCGACAGAAGGTCTCGAGCGCCATCCGCCCTACGTCCCAAAAGACCGACATCAAAGTCAATATGAAGTCGGCTTGGTTCAGCCTGACGCCCTCGCTGTTAATACGAACGAAGATGTCTGCCACTTGCTCTTCATCCACCGAGGAAGCAATCTCCAGTGCGGTGAACGGGTATTTCTGTAGGTCAAAAAGCCGGTCTAGGTTGTGACTGATTAGTTCCTCGTCCTGTTCACTCAACTCGCCTTTTGCTTCCAACTGCTTCAAGAAGCCTTTCACCATTTGGTAACTTGGCTTGCCCGATGCCCAAATGTTAGAGATGTTGGCGATCCACTCCGGGTCACGACGGATCGCAGCATCCGCCACTTCGAACTTTCCATCCCGTGGACGAAATGCAACTTCGATCTGCCGCTCCTTGTAGTCCTCGTCGAGCACTTTGCGTCCTCGAAATACGGCGAACAGCGAAGTTAATCGCTGCTGGCCATCCACGATCAACAGGCGGGCGATGGAGTGCTGCTTACCGCCCACCCCGATCTGCTTGGTGGCACCACCCGACACATTCTCCCAAAAGAGAAAGTAGCCGACTGGGAAACCGCGATACATCGAGTCAAAGAGATCACGCACCTTGGCGTTGTACCAGACAAAGGGGCGCTGAATATCGGGCAAGGCGATATCGCCGATATCGATGTAATGGAGCAACCCGCTAAGGTCGTAGTCCACTTTTTTAAAGCATGTTTTGAGTTCGCTCATAATTTGTCTCCTTTAGTAATTGTTGAATGCGCCACACTCAACTCCCCACTCAGCAGCTTCGGCAGCAGAGTGTCACGCAAGGTGGCGAGGGTTCGGGATTGAGATTCATTCTGCGTGGCGAGAAGATACCATATATTCAACTGTTTCTCGAATACCTCTAACACGCCCGCCGATGGAAATAGAGACTTAAATGCTCTTATTCGAGTAGGAGATGTGTGCTTAACCGTTGTACCTGTCGCTCCTGCGAGTATTTCGTGCCGATAGGCCTCGCTACAGAACAATCGATACAGGAAAAGCGGCGTTGCTGCATTTGATTGTGTGATGTGAACTTTTCCAAGTCGTTGGTTGTGCAAGTACCGATACCCCATAGGTGGAGGGGGTATCATTGCTGGATAACCCAGCGTATCTGCAGCCTTACTCAAATCAGTCATTGTTAGCACCAGATCATGGTCGCAAAGTATGTAGTCTTCAGGGACTGGGCCAGTATAGTACTTTACTTTGGCATCCTTAAACCCACCACCAATGGCAAAGTTTCCTGGTGTTAGTAAAATATCTCCGCACCGTTCATCAGAAAAATACTTACCTTCAAATGCAAAACCGTGCTTTACATCAATGACATCAGCAAGGGCTCGAATAGTCCAGCCCTTCGGCACAGGCCCCAGCGATGATTCCTCAAACGCATCCGGAAACAGCGCAGCGGTGGCTTTATCCATGCCTTCAGGTTTGCGGCCATCGAGCTTGGCCCTGACCGGATCGAAATCCACGAACCAGCTCTGGAACAGCGCCCGCGCCATTCCTTCCAAAGTAGCGTTCATCCGCCGGTTCAACTCGATCTTGTCGTCCAGCGCCCCAAGAATAGATGCGATGGCCTTCTGCTCGGCGAGGGGTGGAAGGGCAAGGGAAAGATTCTTGAGAACTTGAGTGTCAAGCTTCCCAGCACCGATGCCAGTATGTTCAACCTTACCAAGCAACATAGTTTCGTTTCCAAGTAACCAATAGAAGAGATAATCTGAACGCATCTCTCCACACACGTTGAGCGCTTTAACATCTTGATTGAATGCGACAGGCCGGGTTGCGATTCCTATTGGGATTCGTTTATGAAGCTCACTACCTCTAACAAGGAGCAGGATTGAATTAGTCTCTGCTAATCGGCTTCCGTTTTCGAGACCTTCCTTTGTTATTTTGAGGTCAGAGTTACACAGCAGAGGGGGGTGAATTCACACTTGAAGTGCAACGGTTGAAGATGTTTATAAAATACCTC
>CALARU010000317.1 GCA_937888715.1 uncultured Planctomycetaceae bacterium | reverse complement strand
AAGGAAAAATCCATCAACATCAAGGATCTTGGCGGTGATGTCAAAATGCCTTGGGAAGCCGATGGTAAAAATTGGCACACTATCAATCGTATTACACTCGATGGTAAACCTTGTAGATGGGAAGGCAAGGCGCTGGAGTTTCTAGATAAACTGCTGCAATCAAAAAAAGCTCTTGCACCAGCAGATTGGACTGAACGAAGTGTGGTTGAATTTACCGCTACGGGAAAACCCGCAACATGGTTTTGCCATGCCCTTACCGGACACGAATGGCTTTTACGACTGGTTTTCAGGGTCCCCAAAAACTCTTTCAATGAAGATGAATTAAACTCCAGTCTGGGTATTCCAACTTTAAATAACACCGAAGGCCTTGAAATATACGGCAATGAATCAAGAGTTCGGGTTGGGAACTTGAAAAAATCTCCTTGGCAACAAATCACCATCTTGGTGCATCGTCTTTCAGAAATCCAGAACGATGAATTTAAAAGCTTTATTGATTCAGCAACAGCAGCACACCTTGATCATATAAAGCGTTTGTCGCTAAAACCTGAAGATCTGATGCCATGGAAACTTCATGGAGACAAATGGCATCTCGGTGAAAAGGGATTCCCAATTGGTAAAAAGCTTTACTGGGACAAAAGTATTTTGCAAGACATACTCGCTTGCGCAGGCAAATCAGGTAAAAACCTCGAAGTACAATGGGACAATAGAGACTGCGTTACCTTCCGAGTAAAAGGTGTTACTCATAGTTGGATGATGGTCAAAACTAAAGGAAACGAATTTTTAGAAGTAAAACTTTCTGGGCCTAGCGGGAAAGTTAATCTTGATATGGCAAAAGGAATTGGCTTTGAGCAAGAATTAATCGAGCATCGCAATGAAATGGATGTCATATTGTTAAAATTCCGCAAGCCTGAAGACTTCACCTTGCCAAAACTTAGTGAATTCTTCAAAGAGCATCTGGGACATTTTATCAAAGTGAAATCTGAAAATTAATTACATGAACCTACAGCAATTTCTTACTACACTCTATTGATTACAAGTTTGGTAATCCGATGAAATATGTACCCCTAGTTGGCGTGTCCACCACTAAAGAAATTAAAGCAACAAGCGCAATGCATCAACAACCCCATTACCAATACTAATGTATTTTTTTCAACCTATCTTTGGCGTACACTTGCCCGATGGATTAATCCAAGGGCCTGGAATTATTACGGGTTGGTGCATCGCACTCCTTCTACTGCTTTTGGGAATTCGAAACCTCTCTAACGACGAAATCCCGAAAATATCTTTACTGACCGCGGTGTTTTTTCTGACGAGCTTATTTCCGATCCAAGTCCCGGGTGGCCCTAAAACCCACCTCCTTCTTAACGGCCTTATCGGCGTAATCCTTGGGCAGCGCGCTGTTCTTGCCATCGCTCCAGCTTTGTTTTTGCAATCGCTGCTTTTCGCCCATGGTGGCTTTCTATCACTTGGGCTCAATATTTGCATCATGACCATCCCAGCCCTATTGATGAATCCATTTGCAAAAATCATTCAAAAGCCGCTCATCCTAGGCAAACCTTCCACCCAATTAACCATTTGTTTTTTCTTAATCAGTGCCAGTATTTTTGCATTCACTGCAGGAATTCTTATGCTTGCTTGGCAATTTAAATATGATGAAAAATCTGAAATCATCAAACATGTCTTGTTGTTTTTGACTTCCCCCTTATCAATTGTTGGCTTCATGATTCTTTCTATGATTACGACTTGGATTTTTTTCAAATCAAGAAATGGAATGATGTTTGCACTAGGTTTTTTCATCGGCTTACTTGGAGTTCTTTTTACCATACTTTTACATACTTCAATCATGCTGATTTGTGCTGTTCCAAATCTGGAACCAATCATCTTTATCACTTGTATGATTCATCTCCCCTTAGCGATTGTCGAGGGATTAACTGTAGGAATAATGCTAAGTTTTCTTGCAAAAGTTAAGCCTGAAATGCTAAATCTAATTGGATATAAGCAAAATAAAGATTGCTTAATCATTCACAACGAAGCTTAAGAATTGATTAACTTATCAACTGATGATTCTTAATCATTTTGAACAATTGGAAATATTTCCCCAATGGGAATCTCCCATTCTCCCAGACCAATATTTATTTTCGCCTGACCCTTTTTTTGATCAATACGAACAATGCGGCCTTGCTTATCGAACCTTTGCACCAATACGATATCTCCAGCTTTCAACTGTAAACGAAAATCAGACAATGCCTTGGCTTTATCAATCTCTCTTTGTTTTGCAGCTTCTTGTTGTTTGATTAAAATATCTTGCTTACGAGCCTCAACTTCAGCCTGCAAAACAAGGGAATGCTCAATCGAAATTTCCTGTTTCTCCCTCTGTAACTTCAACAACTTTCGAC
>CALARU010000316.1 GCA_937888715.1 uncultured Planctomycetaceae bacterium | reverse complement strand
AGCTGTTTCTGCCAGCGGGGGTCGGGCCGGCCATCGGAAAGATTGAGGTAGCCCAGAATCTTTGCAGCATCAATTTCTTTATCCAAGGCACCAAACAAATCTTCCACGATGATATCTCTCCGAAAGTATTAGGGCTTTTTGAACAGGGGCTCAATGTTCCAGATTTTTACAATGTTATCAGAACCAGCACTCGCAATAAGTTTGCTATCAGGGCTGTATGCAACTTGAATGATTTCTTGTGAATGCCCTTTTAGGTAAACGATTTGTTTTCCTGTCTCGGGGTTCCAAAGACGGACCGTGTTATCGCCACCCGCACCAGAGGCAATGCTTTTCCCATCAGGTGAATAAGCTACTGTGCGCACAATATCAGCATGGCCTTCGAGGGTGAAAAGTTGCTTGCCAGTGCTGGCATCCCATAACTTCACCAATCGATCGCCCCCAGAGCTGGCGATTTTCTTGCCATCGGGGCTGTATACCGCAGCAGTTACCCAATCGGTATGTGCTTTCCATGTTTTTAAAACTGTTCCATCTTTCACATCAATAATACGAATCCAGAAATCATAACTTGCAGTGAGAATGTTTTTTCCATTAGGGCTGAAAAAGGCAGTGGAAACCCAGTTACGATGTTCGGGCATTTGGCGAACTTCATCCCAGGTTGTGGTGTTCCAAACTTTGATGGTGTAATCGTTGGAAGCGCTGACCAGTAGTTTGCCATCGGGGCTGAAGTTGACTTCGCCCACCGAGCGCTGGTGTCCCTTAAGAACCTTCAGGGGTTTGCCATTGCTTGCATCCCAAATTTGAACTGTCATGTCATCGCTTGAGGTAGCTATTATTTTGCCATCGGGGCTGAATGCAACTCCCCAGATTGGGGCCTTATGGCTTACGCCTACAAATACATTTTTGCCTGTTCGAGGTTCCCAAACCCGAAGGAGGTTATCCGCAGCGCCCGAGGCGATTAATTTCCCATCGGGGCTGAATGCAACACATTTGACCGCATCGGTATGGCCATCATACGAGGCAATTTCTTGGGGGGTGATTTCCTTGGGTTGGGCGAAGCAAACTTCACCTAGAAGGAAGTTGCATGCAATCAGTGTTAAGGTCAAAAGAGGCTTGAATATCTTAATCATGTTAGTGCTCGCTTGTATGGGCTTATGATTTCTTTTTATTCATGGGATTCTTTTTGGGGTCAAAATCGACAGAAGGAAGAGGAAATTCCTTGCTGGGTATATGCTGGCCTTTCATGATCTCTTGAATTTTAGCAACAATTTCAGGGTTTTTTGCTGTAACATCGGTGGTTTCATTCGGATCTATTGAAAGATCATAAAGTTCGAGTTGGTTTTTCCCTTGGTTCATCTTTTGCTTGATTCCCTTCCATTGGTTCATGATAACAGCAATCTGCCCGCCGTACCCGGGGAATTCCCGATAAAGGAAGGGCCGATCCGGTTGTTTCACTCCCAAAAGAGTGGGTGCGAAACTAATACCATCTACATCCTTGGGAATAAGCTTGGCAGAATTTGAAAGTTCCATCAGGGTGGGCATCCAATCCTCGAAGCCTGTGATTCGGTCGCTAGTTTGGGCGGGGGCGATTTTCCCTTTCCATCTTACTATGCCAGGTATTCGAATCCCACCTTCATAAAGTGTGCCTTTTCCATCGCGAAGGCCTGCAGAAGAATTAAAGAAACGCGCATCAGTGCCTGCAAGCCCTTGATGGGTGCCACTTAGTGGGCCGTTATCCGAGGTGAACACAAAAATGGTTTTTTCCTCAAGGCCCAACTCCTGAACCAAAGTCATCATTTTGCCGATGTCTCGATCCATACGGGTGATCATTGCTGCGTAGGCAGCTTTGGGTTTGAAGTGTGGTGTGTAACCTTTGCCCCCAACATAAGGTGGGTCTTCAAATTTCCCTTCGTATTCTTTTAGTGCCTCATCAGGAACTTGCAACGCCACATGTGGGACGGTGCTGGGGACATAGCAGAAAAAGGGTTTGTCTTTATTTTGTTTGATGAAGGCAAGTGCTTGATCGTTGATGAGATCTGCGGAGTAATCGTTGCCTTTGAATCGGGCGTAGGATTTTGGATCCTTTGGGTCTTCATCGGGTTTGAGTTTCCCCTGGGCACTGAAGGCGGGGTTGTTGATGGATACCTTGCGATCATTATCCCAGAGGTAGGTGGGGTAGAAGTTATGGGCAACTGCTTGGCAGTTGTAGCCAAACCATCGGGTGAATCCTTGTTTAAGGGGTTCGCCTGTGGTGCCTGGCCCGCCTAAGCCCCATTTGCCAAACCCGCCTGTCGCATAACCTTGTTGTAAGAATAGTTTTGCAAGCGTGGTTGTTTCAAGGGGGATTGGGTATTGGCCTTCTTCCATGGGTTTGAACTGTTTGTTATCGCGGATGAATG
>CALARU010000315.1 GCA_937888715.1 uncultured Planctomycetaceae bacterium | reverse complement strand
AAAAGGGTCGGGATTTTTATATCAGGTGCATACCGCCAAGATTCATACTTATCAAGAAGCAACCACTTGACTGGAAAGAATCGGAATTGGGAAGCAGCGATTTCCAAGATACTGTCATAGGGCGTGATCATTATCAAAGAAGATGCAGGCTTTTGAGCAGCAACCGCAATTGCCAATCCAGATCCTAGGCTGCGGCCTATCACCATAACTTTTGCATGCTTCTTGTAAATATAATCAAACAAGGCAAGAGCATCATTGCGCAGAAGTTCTTCTGTGGGTTTTCCTGTGCTGCCCCCATAACTCCGATAGTGCATCAGGTAGATTGCATGGTTGGGAAACTTGGCCGAGAAGGAAGAAAGATTCATCGACACATCTTCGCCATTGCCTCCAAAATAGAGGATGGCATCAGGGCCTTCATTTTCTTTAATGGTGATGACAAGGTCGGCATCGGGAACTTTGAAATGAAGAGTTGACTTTGGGTCGGAGAGGGATCTTTTTCTGGGAAAGTAAAGCAGCGATCTTTGAAAAAAGAACAACGCAGTACATAGCAAAGAATAAGACAAGAGGGCGATTGCACCATATTTGATCATGTTGCCAAGCATGGTGCATGTTCCCCCAGCTTTAATTAAGAAACTTGAACCATCGCTTTAATGACACCAGTTTCGGGTTTCAGCCAAGCGCCAAAAGCATCGATCATACCATCAAGGGTGGAATGGTGCGTGATCCAAGGCTTGGTGTCGATCTTACCATCTTCGATTAATTGGATGATGCGAACAAAATCTCCTGGGAGGGCATTTCTGCTTGCGAGGAATGTCATTTCATGGCGGTGCATCAGAGTCTGGGTGAAGCTGATTTCATTGAGGGTAATACCAACCCAAACGAGCCTGCCAGCGTAGGCGACAAAGTTATAAGCTTGGCTCATGGAAACATTGCTGCCTGTTGCGTCGACAACGACATGGGCGAGATTGCCATTGGTCATTTCTTTGAGGGTGTCGAGTTCCTTGCCTTCGCCTTTGACAAGGATGGTATCTTTAACGCCCATGGTATTACGGACAAAAGCGAGCCGTTGTTCGTTGGTATCCATGACGATGGGTCGGGCACCTGCGATTTTAACAAACTCAAGAGTGGATAAACCGATGGGCCCAGCGCCAATGATTAGGGCGTTTTCACCAGGTTGGGTTTTAGCCCTGTTAACAGCATGGCAACCGATGGCAAGGGTTTCTACCAGAGCGAGTTGTTCGTAGGTAAGTTTGGAAGAGGGGAAAAGTTTCCTTGCGGGAAGAACGAAGTAAGGCCTGAGCCCACCATCGGCATGAACGCCTAGAGTTTTGTTGAATTCGCAAGCATTGGTATGGCCCCGAAGGCAGCTATGGCATTTCTGGCAATTCATGTAGGGCTCGACGCAGCAGCGATCGCCCACTTTGATATGGGTAACGCCTTCGCCCACTTCTGCGATTTCGACACCTAGTTCGTGGCCTGGAATGCGTGGGTAGCTGTAGAAGGGCATTTTGCCTAGGTATCCGCTGTAATCGCTACCACAAATACCGACCCGGTGAACTTTGAGAAGAACTTCGCCTGGGCCAGGCTTGGCGGGTTCGGGGGTGTCGATGAGTTTGAAGTTTTTCGGTTGTTCGAGAAGAATGGCTTTCATTTGCGGGATTCCTAAGGGCTGATACCAGAAATAGCAACATGGCTAATAATATGAAAATTCGGGTTATGGAGTGGCAAAAAGACTCCACAATAAACAGAAAAGGGTGTACAATCGTAGGGTAGTAAAAAGTGAACCCGCCTACAAACCTTGGCTAAGATGAAAACCATCATGAAAAAATTTATTCTCCCGATGTTAATCCCTGTAATGATGCTTATTGCAACGCAGTCGCATGCTGCGGATAAGAAGATCGAGTTCAACCGGGATATCAGGCCGATACTTTCGGAGAATTGTTATGCGTGCCATGGGCCTGATTCTGGTGCGAGAAAAGCGGGCCTTAGGCTTGATACCGAGGCTGGTGCTAAATCCAAGAGGAAGGGTAATTCCGCAGTTGTTGCAGGCAATGCGATGGAAAGCGAATTATACAAGCGCATTATTTCAACTGATGCGCATGAATTAATGCCACCCGCCAAGAGTAACAAAAAGCTGGACGATAATCAGAAGGCGTTGTTAAAACGCTGGTTGGAAGAGGGTGCAGGCTGGGAAGGGCATTGGGCGTTTCTTTCTGTAAAGAAACCAGAAGCCCCTAAAGTTGATGATCCTTCGTTTGTTAAAAATCCCATCGATAACTTCATTCTTGATAAGCTTCGGGAAAACGGGCTGAAGCATTCTGCAGAAGCTGACAAGGTTACCTTGCTTCGCAGGCTTTGCTTTGATCTTACAGGGTTGCCCCCGACCCCTGAACAACTAAAGAATTTCCTCGCAGATAATAGTTCCAAGGCTTATGAATCGCTGGTGGATCAGTTATTGGCTTCGCCCAATTATGGCGAACGCATGGCTGTTTTTTGGCTCGATCTAGTGCGCTATGCAGATAGCGTTGGCTATCATGGTGATCAGGTTGTTACGGTGTGGCCTTATCGTGATTGGGTTATTCAATCCTTCAACAAAAACATTCCCTTCACGCAATTTACGATCGAGCAACTTGCTGGGGATCTTCTGCCCAATGCAACCACCGAGAATAAAGTTGCGAGTGGTTACAACCGTTTGGGCATGATGAGTGCAGAGGGTGGAGTTCAGGATCGCGAGTACCTTGCAAAGTATGCTGCTGAAAGGGTTCGAAATGTTAGTGGTGTTTGGATGGGTACTACGCTTGGATGTGCGGAATGCCATGATCATAAGTTCGATCCATTCACTACCAAAGAGTTTTACAGCATGGAAGCATTCTTCGCAGATATCACCGAAAAGGGTTTGTATGGTGGCAACGATTTTGGCACACGCATGGCATTGCCCACGAAGGACCAGCAGGGCCAATTAGATTCGCTGGATGCAAAGATACTTGAATTGAAAAAGGTGCTGGAAGCTTCGACTCCTGAACTTGTAAAACAACAAGTTGAGTGGGAAAAAACTACCAATAGTTCGGTTAAATGGACGGTTCTAAAGCCCGAGAAGGCGGTTTCCAAAGGTGGTGCTAAGCTTGCAATCGCAGAGGATGGATCCATTCTAGCTTCGGGTAAAAAAGCAGATAAGGATACCTACACCTTGGATATCAAACTTCCCAAGGGTTTATTTACTGCAATGAAAATTGAGGCACTGCCTCATGGCTCGATGCCTGCGGGCGGATCGGGCAGGGCAAGCAATGGCAACTTTGTACTTTCAGAATTCAGCGCTATTACTTCAGATAAAAAAGCCATCGCATTTATGGATGCTAGTGCTACTTTTGAACAAGTAATTGCAGGGGAAGGTAACCCGTATAAAAAGTGGACCGCAGCATCCGCGATTGATGGTAATACCAAGGGCGATGAGTGGGGCTGGGCGATCCTGCCCGAAGTTGCAAAACCCCAGCATGTAGTTTTTCAAATGAAGGAAAATCTTACGGGTCAATCTTCAGTGGTTATTACCATGGAGCAAAACCATGGCAAAGGCAACCATACGCTCGGAAGTTTTCGAGTTTCGATTACGGATGCGATGAGGCCCGTTAAAGCAGGTGGTGGCGCTTCGCTTTCTGCGGATGTGCTGGCATTACTTGCGATCGAGCCTGCCAAGCGCAATGAACAGCAAAAATTAAAGTTAGCAGCGTATTACCGCACCATTGCACCGATGTTGGACGCCTCACGCAAAGAGCTTGCAGCAACTCAAACCAAGCGCACCGATCTTGAAAAATCCCTCCCGACTACTTTGGTTACCATTGCACGCGAACCCCGCACCATTAAGGTGCTGGCACGGGGCAATTGGATGGACAATTCGGGCGAGGTGGTTACTCCCGGTGTTCCTGCTTTTCTTCCTGCAATCAAGAATGATGGCAAGGCGAGATTGAACCGCTTAGATCTGGCTCAATGGCTGGTCAGCAATGACAATCCTTTGACTTCACGGGTTTTGGTCAATCGTTTGTGGAAGCTTTTCTATGGTCAGGGCCTTTCGAAAAAGCTGGAAGATATTGGCTCGCAGGGCGAATGGCCTAGTCATCCCGAACTTTTGGATTTCATGACTTCCTACCTTAAAGATAACAACTGGGATATCAAGAAAACGATTAAGATGATGGTGATGAGCGGAGCTTACCGCCAAGCTTCGGTTCCTTCTGCTGAGATTCAGGAGAAGGATCCGTATAACCGCTGGCTGGCGAGGCAGTCGCGCTTTAGGATTGATGCTGAATTCATCCGTGATAACTATTTAAGCATCAGCGGCTTGGCGGTTGATAAGCAAGGCGGGCCGAGTGTCAAGCCATTCCAACCCCCTGGTTACTGGTCTTATTTAAACTTCCCCACAAGGGAATGGCAAAAAGATAATGGAGAGTCGGTTTATCGCAGGGGTTTATACACGCATTGGCAGAGGCAGTATCTGCACCCTGCGATGCTTGCATTTGATGCTTCTTGCAGAGAGGAATGTTCTGCAGATCGCGTTAGATCGAATACCCCATTGCAGGCGCTTGCCTTGTTGAACGATCCCTGCGAGGTAGAGGCTGCCCGGGTTTTTGCAGAAAAGATTTTGAAGGAGGGTGGGAAAACCGATGCAGAGAAAATCGACTTTGCATTCACCAGAACTCTTTCCAGATCGCCCAAGCCCAAAGAAAAAGAAGTACTTCTTAATCTGGTGGTTGAATATCGTAAGTCGCTTGCGAAAGATCCTAAAGCTGCAAAAGAATTTCTGAGTGTTGGGGATAAGCCCGCAAGCAAGGAGTTTCCTGAAGAGGAACTCGCTGCTTGGGGCGGTGTTGCCCGTGCACTTTTCAACCTCCATGAAACCATCACACGCAATTAGGAATACCTCCCATGAATAACAACTTTTTTAAACGCAGAGCCTTTTTAAAGCAGTCCACTGGGGGCCTCGGTGCAATGGCGCTGGCTTCCCTTTTGCAGGGTAATCAAGCGCAGGGCGCAGCTTCGGGCGGGTATAAAGGCGTGATCAATCCTCTGCATCACAACCCTAAAGTAAAGCGGGTGATTTATTTGTACATGGCGGGGGGCATGACGCATTTGGAAACTTGGGACCCGAAGCCCACGCTTGCGAAAATGCATGGCCAGCCCATGCCTGAATCGGTTACCAAGGGCCAGCAGATTGCGCAGTTGCAGGGCGCTAAGCTAAATTGTTTCGGGCCGCAGCATCCGTTTGTGAAGTATGGGAAAAGTGGTATCGAGTTCAGTTCGATTTTTCCGGAGTTGGGGGCACGGGCCGCGGATCAGATGTGCATTATTCGATCGATGTATACCGAAGCGATCAATCATGATCCCGCGCATGCATTCATGAATACGGGCACGATGATTACGGGGAAGCCCTCGATGGGGTCATGGCTTTGGTATGGGTTGGGAAGTGATACGGAAAACCTGCCCGGTTTTGTGGTTATGGTTTCTACAGGCAAGTTTGGGCAGAGTCAGCCCATTGCAGCTAGGCAATGGCATTCTGGATTTTTACCCAGCAAGTTTCAGGGAGTGCAATTTCGTGGTACAGGCGAGCCCGTGCTTTATATTCGTAACCCCAAGGGCGTTGATGATGCAAGGCAATCGGAATTGATCAAGTCGGTTCAGGCTCTTGATAAACTCGAAAACGAAGTGGTTGCAGACCCTGAAATCGAAGCCCGCATTGCCCAGTACGAACTTGCGTTTCGTATGCAGGCTAGTGTTCCTGAACTTATGGATGTTTCGAAAGAGCCTAAAAAAGTGCTGGAGTCTTATGGCGCAAATCCAGGCGATGGCTCGTTTGCAAGCAACTGCCTTTTGGCTCGAAGGTTAGCAGAGCGGGGCGTTAGGTTCATTCAACTTTATCATCGCGATTGGGATCATCACGGCTCTGTAAAAGATCATTCCCTTGGTACTGCAAAAGAAGTTGATCGTGGCGCTGCTGCCCTTATCGAAGATTTGAAACAGCGCGGAATGCTTGATGA
The DNA here is from genome assembly GCA_937888715.1 of uncultured Planctomycetaceae bacterium. Classification (GTDB taxonomy): domain Bacteria; phylum Planctomycetota; class Planctomycetia; order Gemmatales; family Gemmataceae; genus UBA969. Next base: position 2,877 of record CALARU010000315.1, on the reverse strand, counting down.
AACACTGATTGTTTTTGGTACGGAATTCGGGCGCACCCCCATGGCGCAGGGCAATGGCAGAGATCACCATATCAAGGGTTTTTCGATGTGGATGGCGGGCGGCGGCATTAAGGGCGGTATGACTTATGGCAACACTGATGAGTTTGGTTACAGTGCGGTTGAAAAGCCTGTGGCTGTTCATGACATTCATGCGACGATGTTGCATTTGATGGGCATCGATCATAAAAAATTGGCGTTTAAGTTTCAGGGCCGTGATTTCAGGCTCACCGATGTGCATGGTAATGTGCTCAAAGATATTTTGACTTAATCTAAACCTAGTTGTCCTTGGTAAATCTATCTTTTCTGGTAAAAAGGGAATCTTAAGGTTGTATTCAGATTTGAATAAGACTATGTTATCCAATAATAGGTAATAATGATTATTGAGGTCATAGTTTAAATGTTTTCGCAAACGGTTGAATACGCTCTTAGAGCAGTGGTATTTCTAGCTCATAGGGCTCCAAATCCAGGTATATGCGAAGACATTGCTTTGGGAACCAAAGTGCCCAGGCCGTACATGGCAAAGGTGCTTCAAGGTTTGGTCAAAGCTAAGATTTTAAATTCCCAGCGAGGCTTGGGGGGTGGTATTACCCTTAACATCGAGCCTGAAAAATTAACTCTTCTAGAAGTTATCAACGCTGTTGATCCTGTGAAGCGAATCAAAACCTGCCCTATGGATCTTGCTTCGCATGGGGTAAATTTGTGTCCCCTTCATAGGCGCCTTGATAATGCACTGGCATCGGTTGAGAAGGTTTTTGGTTCTACCACCTTGGCAGAAATACTTTTAGAAACAGGGGGCAGTATCCCCTTATGTGATTTTTCGCCAAAACGATTCTCTTTAGGCCAAATCAGTCCTCCAACTCCCGTGAAGAAAAAAGGCAGGCAGAATTTACCCAAGTCGGGAAAGAGTTAACTCTTTTTGCTCTTTAAATGCCGATTGTGCTTTAGAATCCTTCTGCTTTTCTTCTTTTAAGCCGTATTTCTACTTTAATTAGTATCCCGCTCTTTTGCCTACAGCGTATTATTATAATAGGCATTCTAGTTATTCAGGGATTTTTAATCATGACAATCGATAGCCCTAAAAAATCGCGTTCTAGCATCATGCAGCTAAATCCTTTTCGCTGGGGTAAAGATGCGGAATCTGCTGCACCTGAAACCTCGAAATTTCTTCAAGGGCCTCAGAGGCGTGGGTATGAACTTTGGCGTGCTTTCAAAATGTTTTTGGAGTTGATGAGTGGTTTCCGAACTCTACACTTTGTGGGGCCTTGCGTAACGGTTTTTGGTTCTGCGCGCTTTGCCGAAGATCATCCTTATTACAAACTTGCACGCGAAATGGGTAAGGAACTCTCCAAAGTTGGCTTCACTGTAATGACCGGGGGCGGGCCTGGCATTATGGAGGCTGCTAATCGGGGAGCCAAGGATGTTGATGGCCCTTCCATTGGCTGCAACATCGCTTTGCCCATGGAGCAAAAACATAACCCCTACCTTGATAAGTTTGTTATCTTCAAATACTTTTTTATTCGCAAGTTGATGCTGGTTAAATACTCATATGCTTTTGTTGCGATGCCTGGTGGTTTTGGAACCATGGATGAAGTGTTTGAATGTCTGACACTTATTCAAACAGGAAAGATCAAAGATTTTCCTGTGATTTTCATGGGCAAAGAGTATTGGAATCCTCTCTTGGATTTCATCAGAAACACCTTGCTGAAAGAACAAACAATCGATCCGGAAGATCTAGACAAACTTATTGTCACGGATTCCCCTGAAGAGGCTGCACAAATTATTCGTGATACCGCAATCAAACGCTTTGGCGTTAGCTATGGGCAAATGTACAAGAAGCGCTGGTACTTGGGCGAGTGGGATTAATAGGTTGCACGGCCGCCTGAAAGATCGAATGTTGATCCAGTGGTAAACGAGCAATCTTCCGAGCATAGCCAAGCCGCCATCGCTGCTGCTTCTTCTTTTTTTCCGAATCTTCCCATCGGGATTTTTGAAAGCATGTAATCGATATGCTGTTGTGTTACTTGCTTCAAAATATCGGTTTCGATCACTGCGGGGGTGATGCAATTCACAAGTATCCCCAGTTGTGCCAGTTCTTTGCCCAATGATTTTGTCAGGGCGATTACACCCGCTTTGGCTGCACTGTAATGGCTTGCGTTGGGGTTTCCTTCCTTACCTGCGATGCTTGCAATGTTCACTATTCTGCCATATTTGTTTTCGATCATGTGCGGAACCACTGCTCTGCAGCACAGGTAAACACCAATAAGATCGATTTCTATAACTTGACGCCATTCATCGGGCGGGAGTTCCCACAGTTTTCTGGTCGAGCCTGCGATGCCTGCGTTGTTGACGAGAATATCGATTTTCCCGAAGCTGTTGATCGCAGATTTTACGCCATGTTCAACTGATTCTGCTCGGGTGATATCTACTTGGGCGCCATGGGCCTTGCCAAGTTTCAGCAATTCGGGGACCACCTGATCCAGGGCTGCGAGGTCGCGATCCCAGACGCAGACATTGGCACCGCTTGCAAGTAATCTTTCTGCAATGGCCAGCCCGATTCCTCGAACTCCACCGGTTACTACTGCTGTTCTTCCAACCAGATCAATTTTGTTCATAAAAGCTCCAGGTCATGTTGATGGGAACAAAGTAGAAGAGGAAGGGGATGGATGCAAGGACGAACTTGAAAATAAATGTGCAAATCAATCTAGGCTCTTGTAAAGATAACCCATTGAGGCGAATCTATGGGGTTTTATGAAGTTTCGAACTAAGTGAATAATTTTTTACCGTCTGGTATCGTGCAATGGATATAATGGAACTTAGTATTGGGTACTTAGTATTGGG
>CALARU010000314.1 GCA_937888715.1 uncultured Planctomycetaceae bacterium | reverse complement strand
AAATTGGTGACAGCAATGACCAGCCTTGCAACCCCTGAAGAACAAGCAGACCTTGCGGTTTGGAGTGTTTTATCGCGCGGTGCAACCTCGGATGAAAAAGCTGTTATCGCAGGTTATTTGAAAAAACATGGTGCTAATGCGCAGGATGCCAGCAAGCAGGTTTTATGGTCGTTGATGGCAAGCCCCGAATTCAGGTTTAATCACTAAAAAGAAAGCGAGTCTCTTCCCATGAATAAGATTCGGAAAAATTATTGTGGCTCGAATGAACACGATGTATCCCGCAGACAGTTTTTAGGAACTGCAGCTAGCGGCATAGCAGGTTCATCCCTCTTGGCCCAAAACGCATTATCTGCTGAACTAAAAAAACAAGGCAAGAGCATGATTCTCTTGTGGCTTGCGGGGGGCGCCAGCCAGTTCGAAACATTCGATCCGAAACCAGGCGCAATTACCGGCGGGCCTTTCCAATCAATTCAAACGTCGACCCCCGGTGTGCGCATTTCCGAACTCATGCCAAAGATGGCTGCACGCTTTAAAGATACCTGCGTGATTCGTTCGCTCAACACCAAGAATGGCGATCATGGTAGCGCATCGCAATTGATGATGCGTGGCCGTAAGGATGAAGCCTCATTAAAGTACCCCGACATGGGTGCAGTTTTGGCTCGTGAATTGGGCAAGCCTGAAAGCCAGGTGCCTGATTATGTTTCCTTCTATTTGCAGAGCGAAGGTCGCAACTTCTCGGGCAGCGGATTCCTAGGCGCTCGCTTTGGCCCCATGGAACTTTCCAAAAGTGTAATGCCTGAAAACATCAACAAGCCTGATCATATCAGCGAAATTGATTTTCATGATCGCATGGCACTTCGCAACTTATGGAGCAAGAACTTCGAAAAAGGAAGATCATCAGGCACTCTTGCAAGCCATCAGCAGGCTTTTCTAAGAGTCAACGGCATCATGGATAGCCAGAAGCTTTTCGATGTCGCCAATGAGCCTCAGAAAATCCGCACTCAATATGGGCCAACCCAGTTTGCAGAACAGGTTCTCATCGCTCGCAGACTGGTTGAATCTGGTGTGCCTTTCGTTCGTGTTGGCAGGGCTTGGTGGGATAGCCATGGCCAAAACTTCGAAACCCATCAGGAACTTGTCCCTGAATTGGATCATGTAATGGCAACATTGCTTACCGACCTTGAAGATCGGGGCATGTTGAAAAACACACTCGTAGTAACGCTCTCTGAATTCGGCAGAACTCCTGGAATTAATTCCAGCTTGGGTCGCGATCACTTTGCCAACGCCTGGAGCTGCTCGTTATCGGGTTGCGGGATCAAGGGTGGTTCGGTATATGGCAAGACCGATGAAAAGGGTGACAAAGTAGTGGAAGGCGAAATTGGAGCTGCAAGGCTCTTCGCAACCATCTACAAAGCCTTGGGCATCAACCCCCAGAAAAACTATTATGTTGGCTCGCGCCCTGTTCCACTTACCGACCCAGGCACCGAACCTGTCAAGGAAGTATTGGCATAACCCTTAATCGAGGCAATCATGAATTACACAAGTTACAAGGTTGATAAGAATCTAGGCAGGCCAGATATTCTCTTTGCAGTCGCCCGTATTCCAAACTCCAGCAAAGCCTATGTTGCTGGTTCGGATTTCAAAATCCATGAAATCGATTTTGATAATGCCAAGCCCGACCTTCGCTCTTTTCCCGCGCACTCCAGCTATATCACCGCATTGGTTCTCAAGGATGATACCTTGGTATCTGGTGCTTACGATGGCAAGCTTTCGTGGTGGAAAGCCTCTACAGGCGAAAAAATCAAAACCCTAGATGCCCATAAACGATGGATCAGGCAAGCTGCGGTTAGCCCCGATGGCAAGCTATTCGCCTCGGTCGCAGACGACATGGCACTGCGGATCTGGGATATCAAAGACGCTAAAATGGTCCGCGAAATGACCGGCGAACATAAGCCACTCACCCCCAACGATTTTCAATCCATGCTTTATGCCTGCGCTTTCAACAGCGATGGCAAACTGGTTGCAACTGCTGATAAAACTGGACATATCGTCGTTTGGGAAACCCATACCGGCAAGAAAGTTGCAAGTATGGAAGCACCCATCATGTACACCTGGGATCCCAATGCCCGCAGGCATTCCATCGGCGGGCCCAGATCCGTTGCTTTCTCGCCAGATTCCAAACTGCTCGCAGTGGGTGGCACAGGCAAAATTGGTAACATCGATCACTTGGAAGCCAACGGCCGCATCGAAGTTTTCAATTGGGAAAAGAGCGAACGCGTTCACGAGTTTGTAACCGATAAATCCAAAGGCTTGGTCGAACACCTCGAGTTTCATCCAGAAGGAAATATTCTTTTGGGTGCGGGTGGGGCGGGTGAAGGATTCCTAGCCTTCATCGATCTCAAGGAAAAGAAGGTGGCTCATCAGGAAAAAGCTGCAATGAACATTCATGCTATTGCAAGTACCGATGGCATGAAGTCACTTCTGGCAGTTGGGCATCATAAGATATTGCACTTTAAGATGGCATAAGCGACGGTTTTGCAACTAGAAACAAAAAAGGCTCCGGGGTAATCTCCAGAGCCTTTTGCAATAAATTGTCCACCATTTGTCGCTTAAACTTCCGACTATATAATTACTGTTCAGACAGACTGTTACATAAATAAAGATCACACCAGAAAGCGACCTGTCAAAGAATCAAGCTTAATTATTTTCCCCATTCAAAAAATAATAGGGAACTTAGAACCCGGATAAAAACTATTCTTCGTTTGCTTTTTAGAACAAGTTTTCTCGTTCACAACAATCTTACCCTTCAGATTAAATTAACTAGAATTATTAAATCAATAAATATTTCTTTTCAAAGCTTGAATAATCAGTCATTATAATATTATTAAGCATGATTACTTTAAAGCACAAAGGTTGAGTACCATGAATAGGAAATTTGTTTGTTTACTCGTACTCTTATCGGGCTTGAATGGTTGTGAAACCAATGAAAAGCCGATATTTCCAGTTTATCCCGTCAAAGGCACTGTGAAATACGCTGATGGCAAACCCCTTACCGATGGCTGGATTGAATTCACCTCCCAAGCTAGCGAAACCAAAGGCCGCAATTCCAACTCCAAGATTGACAAAGATGGCAATTTTGAGATGGAAACCTTTGCCCGAGGCAAGGGAGCATACGCAGGCCCCGTAACCGCAGTAATCAGCGAACCAGCTCCCAAATCCGAATCTGAAACTGAAGAGGTTAAAATTTTGCATGATAAAGTTCTTGAGAAATACAAGAACTATGAAACCAGTGGCTTAAAATATGACATCGATAAAAAAGATAACACCCTCAACATCATCATCGATCGAAAATAAAAATCGTTTTGCCTTTGGTTCCCTTGCACGCCGGTCTTTCTAATTACATAGTCAAGTGCCCATGCTGAAGGCAAACTAGAAATCTACAGCTTCGAATAAAACAATGGTGCAAAGCCATTCAGACCTTAATGACACCAAACCTTTGGCGCGATTCAGATAGGGCAAGGCGCCATAGCATTTCCCTTGGTTTTGATTGCAATCCATTTCAATTACAGTCATATTGAATTAACGCTTTTACAAACAAGATAAAAGCCCACACACCCGAAATTGTTTTAGGATGCTTCCCCATGAAAAATTCCATCTTCTCCCTGATTACATTTTTGCTTTTAAACTCTTTGGCTTTTGCCCAGACTGGAATATTTAAAGCAGGGGCATTTGCTCAGGATATCTCGCCAGAAGAACTCCCTATCTCCATTAATGGCAATATGAAAGATGGAAAAGCAACCATGATGCATGATCGTATTCATGCCCGCTGCATCGTTCTAGATGATGGCATAACCAAATTGGCTTTGGTAGTGTGTGATTCGTGCATGATCCCGCGCGAAGTTTTTGATGCTGCCAAAAAAGCCGTCGCTGATAAAATTGGCATTCCTGCAAACAACATACTTTGCTCTGCAACCCATACCCATTCAGCACCCACTGCAACAGGGGTTTTTCAAAGCGAGCCCGAGAAAGATTACCCAGCGTTTCTTTCGAAAAAAATCGCCCAGGGTATTCTCGAAGCTCACAAAAGAATGGTGCCCGCGCAAATCGGCTGGGGGGCTGCCTCCGACCCAGCCCAAGTTTTCAACCGCAGATGGTTTATCAAACCCGGGCAGATGAACACCAACCCCTTTGGCGAAACAACCGACAAAGTCATTATGAACCCCGGTTATCAAAACGCCCGCGTTGATAAATCCGCAGGCCCTACAGACCCTGAAGTTTCCGTGCTTTCCCTAAAAACAAAAGAAGGCAAACACATTGCCCTCCTTGCAAACTATAGCCTTCATTATGTGGGCGGCTTCCCAGCCATCAGTGCAGATTACTTTGGCGCCTTCGCTGAATCCATTGGCGTTCTTTTAGATGCGGATCGATCTTTTGTTGGCATCATGAGCAATGGCACCAGTGGCGATGTCAACAACGCCAATTTCGCAGGCATGGCACCCGGGAAACGCGAACCGGGCGAGCAAATCCGCATAGTTGCAAATAGTGTTGCAAAAGCTGCACAAAAAGCAGTGGCCAACATCAAGTATAAGAATCATGTTTCACTCGCTTCTGAACAAAAAGAACTTTTGCTGGGCGTTAGGCAGCCTTCCAAAAGTGAATTGGAAAGGGCAAACGAGATATTAACCAAGGCGAATAAAACTGTTTTAGATACCATGACTGAAATCTATGCCCGAGAAACCGTGCTGCTTTCCAAATACCCTTCGCAGGTTACTGCAATCATCCAGGTGATGCGCATAGGCGATTTGGGTATTTGTGCAATCCCTTGCGAAGTGTTTACGGAAATAGGTTTGGAACTTAAAAAGAAAAGCCCACTAAAACAAACCTTCACCATCAGCTTGGCAAATGGATACAACGGGTATCTACCCACGCCTGAACAACACAAGTTGGGTGGTTATGAAACCTGGCGGGCCCGTTCAAGTTATCTGGAAACAGAAGCCTCAGTAAAAATCACCAGCACTTTGATGGGCCTACTCGAAAAAGTGAAGAAGTAATCACACGGATTTAGATATCTTTTTAATACATGGGTTAAAACACACCGAATCCATTAACTTTAACAAAAAAATGTGATTGTTAGATTTATTTTAGCACTAGCCTACTGCAATTGATTCAGGATGAAATAATGGCACATCCATCAAGATTACTGTTTTAAGCAAAATACTCTTTACCATACTCTTCACCACCATCTCATGGGAGTTATCATCAATTCAACCAATTGACATTGCAGGGTATGCTTTGGTTGTTCCGAAGTTATCTCTTGAAAGCATCATCACTTGTGCTAACGGGCATCAGGAAGATTCCTTGGGGGGAATGATGATGATGATGTTTCATACGAGATAACCCATGCTAAAAATTCATTCTTTATTTTTTGCATCTATTTTTGCATCCACCTTGGTTGGTGGATTTGCAGTCAAGGCAGAAACCCTGCCCATTGCAACCACCCAGCCTCCAGCCCCTTTTGCAGCACAACCTGCCAACCGTTATTGGAATCTTAGACAAACCCCGATCACCGATGTGGTGCGAAAAGTTCGTGACGCAGTTGTCAACATCCAAAGCGAAAAGCCCGCAAGCAGCGATGACTTTTCTATGATCGGTTCCGCAAAGAGCAATATCAATGGCATGGGCACGGGTATTATCATTGATTCGCGCGGGTATATCATCACCAACAACCATGTGGTTGAAGATGTTTCAATTTTGCGTGTCAGGCTTTCTGATAACACCCAACTCCCCGCACAGGTTATTGCACGCGACCCAGAACACGATCTTGCTCTTTTGAAAATCGATGCGAAGAAAACTCTTCCCGTAATCACGCTTGGCACCGCATCCGACCTGATGGTTGGCGAAACGGTAGTGGCAATCGGTAATGCCTATGGTTATGAACATACGGTGACAGTAGGGGTTGTAAGCGCAACCAGAAGAGATGTCAGCCTGAATAAAGAAATCTCTTACAAAGGGCTGATTCAAACCGATGCAAGTATCAATCCGGGTAATAGTGGCGGGCCGTTGGTGAATATTCATGGTGAATTAATCGGCGTGAATGTTGCGATTCGTGCGGGTGCCCAGGGGATTGGGTTTGCGATTCCTGTGGATACGATGGTGCGGGTTTCCGCTGAATTAATGGGAAGCAAGCGGGGCAATATAAAACATGGTGTTGGCCTCCGTAATGAAGTGAAATTGGAACAAAGTGATGGTATCCGCAGGACAGCCATGGTTGATGCGGTGGAAGGTGGCAGCCCGGGTTCACGCGCAGGAATCAACAAAGGTGATGAACTTCTTGCAATCGAAGATTTCCAAGTCAAATCGAGCCTTGATGTGGAACGCGCCTTGGTTGATAAATCCCCAGGCGATAAAGTGGTTTTTCACTTCCGCAGAGATGGCTCTGAACAGAAAGTCGAAGTGACATTAGAACCAGGCAAACCTGTAATTGCAGTTGCTGAAGTGGTTTGGCGCAGAATTGGCTTAAAGGTTCAAGCCATTGGCTCCGATGCTGTTGCGAAGGCAAACAATCAACTACATGGCGGATTATTGATTACTGAAATAAGGCCGGAAAGTGTTGCTGCCCGTGCAGGATTTCAAAAAGGCGATATCTTAGTGGGCTTGCATCAGTGGGAGATGATCAGCATCGATAATATTTCGTTCGTGCTGAATCACCCTGAACTTCCTACTTTTCAACCAGTCCGGTTTTTTATCGTAAGGGCAGGCCAGGTACATCGGGGCTTCCTACCACACATCGATTAACAATTAAAAATATCCCTTTTAAAACCCAATGATCAAGGGATCATTTCAAGGGATTTGGAAAGAACCTTCATTGATTTTTCCTGCGCTGCAAGAATTTTCTTCTGCGCCAATGCTACCTTTTCCAATGATTTTTCACGATTTTTTACCATGGCCACCACAGTATCTGCAACCTTATTTCGGTCTGATTCCTGATCCATGTTGAACAACCAATCTTTCAACCCAATATCCTGCCACATGTAACCCTTGCTAGTTTGTTCAGCCCATCGACATACAATTGCAGGCACTCCATTTCCTATACACATGATTGGTGAATGCATTTCGTTCCCAAACAGGCCAAGAGATTTCTTGTAAATACTGATGGCTTCATCGGGCTTCCAAAACTGTTTGCGTAAAACCACTCTTTTACGAACAGCTTCTTCCAACGGTTCATATAACAACTCTTTCCCTACTTCCATTTGGCTGGCATCTTCCGGGCAAAGAAGAACTTTGTAATCGGTTTCTTTGATCAGCCTAATGATGGCGTCACGCAAAGGTTTATGATCCTGTTCCTTTTTTAATTGATTCTCCCTGTCCTTGCGGTCATCCTCTGCAGATCTGACTTTATCGTGTATTTTCCAATAGGGAGTGTAACGCAGTCGGGGAATGCAACAAACAAACCTACCTGTTTCAAGTTGATTTTCAGCAAGGAATTTCAGTGCAGTAGGTTCATCTTTCAAATCGGTTGCAAATGCACCATCTGGGGCAAAGTCGAGAATAGGACATTTTACATTCTTGGATTTTGCCAAAGCTAAAGATACAGAGTCACGAAAATATACAAACCTAGCATTGTCCATCAACTCCATCCCTGCAGGATCAATGGATGAAACAGTCACCCCCAAAATGCCATAAGGCTTGGAAGTTTGTTTGCGCCAAAGCTGAAGAGTTTTGGTACCCACAATCGAAGGCCCGGACCCATGCAAAAGAAAACCGCATTTTTCAAATGCTTCTTTCTGTTCCATTTCCGTTTGCACTATACGAAGGGAAGGGAACCTCGCAAGCAACATTTCCTTCACCCCATTGTTGACATTGGAAGGCCAAAGCCAGACTTTTTGATCCGGGAAATATTTTTCAAGAAGCGTCAGCATACCGGGCGTGTGAGCAACATCACCAATATTTACAGTTTGCCAAGATGATCTCAATAACAAGGGTGCTTTGCTTCCGGGCAAAGCTGCAAATGCAGGCAAGGCCCCAAATGCAGGCAAAGTCAGGCAACTCCCCAACCACTCTCTACGATTTAATTGAATCATGAAAAACCTCGGTTTATTAATTAACATTTCTACTACATA
>CALARU010000313.1 GCA_937888715.1 uncultured Planctomycetaceae bacterium | reverse complement strand
TCCCCTTTGAATAGAAAACAATAACTTTGATGAATCATCAAAATCGGACCCTTCATATACAAAAACCTTCGTTGGGAGAATTCTTTTTTCCACTAGGAAGCGCAATACATGAACGAGCGTTCCGGGCTTTTCCTTGGCTATTCCTAATTGTTCATGGGTTTCAGGGTCAAGAATATCATAAGTATCGGAAAGCTTAAACACCCCAACATGCTCCCTAATAAAATATGTTTTACGGCTTAACATGTTTTCACCTTTTATTAAATGGGCATCGTTTGCACGAATCTTTGTTATTTTGTATCAAGATCTTCATTAATTAATAACAATCTACCTATCACTTACAATTTAAAATTAACTCATGTCAGTTGCTTTTAAACAAAAAATCTCACTATTACTGTTATAATAGCGTTATCTACTATTGAGATTGAAACTTTACAAGCGTCAAGTTGGCGCTTACAAGTCTCAAAACATAATCTTTGAGTGAGCAAAATAATGAATTTATCTAAAGCAGCAGAAATGCTAGGTCATGTTTGTTTTTTCGGTGGCTTCGCTAGTATTATTGGCTCTATCGCCATTTGGTATTTAAAGACTAATGGTGTTGAAGCTGCAGAGTTAAAAGCTCATGGCGAAAGATTTGGTATTTTCGTTGGCCTATGGGCTCCTACTTTTTTCATTCTAAGCCATAGGCTTAACCACTTTGCTAAGGAATCTTCTGAAAAGAAATCCTAAGAATCAACAAAGGTTCTCTTAGTTCAAATTTCATTACCTAAATGCCATCAAAACACTTTAACACTGTTTTGATGGCATTTTTTAATTCACCTTGGGTTTCATCTTTATAAGTAAAATCACTTTGACTATACTTCTGTTTGTGTGAACTCAATTAACGCTCAGTAAATAGTGAAGTTTAAATTAAACATGAAGCCTATGATTTTGCTAGCAGCGCTGGGTTTGACCCTGCTTGGCATTGAAAACCCCATCAGCCTTAACGCCAAACAACGTACCAAGTTGATAGAGCTAATTAAAACCGATAAAGATGCCAAGGCTCGTTTTGAAACCTTAAAACGCGCTGTAGACAAAGCACTTAATGATAAGCCAAATCCTATACGGGTCATACAGGGCGAAGGCAAACTGAAGACCGATCCTCTTGCAATCAAAACTCGCGAAAGCCTCGGAGATATGCGGAAAATGTACTTGTTCGCTTATACTTTCGCTGCAACAGGCGATACCCAATACGCAGATAAGGCACGCGAATTCATACTGGCTTGGGCACAACAAAATATGCCAACGGGTAACCCAATCGATGAAACCACGCTCGATGATCTTTTCTTCGCTTTTGATCTCACACAATCCCAGTTTTCCCCCGCAGAGAAAAAAAGTGCCCAGACTTGGATGCGCAAAGTAGCGGACACTCAAATTGCCATGGGGTTGATCCATGCCAGAAAAGGTGATGGCATATCCAAGAATAATTGGCAGAGCCACCGCCTTAAAATCGTGGGGCTAATTGGTTACACCCTCGCAGAAAAGAAATACATCGATTATGCAATCGAAAGTTTCAAAAGGCAGATCGAGGTAAATCTCAGGCCTGATGGATCAAGTATTGATTTTCACGAGCGCGATGCATTGCATTACCACTGCTACGATGTCGAACCCTTACTGGAACTTGCGATAGCGGCTAATAACAATGGTACCAATCTTTACACCTACAAATCAAAAAGTGGTGCATCGTTGGAAAAGTCGGTCAAGTTTCTTATGCCTTTTTGTTCGGGTGAGAAAAAACACCCCGAGTTCGTCAAATCAATAGTCGCATTTGATCGCAAGCGCGCAGAATCTGGGGATGAGAACTATAAAGCTGGGCATCTTTTTGATCCAAAAAAAGGCGGGCACTCTTTAGAACTTGCTGCAGCGTTTGACAAAAATATTTCGGAAGTGTACTGCCAAGCAACCAGTCGTGCAGCGTCGATTTATCCATCCTGGCAATTTGTACTTAACGCAGTCCGAGATAAATAAACACCTTTCTGGAATTTCCTATGATCGAGAACTTAACCATCAAGATTCCCAAGATTCAAAATCAAGATCGCAGACATGACTTGGATGCTTTGCGTGCATTTGCAATGTTTCTTGGCATTGGATTGCATGCATCCCTAAGTTTTATTCCACTTCCCTGGCCTGTTCAGGATATTACACAACCTACGATTTTTATTATTTTCTTAGTACTCGTTCATGGCTTTCGAATGCCCCTGTTTTTCATCCTGAGTGGTTATTTCACCATGATGATTTTTCGCAAAAGAAATATCAAATCATTGATTTTACAAAGAACACTCCGCATTCTTTTGCCTTGCTTGATTGGGAGTTTCACCATTATTCCACTATTAGGTTATGTTTCAAGAGAAACAGTCAAAGCCGGTTCGATAAGTGTGCACTTGGATGAAAATTCGCTTGCAGGGGCAATACGCAAAGGCGACAGAAAAACCATCAATCTATTCCTCATCAACCCGGATGAAATTGAAAAACCAGACAAAAAATTAGGCGTAACACCCCTTTCATGGGCAGCAATGATAGGAGATCTCGAAACCGTTTCCGAATTAATCAAGCTAGGTGTAGATGTAAATTTAACCAACAAGGACGATACCACCGCACTGCATGGCGCAGCTTTTTTGGGCAGAGATGCAATTGTAAAACTTCTTTTATTTCAAGATGCCAATACCAGCAAACGCAGCAAAGCTGGTTTCACCGCTCTGGAAGGTACTTTTGCAGATTCCAATAACACAACCTCAATTTTGAATATTCTTGGCATTCAACCACCCGATGAAACTGACTTAACCTCAGGAAGAATCAGCGTTCGTAGCAGATTATTGTTAAACCAGTTTTTAACCCCCAATTCAAAAGACGAAGCCAAGACAATCGAAATAACCAACCCAAAAGAACAAATTGAATTTTATAAACGCTATCAATCTTGGCTTACTTCAACTTCTTTCCAGATAAATTTCGGTAACAAACCAATGCATTTGTTTAAAACCAGTATTTTTGATCACCTCTGGTTTCTTTGGTTTCTCTGCTGGATGCTTCCATTCTTTCTGGTTTTTTTTAAACTAGGCTCCCTTTTATTTCGCAATTTAAACACCAACACCATGCGCATTCTTAAAAAGACAATGCTATATATTTTAATCCCCGCACCGTTGTTGCCTCTTTGCCTGATGGGTGAAATACTTGGCCCAGACACTTATACCGGGATACTCCCTCCCCCACACATGTTGTTTTATTACATGATCTTTTTCAGCTTCGGCTTGATCTACTTCGACTTAAATGATTCCGCCTGTAAACTCACACGCTTTTGGTACTTCATGCTACCTTTGGGTTTGTTTATAATTTTTCCTGCAGAGATTGTATTCAAGGACAACTTACCACTGAACCTTTTGCTGCAAACACTTTTAATATGGAACATGGCATTTGGAATGATGGGAATGTTTCATGCACTTATCAAGAAAGAAAACATCCTCATTCGCTATTTAGCAGATTCTTCTTACTGGCTTTATATTATCCATCTACCTTTAGTGTTAGTGTTGCAATTCCTCGTTAGAGAGTGGCCTATTAATGCATTTGTGAAATTTCTACTGATCAATATTGCGACGATCACCTT
>CALARU010000312.1 GCA_937888715.1 uncultured Planctomycetaceae bacterium | reverse complement strand
AGAAGAATAAGAATGGAACTCCGCATACGCGAAGTTGACAAAGGCGGTGCGGCAAGGGTAACGAATACGCGCGAAGCAGGCCCAAACCTCAGGCAGAACTCTAAAAGATGTCATTGAGTAAAACGCTCTCGCCCCGCATTGACTTCGTCTTCCACTCCCCATTAACCAGTGGGCATCGAGTGGATAAGATCAATATATACCATCGCAAGCGAAGGAAGAATTCGTGATTGTAAAACGGGCAGTGAAAAAAAGAATAAGAATGGAACTCCGCATACGCGAAGTTGACAAAGGCGGTGCGGCAAAAGTAACGAGTACGCACAAGGCTAACCACTTCGACAAGCTCAGGGACCAGATTTGAGCGTGACGAAGGTGTGGCCCTTCGGCAAACTCAGGGGCCTGGTTTCCTTGTACGATCAGTGAGCTTGTCGAACTGGCCGGTATTAGTTGCTCAGGGACCGATTTAATCCAGCCAATCAGGTGGTTGGCTTTCCCGGGAAAAAACCATTTTTTACCCATTTCCGTAATTCTCTGCGAAAGAAGGGAATCTAGAAATACAAGCATTAAAGAAAAAGCAGACCCATCTAGCGAAGTGCTCACTCTTACAGACATATCTTTCAGAGCCGGATGCGTCACGACGGTTGTACTCATTCCTTCATCCGAAATTAGTCTTCCCTGAAAAACTCCAAAACCAAGTATCTGTACCGCGAAGACGCAAAGTACGCTAAAAAGCACCAGATAAGTTCGGATTTCTTGTCTTCCTTTGCGCTCTTTGCATCTTGGCGGTGAGAATGACTTTAAACAGCTAAGAAACACCAGACACCTTGCCACTTTGATTTCCTGCCTTGGCTATTCTACCTTGGGGGTTTTCAGTGACGATTATTTATTACCGTCGCAGACGCTTACGGCTCAGAAAGACATTTATGCACACGGTATAATAAATTATTTGTAGGTAAGAGTGGGCAGCGCAGTGGGGCTTAAGAGCAATAATACATTTGCAAAGGCAAGTAGTGCGAACCAGCGGATTAATTATCCGCCTTTCGATAAGAACTTCCTTCGCTTGCGCGCAAGGATTGTGAAACGAAAAAATGATATATCCAGGCAGGGAAATTAGAACAAGCTTATGCCACTTGGGCACAAAGCACATAAGAAAAAAAAGAAATAAGAAGGAGTAGGGAATAAATAAAAAAAAGGCAGTGCGGTAAATGAATGAAGTGATAAAGAAAAGTGAAGAATAAAAAAATAACCTCCCCGAAGGGAGGTTATTTAAAAACCCGGCAATAACCTACTCTCGCCCTTAACAGACTACCATCGGCTCTAGATGCTTAACGGCCGTGTTCGGAAAGGGAACGGGTGTGGCCATCTAGATAAGCTCACCGGGAAGATCGTGACAGATAGGCAGCGGTAAGAAGTGGAAACATTTGGAGAACCTGAAGAGAAAAAAGGATCAATGCGTCCAAACAATCGACTATTAGTACTGGTCAGCTAAGACTATTGCTAGCCTTGCACACCCAGCCTATCAACCTCGTGGTCTTCAAGGAGTCTTCGTTCTAAGAACATGGATACCTAATCTTGCAGAGGGTTTCACGCTTATATGCCTTCAGCGTTTATCCGAGCCGTACGTGGCTACCCTGCGATGCCACTAGCGTGACAACAGGAACACCATAGGTACGTCCTTCCCAATCCTCTCGTACTAGGGAAAAAACTGCTCAAGTATCCTACGCCCACAACAGATAGGGACCGACCTGTCTCACGACGGTCTAAACCCAGCTCACGTACCGCTTTCATTGGCGAACAGCCAAACCCTTGGGAGCTTCTCCACCCCCAGGATGCGATGAGCCGACATCGAGGTGCCAAACCTCCTCGCCGCTATGAACGCTCAGAGGAGATAAGCCTGTTATCCCCGGAGTACCTTTTATCTGTTGAGCGACGGCCTTTCCATCCAGCACCGCCGGATCACTAAGTCCTGCTTTCGCACCTGCTCGTCTGATGAGACTCGCAGTCAAGCACCCTTCTACCTTTACGCTCGTTGCCCGATTGCCGACCGGGCTGAGGGTACCTTTGAACTCCTCCGTTACTCTTTGGGAGGAGACCGCCCCAGTCAAACTGCCCACTTAGCACTGTCCGCCGCCCAGATTCATGGGTCGGGGTTAGAATTCAAAAACAGCAAGGGTGGTGTTTCATTTGTTGGCTCCCTAGGCGCCTGAACGCCTAGATCAAAGCCTCCCACCTACGCTACGCATGCTGGTTCTAAACCCAATACTAAGCTGCAGTAAAGGTTCACGGGGTCTTTCCGTCTAATTGCGGGTATGTTGCATCTTCACAACAACTACAGTTTCACCGAGTCGCTCGTGGAGACAGTGGTCCAGTCGTTACGCCATTCATGCAGGTCGGAACTTACCCGACAAGGAACTTCGCTACCTTAGGACCGTCATAGTTACGGCCGCCGTTTATCGGAGCTTCGGTTGCGAGCTTCACCTTACGGCTAACCCTCTTCCTTAACTTGCCGACACCGGGCAGGCGTCAGTCTCTATACATCATCTTACGATTTCGCAGAGACCTGTGTTTTTAGTAAACAGTCGCTAGACCCCTTTCACTGCGGCCCTCCCTGAGGAGGGCACCCCTTATCCCGAAGTTACGGGGTTATGTTGCCGAGTTCCTTCACGAGCGTTCTCTCGAGCGCCTTAGAATATTCATCTCACCTACCTGTGTCGGTTTTAGTACGGGCGTTTTGTTTCGTCCGCGCTGAGGTTTTTCTTGTCTGTCAACTCGAAGACTTCGGGATCGTAAACGCCCTCGCCCTTTCGGGACGGCCTAATCTAACAGGCCGATCTTTTCCTTGCCAGCGTCACTCAGTTTGTCTACAAAATCGGTGCAGGAATATTAACCTGCCGTCCATCGACTACGCCTTTCGGCCTCATCTTAGGTTCCGACTAACCCTGGGCGGATTTACCTTCCCCAGGAAACCTTAGGTTTTCGGCGAACAGGATTCTCACCTGTTTTATCGTTACTCGTTCCGGCATGATCACTAGCACTTCGTCCAGGGCTCGTTGTCCGTACCCCTTCAATCTAGTGTGCTACGCTCTCCTACCGTATATTACTATACCCGCCGCTTCGGTATCATGCTTAGTCCCGTTCATTATCGGCGCAGGACTCCTCGACCAGTAAGCTATTACGCACTTTTTAAATGATGGCTGCTTCTAAGCCAACATCCTGGCTGTCTCAGGAATCCAACTTCCTTTCGCACTGAGCATGATTTAGGGACCTTAGCGGGCGGTCTGGGTTGTTCCCCTCTCGACGATGAAGCTTATCCCCCACCGTCTAGCTGCCGTGATAAGGTACATTGGTATTCGGAGTTTGGTTGCGAGGGGTAGCCTGGTAGGCCCCCCAGCGCATTCAGTCGCTCTACCCCCAATGTCATCTGTCACGACGTTAACCCTAAAGTTATTTCGGAGAGAACGAGCTATCTCCACGTTTGATGATACTTTCAATCCTCCGCACAGGTCATCCCCTAGTTTTTCAACACTAGTGAGTTCGGACCTCCATGAGGTGTTACCCTCACTTCATCCTGCCCATGCGTAGATCACGTGGTTTCGCGTCTACCGCCACCAACTCATTCGCCCTATTCAGACTCGCTTTCGCTTCGGCTCCGCCGCAGAACGGCTTAACCTGGCTGATGACGGTAAGTCGCCGGATCATTATGCAAAAGGCACGCCGTCACCCGGGCTTGCGCCACTGGGCTCCGACCGCTTGTAGGCATGTGGTTTCAGGTTCACTATCCTACCCTTATCGGGTTTCTTCTCATCTTTCGCTCGCGCTACTTGTTCGCTATCGGTCACCAAAGAGTATTTAGCCTTGCGGGATGGTCCCCGCAGATTCAGACCGGATTCCACGTGGCCGGCCCTACTCAGGTGTCAAACAAACTGTCTCTACCTTTTACCTACGGGACTTTCACCGTCTATGGTGCGACATTCCAGACGCTTTGGTTAGGTATACTCAGTCTTAAGTCTGATCCTACAACCCCAACTAGAAATTCCAATTGGTTTAGGCTGTTCCGCTTTCGCTCGCCGCTACTTACGGAATCGATTTTTCTTTCTTTTCCTTCGGGTACTGAGATGTTTCAGTTCTCCGAGTTTGCCGCATACACCTATGTATTCAGTGTAAACTCATTCAGGTACCCCGGTCTCAACGCTTGTTTAACAGCTCCACCGGGATTATCGCAGTTTTCCGCGCCCTTCATCGTCTTTTGGTGCCAAGACATCCCCCACATGCCCTTAGTAATTTGGACGCATCGATCCCGTCTTCTCCTCTTCATGTTTCCACAAATTGAAAAAAACTAAAAATCGACTTCCAGATTACGATTAATACTTCCCGCTAAGAAAATATTAATCAAATGTAACGATCCTTAAGTTCTCTCTATTCTAAAGGCTCTCGCAAAGTTCACTTTCAACAACTCGACTTAGATTACTCTAATTTGTTGTTTGATCTTGCGATGCAACTTCTTACCGCTGCCTAATTGTCAAAGACCGAAAAAGCTCCCATTGGAAGCTCTGTGTCGTTTACTGGCTAAGTGTCGTAACATTTATCCAGTACACATAATGATTTTTAGGGCTGTGGAGCTCCAAGACAAGGGGAGTGCAAGAAATTTTTTGTAAAGCTTCAAAAAACACTTAAAATTCAGCTATTTCTTGCTCGATTTATTTTTCCCAGGATCTTCATTAAATACGCCACACCGTCTAATTCCGCATCTTTGAACCTTGATTTATGCCTCCAATTGGGTTTTTCCTTCCAAGTTCCTGGTACATTCTGCGGTTCCCTGCAAAACCAAGCGTCTTCTAAGTTCACAAGTACAGTGCCAGCATTACTTTGTGTTAATTCATCAAAGATACTTCCCAATACCATTTCCATCTGTTTTTCTTGCTCTAACGCAGTAATTTCCTCATGGATTTCCGCACCAAGTCTCTTTAATACAGCTTCACGCATAATTTTTCGTGCAGTCTGTTCCTGTTGTGCCTCTTCTTTTGTAAATAAGCCCATATCCGCTCTTTCTGCGATATCGGTGCCCAGCCAATAGGAGGCGAAAGTAGGTAAATCGTGTGTGTTTATACTGGCAACCGCCCCTTCAGGAGTTTCATTAAGCACCCTGCCCTCTGTTGGGTTTATCTCGAACTGCCCTACACAAAGCCGATGCCAACCATGATTTTTCATCGTCGGGCGAACCGCGGGGGGCACTGTTCCTAAATCTTCCCCAATGATAAACGCTTTGTGTTTATGTGATTCCAAATTAAAAACAGCATACATTGCTTCCGAATTGTAACGAACATAGGCCCCATTCTTAGCTCCCAGGCCTTTAGGCACCCAATAAAGCCTGTGTAGGCCCATCACGTGGTCCACCCTAAGCATGGAACAATGCTTCATATGGTGTGTAAGGCAACTTCGCAGGTAAGTTAATTTGTTTTCTAAAAGTTTATCTGGCCTAAGAGGAGGGAAACCCCAGTCTTGCCCCAAGGTAAAGAAACTATCGGGGGGAGCCCCGCCTGAAGCGCCCATTGCGAAAAGTTCTCTGTGCCGAAACACATCGTAACTATCAGCATTTACGCCTAGAGGTAAATCCAAGTAAAGCCCCTTGGCACCAAAATGCAAAGCCTTTCCAGAAACATTAGTAATCTGCTCTTCAGCCCACCATTGAGAAAGGATGTGATAATACCGAACCAAAGGGTCGACATCGTTATCATTTAAGGCGCCTGCATTTAAATCTGAAGGCCATGTATGCCAAGATGCTTTGAATTTTTCAACATTGGCACGAAAAAGCGCAAAGTCCAAGACCTCAGGTCTTTTGGCAATATAAGCATCCAATGCTGCTTTTCTAACAGGATTGGAAGTTTGCAGAAAATCTAGAACGAGTAATTCTAGGATTCGTCTTTTAAGCCTCATAACCCTTGGATAATCGACCAAATCCAGATCTCTTAAACTTTTTGCTTCGCGCTGGAACTCTGGAGATTGAAACAATTTCCTAGCATCGGGCGAATATTCGAACTCTGCAATTCTTTCGACATCAAGATAAAATTCATTCCAAAACAACCTACTTGCAGGGGAATAAGGGCTAATTTCACAAGGTTCATCAAGAAAGGCAGAAAGCAAAGGAAGGGTGCCAACGACTTTTCCACCCTGCTTAGCTGTCCACTCGATGAGGTTTTCAAGGTCGGTAAAGTCGCCCGCACCTAAGTTTCGGTCAGATTTTGCAGCATATAAGGGCAGAAAAATGCCCCAGTTTCTTTGTTGGCGCTCGAAAGTTGCGCCATGGGCCTTCTTGGGGGCAGCCAAAAGCGCAGATTGAAAATTACCAAAAGGGCCTTCAAGATTAAAAAGATGACAACCCAGGGGTATTTTTTGAGGAACTTCAATTTGGAGCGTAACAAACTCGTTACCAAAAACGGACTTCGTAGAAGATACAATCAGTTCAAAAGTGGAGAATTCCCAAATAATCTGTGTGCCATTTTCAAGATTCAAACGAGCTTTGCAAACCCCTTGGAATGAATCTTTGGGTAGCAGCAAGGGGATTTCTGCATACCCCTGCTCTGCTGAAAACCAAGAAACACTTACGGGTTCAAGTGGTTTGGAGCAAGCTAAAAGCGACTTTGAATGCAAAAAATGTGGAGATTCATCCGGATGATTTATAGGTACATCCAACTGATTTAATATAGCGATAAATGCTTCATTAGAAGAATTAACCCACTTCCCCCCCGCATCATAATAACCTCTTTCAATCCCACAAAATTCCGCAAGCTTGCATAATCCCTCATGCTGATAAGCCATAAAAAAGATCCTTTAAATTATATAACAAAATCCTTTACAACCATTTTGCAGCCTTTCAAGCACAAACCTTCGAGGCTGCTAAATGAATACTATTGCCTTGAAATGATTGAGGTTCAAGGCAATAGTATTTAAATCCGAGTACCGCTTTCCATGGAAGGCCAAGATGCAAATATCGTTAAATATTATAACCCCACCAGATACCTGCCATTACTTAGCAGACAAAGAAAGCATAACCGAATGCGATCTAATAATAGAAATGTCGAGTATGGAATATGAACAACGATTGCTGGCAGGATGGAGGCACTTTGGCCGGCAAGTATTCAGGCCCAGATGCGAAAATTGTAATGAATGCAAATCGCTCAGAATCCCCGTAACAGCTTACAAACCAAACCGAAGCCAGGCACGCAATTTCAAAGCAAATCATGGTCGCATCAACTTGGAAATACAAGAACCAGCCCTCACCGATGAAATCATGGATCTGTATGACAGATTTCATGCGGAAAGGTCATTTTCAAGGGATTGGCCTATCAAAGAAGATCGGGACGAATTTTCTTTCGATAGTTCGTTTCTCGACAACCCATTTCCAGTAGAGCAATGGATGTATCGTGAAAACGGGAAACTTTGCGGTGTGGGGTATGTGGATGCATTAAAATGTGGTTTATCTGCGATTTATTTTTTTCACGACCCAAACTTTTATTCCCATGGCATCGGAATATGGAATGTAATGACCTTGATAAACGAGGCAAAGCGAAGGGGTTTGCCGCATGTCTACATGGGTTATTATGTCAAAGGTTGCCAATCGCTCGAATATAAAGCAGGATTCAAGCCCAACGAAGTACTTTCCCTTGCAGGGAAATGGGTGCCCTACAGTTAAGAGCATTCGGCTTAAATCAAGTTGTAGGAATAATGATCCGGGACAATAGTTTTTACAGTAAAAAGTTCACCAATTCTTCACACCCAACCCCCGTGCCAATAAAATTCATTTTTCTTCACAAGTTCCAATTCTTATTACTTGATATCAGTCGTTGGTAGTATTAGGATAAATCAAAAGTAGCATGTGAAAAATATTTCATACTACGAAGTACATAAGATACTCAGTTAATCTGTGTTTAAGTGTACTGATAAATAAGATAGGTCGCTCTGCTTGACAGTTGTATCTGTTTGATATTTTTCAGGAAACAAGTGCAATAGAGGTGTTCATGTCTGGTGAAGTAATCGTAGAAACCCGCAAGCTTACAAAAGTGTACCGCGATTTTTGGGGCCGCCAGAAGCATACTGCGCTGCGTGCCTTGAACCTCGAAATCAAAAAAGGTGAAATATTCGGTTTGCTGGGGCCAAACGGCTCTGGGAAAACCACCACCATCAAACTGCTTTTAGGCCTGCTCTTCCCCACCGATGGGGAAGCCTTTGTGTTTGGTAAACCAGCAGCCGATGTTACCAAAAATGAACGCATCGGGTATCTGCCCGAAGAATCTTATCTCTACCGCTTCCTTAATGCTGAAGAGACCTTAGATTTTTATGGCAGATTATTCAACATGGACGCCAAGACCAGAAACGATCGTTCCAAAGAATGGATCGAGCGAGTTGGTTTGACATCAAACCGCAAACGCATCCTTAAAGAATACTCAAAAGGGATGAGGCAACGAATTGGCTTGGCTCAGGCAATGATCAACGACCCAGATCTTGTGATCTTGGATGAACCGACTTCCGGTTTGGACCCCCTAGGCGCCCGATGGATGAAAAACCTGATTGTCGAACTTCGCGATCAAGGCAAAACAGTCATCATGTGCAGCCATCGATTGGAAGATGTACAAGATATTTGCGATCGAATTGCCATTCTAAATTTAGGCGAATTGCAAGCTTATGGTAATGTGAAAGAACTCTTGCAAGATGTAAACAGGCTAGAGCTTAGAGCGAGCGGCTTGCAAATTAATGACACATTGCGCAATGAACTTACCGAAGTTCTGACTCGTCATGGTGGAAAATTGGATTCCCTTGGGCACCCGACCACTACTCTGGAAGATTATTTCCTTCATATTGTGGAAGAGAGCAAAGCTCATCCTGGCAGAAGGTTTTTACCTTCTGATGTCAAAACAAAATAACCTCAACATTTCGCTTGGGTATAGCAAAAGGAAAAGCCGGAGCTTTTGAAACATGGACTCCTTTATATTTGCAACGTTGTTCGTTGAACGAGACCCTTTATCCTGGGTGGATGTTCCCTCGGGAATCTTGCAATGGGTACAAAGTGTGGGTGGATTTGCCTTCCTAGGCCTGCTGTTATGGCTGGTATTTGGATGGCTACGAACCTCTGCGGTTGATAAAAACAGGGTACCAGCTTGGAAGAAGATATTATTTAGTGCGCTGGCAGGCTCTGGGTTGATTCTGTTTGTAATAACCATTGGATTACGGTTTACTAATGCAAACAAATATGAGGCTTTGCAAAACGCAAAATTCCTCGAAAACTTCCAGCTCCTTGCTAGCGCTCTTTGTCTTGCTGCAATCTTGCTGCCTTTTATTTTCAACCTACCTAGGTTTAGCCTAAGGCGCATATTCGGCTTAGCCAAATTAAGCTTCCAAGAGGCACTACGCAGAAAAGTTGTTTACGCCTTTGCTGCCCTGTTGCTTATTTTTCTTTTTGCAAGCTGGTTCATCCCCTACAAGCCAGAAGATCAGGTTCGTAGTTATGTCCAGGTTGTGTACTGGGCGATGTCGCCTTTGTTTTTATTAACCTCTTCATTACTTGCAGCCTTTAGCATACCCGCAGATATTAAAAGCCAAACCATCCACACGATTGTTACCAAACCTGTTGAAAGATTTGAAATCGTTGTTGGAAGGTTTTTAGGTTTCACTGCATTAATGAGCGTGATTTTATTTGTAATGACTGCAACAAGTCTGCTGTATGTGATTCGAGGGATCGACCCTGCTGCAGCTTCTGAAAGTTTAAAAGCTCGAGTCCCGCTATATGGTGATCTGAGTTTTTTAAACACAGAAAACGACAAAAAAGGTGACAATGTAGGGCGCGAGTGGGAATATCGCAGTTACATCGCAGGGCCTGGCATGGGTGGAAAAGGCACCGCAACTGCAATTTGGACTTTCCCCTTTCCCCCAGCAAATCTTTCAGACCGGGAAAAGGTTCGTGCAGAATTCACCTTCGACATTTATCGTACAACCAAGGGCCGTGAAAACCGGGGCGTGGCTTGCTCTTTCACCTTCCAAACTTGGCGCTATCGAGAGGGTGATGACAAAATTTATGAACGAGAAAAAAGGCAGGCACTGCTAAACCGTAATGGCAAATCCGATGCCCAGATCGAAAATGAACTCGCTGAAAAGTATGGCTATTTTGTTTACCCTAGTAAGCCAATCTTCGATTACCAAACACTTTCCTTGGATGTCCCTTCGGGGTTATTCAAAAATGCAAACACTGCCGATAATAATAGGGCCACCGAACTTCCTAGCTCGAACAGAGCAATTGAGCCCATCAAAGTAAAAGTGATTTGCCTTGATCCGACGCAGTACATTGGTATGGCAAAATACGATTTGTACTTCCGTGCAGATGACCCAGACTCCACCAATGAAAAACTTTGGTTCTCGCTGAACTTCTTCAAGGGTTCGATGGGGCTTTGGTTGCGCATGTGCTTGGTTACTGGAATTGCAGTTTGCCTTAGCACTTATCTTACTGGTGTTATCAGCCTGCTTTTCACCATGATTTTATACATGGGTGGATTAGTTCAAGAGTTCATTCAGCAAGTTGCGATGGGTGTAAATCCTGGTGGTGGGCCAGTTGAAGCACTCTTCAGGTTGGTAAGAAGAGAGAACATGGCTGCGCCCTTAGAACAAACGACTGCAAACCAAATAGCCACGACCAGTGATGTTTTATTCCGATGGATAATTCGCAGGTTGCTGGATATAATTCCAGATGTTGAGAGGCTGGATTTCACTGTATTTGTTGCAGAAGGTTTCGATATCTCAGGAACTCAAATAATATTAAACGCTCTTATATTGGTTGGCTATTTAGCTCCGTGGGCAATACTGGCGTATTTCCTGCTGAGCTGGCGCGAAATCGCTTCTTCTTGATTCAATTGATACCCTGGTTTTTCTTTCAGGTTAGAGGTGTAGCATGGCAAGTCCTTTTCAAAAACAGGCAAGAGATCGTAAGTTCATCTATATCGGACTTATCATTGTTTTGTTTACATTCGCCTGGTTTTGGCGCCACTACAACATTGACGCTCAGGCTAGCAAACTTGCAATCCGGGAAATCAATCGAGGCGATGTAGAACTATCTGGTTCTGTAATTCGCCTCACGCTCACCGGTTCAAGAGGGCTTGCGACCTGTGCGCTTTGGATTTCTGCAATTGATAAACAAAAGAAGAACCAGTGGAATGAACTCGAATTATTGGTTCGTTCGTTAACTAAATTACAGCCTTACTTCATAACACCATGGTTATTTCAAAGCTGGAATCTTGCTTATAACGTCTCGGTGGAATCTGACAGAGTGAAAGATAAGTACTTTTATATCACTCGTGGTATCGAACTGCTTGCAGAGGGTGAAAAGCAAAACCGGCATCACCCAGATCTGCGTTTCAACATTGGTTTTTACAACCAGCACAAGATTTGTCAAAGCGATGAAACCAATACTTTACGATCGATATTTCAGCTAAGCTGCATCCCGCCCAGCGAGCGAGACCCTTCCCGATTCAGAGTATTCACCGATGAAGGCAAAGAATTGCGATGGGCCGAATTCGCATCCTATCTTGCAGAAAACCCAACCAATCAGACGATGAAGGGCCGTATCGAAAAGGCGATGCGCGAATTCGATAATTTCTGTAAGGATCATCCGCAGTTGGTTCGCAGGTTGCGCGATGGTATCCGCAAAGAAACAAAGTATGAACAAGCAAGGCAATTTTCATGCGAATCAGTCGATGCGGTAATCGGGTTTCTATCTGATAATCAAGTAGTACCATCTTTATTTGAAGATACCCCGCCTGCACCACCTAATGCTTGGGAAGCCAAGAAGGACAAGTTAAAACCCGTGGAACAAAGGTTCCCAGTGCTGCCTGCCCCAAGGCGTGTTGAGAAGCCACAAGTAGAATTTTTACCAGGCGAGTTAACCCATGAATCGCGCTTGGGTGATGATTTCGATGCTTTCGCAGATGCGCGTGCTTGGTATTCTTATTCTCAAGAGCCAATACCTCCGGCAGATGTATTGCCTGGTTCTACCCAACCCATAGTGGATAGAAACCTGCAACGTAAGCCAAAGAACATAGCAACGCTAATTTTTAGAAATTACCCTGCCCGGGCACAAAGTTATATAGGCGAAAGATTACAGCAGGAAGGCTGGTTTGATGATACTGGATGGAGAATCTATGGCTGGTTCGATGGCGATAATTTTAGTGATGGAGCCCCCGCCCTTGTTGGGAATGGCCGTGATAAATGGTCTCTTAAAGCATGGGAAGATGCAGCCCGCATGTGGCAAGATCACGCAGAGCAGAACCATATGATGTTCAAATCTGCTGAAGATGAAGCTGTAAAGCGAAAGCTTGCTGCTGAGTTCAGAAAAGCTGCGAACATTGGTGAATTCGAGCAGCCTCCAACTTTGCGCGAAGACAAAATGTCTCCCGAAGAAAAAGATCGCTACCAAGCGGTTTGGTTCCTTAAAGAACTCGATGTTTACAGAAACATGAGCAATTTCATGCATCATTATGTGCGTGCCCGAGCCGAAGCACAGCCTGCGACCATGAACTGTAGAAAACAATTCTTCGAAGCAGAAACCGAAAGGCTTCATGATAACCCTCGAGCTGCTCTCGAAATCTATCGCAAAAAAGAATCCATCTCTGATTGGAAAGAGAAAGTGCTTCTCACCACCAAAAGGGTTGGCGACAAAGATCTTCGTGTTTTGACTGAATTTGGGCTGGATTCCTCCACCCAAGAAAGCTCGTACGAAGTACAGTTCCGTTACTTAAACCTCTTCGATCGCGAAGAGGGCCAATTGATCAAGCAGCAAATTCTGCAAAGGTTGCAGCAGCTTGAATTTGCAGGTATTGCTTTATCTCATGCAGGGCTTTTCCCAGGTGTGATTCCCACTTGGTTGCCGATTGTTTCCCTTATTTCACCCCGACCTTTCCAAGATGTGGATTTGATTCCTGGGCCATTTGATCAAAAAGATGATCAAGGAAAACCCTTGATTGAAGAACATGTGATCTCCACCTTCATGTCCAGGAAAAACCTGACTCCGAAGAAGCCTCAAAATACTGTAACCACAGAACCACCATTAATGACCGAACCCAAGAAAGACTTGCCAACCAAGCCTTGATTGCACCAAGTTAAACAAGCCATGAATAAAACAATACTTTGTGTGCTTGCACACCCTGATGATGCAGAGTTTTTATGTGCCGGTACTCTAGCAAGGTTGGTAAAGGAAAAAGGGTTTAAAGTACACATTGCAACCATGACTGCGGGGGATTGCGGGTCTGCAACGCTAGGCCCCGAAGAGATATCAGGCATACGAAGAAAAGAAGGCGCAAATGCAGCTTCAATAATTGAAGGGCAATACCATTGCATCGAAGAAAAAGACCTGCTTGTTTTTTACTCTCCTGCACCACTTATAAAAGTCACCCGTCTCATTCGCGAAGTGAATCCCGCTATTATTTTCACCCATAGCCCATCCGACTACATGATGGATCACGAGCAAACAAGCGTGATCGTTAGGGCCGCTGCTTTTTGTGCCCCAATCCCGAATTTTGATGCCTCGCCTACAATCAAGCCCATCCCTCACATACCGCACCTCTATTATTGCGACCCGATCGAAGGGGTAGATCCCATGGGTAATAAAGTCGTGCCTCAATTCCTGATTGACATCACCTCAACCATTGAAACAAAAGCGCAAATGCTTGCTGCCCATGCGAGCCAGCGCGATTGGCTTTTAAAACATCATGGCATGGATCAATACCTTATTTCGATGCGCAACTTCGCCGCCCATCAAGGGAAAGAAATAGGCGTGCAGGCTGCAGAAGGGTTTAGGCAGCATCTAGGCCATAGCTATCCCCAGGATAATATCCTTGGAAATCTGCTTGGGTCTAAATAATGATTGCAAACATAACAACCTAGTTTTGGTAATTATTGCAGAATGGTGCAACTCGGATACGGGCATTTTCTAAAGCTTGATCATCCAACAGATAACCCAACCTAGTGCGCTGATAAAGAAAATCATCAGGCAGACGGGCCATCTCAAAATCCCTGTGAAATGCGAACTCGCACATGAGGTCTGGTAATTGGAAATCGATTCTCTCCGCTAACATCTTGTTTTCCAAACAATATTGCGCGACAAGGCCAGCTCTTTTTCCATAACGATTCAGCAAATGCATTGCATCAATCGTATTCAAGCCATACTTCCAGCCTAGCTCTTTGGTGCCATTGGCTTCAAACCCTTTTCGTTTGATCGCAAATCCACCCGGAAGAAGGGCATTCATGGTAGTGCAACGATTGTGATTACCTAATTTTCCACAAAGAGCGTTGGTGATTTCTTCCGCCATGGCTCGGTAGGTTGTGTATTTTCCTCCGACTGCGGAAAACAAGCCACTAGGGCCCAGATGCAACTTAAACTCTCTGGATCTGGAGGAAGGCGAGGCTTCCGCATTGAACAAGGGTCGCAACCCTGCAAAGGACTGTATAACTTCGGGTTTTGCAGCAGGTTTCAAGAAATGAGTGAATCCTTCGACGAGGTAATTAATATCCTCTGCAGTAGCAGAAACTTTGCCTAATTGCCCATCCCATTCGGTATCCGTAGTGCCAACGAGAGTTCGATTAAGCCAAGGAATGATAAAGAAAACTCTGCCATCTTTGGGGTGCAAAAGCAGCATTGCAGTATTCAAGCCAACATCACTCATGACGATGTGAACACCCTTGGTAGGTTTGACAAGATCCGGGCCTGTATCGCCCGCAAGTTTTCTGACTTGGTCGGACCAAGGCCCGGTGGCATTCAGCACCACTTTGGATTCGCATTCAATTTGCTCGCCAGTCAGGCAATCACGCATTTGAATTCTAGAAAGTCTTCCTGGAAAAAGATCCAACGCAGTTACTTCAAGATGGTTGGCAACTGCTGCCCCATTTTGACTGGCAGCCTCGATAACTTCGATGCAAAGTCTGGAATCATCCATTTGGGCATCAAAGTATTGCAGGCAAAGTGGCGGGAATTTAGCCCATGGGATATTTTGCTTTCGAAGGTCAAAAGGGGCGATGGTTTTACTGGGCGCAATGTTGGCGAACCCCGCCAGTAGGTCGTATAGTTTCAGGCCTGCGCGCCATTTCCAGCTAGGCACCCGAGAATCTGCGTAAACAGGCAATAAAAAGGGTAATGATTTTACCAAATGCGGTGCGTTTCGCAATAATCTGCCACGCTCTTGCAAGGATTCATAAACCAACCCTATTTGACCATGCTCGAGGTAGCGTAAGCCTCCATGAACCAGCTTGGATGAAATTCCGGAGGTTCCCGAGGCAAAGTCTTTTTTTTCGACCAATGCAACTTTCAACCCGCGGGCTGCAGCATCATGTGCAACGCCTGCGCCAGTTATTCCTCCGCCAATCACCAAAAGGTCAAACTGCCTGTTGGCTATTAAATTCAATTCGTTTCGCATGAAGGTTATTTTGCCCAAGATAATAAATTTAACAATACCAACTCTTGGTAGATTCATACCTAGGGATGGGTTATGCTGTAAAGAGATTAGTCTGCTTAAATTCCATGACATTGGTAAACGTCATCCCTTAAGTAAACAAAACCTAGGCTACTTAATGCAGCAATACTGGCTCAGTGAACCCGGGCAACAAACCAAAGGCCCCTTCTCTTTATCCCATTTGGAAGAGTTGGCAAAGAATAGCGGCGTGTCGCCACGGGCCAAAGTTTGCTTAGTGGGAAATTCAGATTGGGTTGATTTAAAAAGAATAACGAACACAGCATCAAAGCCCGGTTTAATTCAACCACCCCCCGGCCAAGGTTCTGGAACTCATGCTTCTTATATTGCGCCGCCTGCACTGCCTCAATCAGCATCAACTAACAAAATTCCAACTTCGCTTACCCCGCCACAAATTCCAACTTCAACTTTAACCAACACAAATGCGCCATCGCGCACGGTTCCGATCATTGCAATTTTTGGCCTAATATTTGGATTGTTTTTACTGTTGCTGTCTGGATCGATGATATTTTTATTCGGGTTAAAAAATGAAACACCTTCACCCAATGAAAAAAAAGAAATCCTAGCTAATGTCGTCAAAGGTGAAGAGGTAAAAAAAGCAAAGCCAGCGAACAAGGAAAAAGTCGCAAATGCATCTTTAGTTCACAGACAAAAAGTATGGGAGTTAAAAGACGAAGTCCTCAAAAAAACAGTTGCCTTGCTAAGTAGCAATGAAGCGAACACAGCCTTGGCAGATTTGGGAACCTTTGCGAAAGAACCCGCAGAGGAAAAAATCAGGCTGTTTTTATACGAAAGGCGTGGGCAGGGATTACTAAAAAAAGCTGCAGAACTTTTGAAGGAATTGCCTCTTGATGCATTAGAAGAATTTAAAAAAATCATCCCAGAAGACCAACCCCCTGAAAATATGGTACTCGACTGGCTTACCTATGAATCGTTAAGCGATTTCGGATATTTGTTAAAGATATGGCAGGAGCAAGGAAAAGCCCCTTTAAAGGGAAATCCCGAAGCTGTTACTTTATTAAAAGCATTAAAGGAAAAGCCCTTGTCAAGCAATGGGATCGAGGCTGAAAAAATCTCCAATCAATCGATAAAACTTAAGCTTTATGGATCCTTATTTGACGAAAAAATTGGGTATGATGAAAATGATAATGCTCGCTTTTCATCCTCGTTCCAATCCTTGTGTAAAGCAATAGGAAGAAAAGACGCAACCTCGGGTGATTCAATTTTTTCGTTCCGAACCGATGGCAAACTTGAAGCCAATTTCTGGCCTGCTTTAAAAACCTTTGCTACGAATGGCAACAGAACCATCTGGTTGTCGCCCATCTTTAATGATTCCCCCAACGCTGCTGCTACATTGATCGTCAAAAACCCTTCTGAACCAACTAAAACTATGCTGGGTACGGCTGTTCCAGGTGACCAAAAACTTCCTCTTCAAGAACTCTTTTCTAAACTTGCTCCTTCCGTTCCTCTCATCATCAACCCAGGCGTGGGATCCGGATCAGGCTTTCTTGTGAGCTTCAAAAACCGATATTATGTGATCACCAACAGGCATGTGGTTGATGGTGCCAAACAAAAAGGCGTGAGTGTAAAGTTCTTTACTGGCGACAAAAATGATGCAGACAAAAGTTTTGATATCAACCCGACAATTGCTCGCATCATAGATATTCACCCGACTTCAGACCTTGCGTTGATAGATGTGCATGGCGCACGAAATATGCTTGAAGAACAATCTATCAAGCCTGTTCCACTTCCCCCTAAAAAGCACACTCCTCAGGTGGGGGAAAATGTTTTTGCGATCGGGCATCCAGGTGGGGGAAATAAAATTCTAACCCGCACCCTAAGTAATGGCATTATTTCTGCGGTGGGAAGAAAAATGATGAATTCAATGTTTTTGCAGGTAACTGTGCCATTAAATCCGGGCAATAGCGGTGGGCCGCTTTTCGATGATTTTGGCAGAGTGGTTGGAGTCAACACTTTTATCATCAGAAAAAGCGCAGATAAGATGGGTATTGCACTCGAAGCGTTGAACTTTTCTCTCGAAATTTCTCATGTTTATGAATTACTTGAAAGAAATCATGACAACCTTGCAATGAATCAAAACGATGATGCAAATCAAAATGATCAAGCCGCTGCCACTAAAAAAATGACCCCTGCAATCGCCATACTTACTGAAAAAGGGTACAAGTTTCTCAATGGAGCCCAGGCGAAAAGCTCTCAATCTTTTAACCTTGGGCCGGGGGGTTCAAGAGTCATCGAATTTGATTCCGGTAAAAGCACTCTCCTAGCTATCACCTCGGGTAGCGTTGGTTCCGAAGACATCGACCTTGCTGTTACGGATAAAAACAATGAACAACTTGCACTTGAAGATGATGTAGGCGATGCGCCCTCCATTTCATTCCGAAACAAAGAGCCCGGAATGCTCTCCTTGATTGTTTTTAACCCAACCGACAAGCCGACTTTTGTTTCGATCGCTTTCCTCGGGAAATAACTTACTTCTTCGAAACCATCGCAGTTAATCTTGCCCCCAACGCATCAATTCGCTTCTTGCATTCTTCCCTTGCAGCAGTAAAACCTGCCACCGTGGGCTTGTTTGTTTTCAAATAATCCATGATTACTGCTTCTGCAGCCATGTATTCCGCACAAGCATTGGCAATAAGTGATGCGGTGCCATGCGGGATGGTGGTTACACCATTTCTGTCGGCATGAATAATGTCACCCGGAAAAATAGTAACTCCGCCAACATGAACGCCGACTCCAATATCCAAGATTTGGCAATAGCCGTGAGCGCAGGCGGTACCCGAAGTGAAAACAGGGAAATCAATTGCAGCAACCTGATCAAGATCGCGACCTGTTCCGCTGGTAATCAAGCCAGCAGCGCCAAAAGTTTTATAGGTGGTGCACATGACTTCGCCAAAAGTTGCAGATGCGGAAGGTTCGTCAAGATCTTGAAACACAACAACTGCAGGGCCAGGGAACTTTTTAAAATCTTCGAGTTGCCCAGAAAGCCCAGCATACACATTCCCACCCCTTGGTGGCGCAGCCGACCTAAATGTTGCAGTGCTGGCATAACCAACCATAGGGGGAAGAGAGGGGAAACATGCCTGAATTCGCTTATCCATATAGCCTGAAGATCTGGGTCTTAAATCAAGCAACTCGACCACATTACAAATAGTGGGAGTGTCATATTTGCGTAAAAGACTGATTAGCTCTGGGGTAAGTGTTTCAAACAGCATTTTAATCTCCACAAGGAAAAGGGATCTAGGGGCCAATTATTACACATCTACAGTACAAACAAAATAATTTTGATTGTACCTTTCAGGGTTTGGATAGATAATAAGAATAGCTGTTTGCATTTACAGTACAATGAGATTGTGTTCATGAATATTTTTTTGGGTGCCACCTGGATTCTTATCGGATGCGGACTTTTGCTCTATGAACCAATTACGGGCAATCCCAGTCCCGGAATTAAATTAGGAGATAGCACCCTAAATGCTGGGTGGTTGGCTTTATTACTTGCGGGATGGAATGGGGCTAGGTTATGGTCATCTTTTTCCTTTCAAAAACATGACCAAATCCGAAGATATGCTTTAATGCAGCGAGACCGAACCAGACAAAGTGAAGAAAGACCGATTCATGAAGAATTTCGTTTTGATGACACCAAAAACCCGCCTTCCTAAACCGGAACTATAAAGCCAAGTAATCAACATGAAGTTGAAGTTGAACAACACTCGACAAAATCAAACCCCAGAAATTGAAGAAACTATTTCGTTAAATTGTTTCATGAAGTTACAGCCCTAAGCTAAAATACAGTTACTAAGATATATTTTTCAGGAAATCGAATGACAAAAAGTGTAACGGATTTATTTAAAGTTGGCTTGGTACTTTTTTTCACCCTTCTAGCACAAGGTTGCAAAAAAGAAGAAATCACAGCCTACGAGGTTAATCGACTCGATCCACCAGAAAGAAATTCCACAACAGGTGAACCCGTTCGCTTGTTGGCTGCCATATTTTCCAAGGGAGATTCTACTTGGTTCTTTAAACTTATTGGCCCTGCTAGCAAACTTTCTACGAAAACAGAAGACTTTGAAACCTTTGTTCGTACCGTTCGATTTAGTGCGGAAGGTTCTACCCCACCCATTCAATGGAACGCCCCAAGCAATTGGAAAGCCGGCAAAACCAACGAACTTCGTTATGCCACTTTCCTTATCGATCCCGAAGCAAATCCCAAGCTGGAACTTACTGTTATTAAGTTGGGCAAAGATGCGGGATCTATTCTTGCTAACATCAATCGTTGGCGCGAGCAAGTAGGATTGGGGCCTGTATCCGAGGGCGACCTTCCAACCGTTATCAAAAAAGAAACCATTCAGGGTGTTGAAGCAATACTTGCAGACTACACGGGGCCGGGAGGCAAAAAAGGTGCAATGACTCCACCTTTCGCAAAATCTTTCCCGAAAATGCCCGCTAATCCGCCCTCAAATCAAGCCTCACCTGGGGTGAAGGAATTCAAGAAACCAGACACTTGGGAGCAAGTGCCTAATTCCGCGATGAGCCTTGCAACATTCAAAGTGAATGAAACTGCTGGAAAAGCCGACATCACTCTTACTCCTCTAGCTGGGCCTGCTGGTGGGTTGGAAAGTAACATCAATCGTTGGCGTCAACAAGTAGGCCTTGCGCCGCAATCGCCCGAAATGATCACTAGTGCGCTGACCAAACTTCAAACAAAATCCAGTGTTGCATTATGCATTGATATCGAAGGTAGCACTGATCGGATTTTGGGTGCGGTAATAAGCACACCTGATACCACATGGTTTGTGAAGATGAAGGGTCCAAATACGGTTGTTAAAATGCAGAAGCAAAGTTTCGAAAGCTTTGTATCTTCTCTTCAATTTGCAGATGGAGCAAAATAATGAGCGAAACCGAACCAAACAACAACAAATACAACCCTAACAAAAATTCTCAATTCATCCTCTTGAAGCTTTTAAAGCCTCTTGCATCGCTGCAATTAACCGTGGTGTTATTTGTGCTTTCCCTGATTTTGGTTTTTGCAGGGACTCTAGCTCAGGTTGATAACCCAATCTGGACTGCGGTAAGCGATTACTTCCGCTCTTTTTATGTGTTCATCCCCAATCAAGTGTTCGCCCGATTTTGCCAAACCTTCCGCTGGGTTTCGCCTACTGCGCAATGGCCAGGCTCTTTTCCATTTCCGGGCGGTTGGACTATAGGCGGGCTCATGCTTGCAAACTTACTAGCGGCCCATGCAGTAAGATTTAAATTTTCAACCAAACGCATTGGTATCATTTCTATTCATGCAGGGATTATTCTTTTAATGCTGGGTGAATTAATCACCGGCATCTTTGCGACAGAAGGAAACATGACGATCGAGCAAGGTGGTGTAACCAATTATCTTGAACTAAAAGAAACTTCGGGCTTCATGGGAAAAGTCAACGGCCCTGAACTTGCTTTTTCGGACATGTCGATTCCTAAAAAAGAAAAAGTAGTGGTAATTCCAAACCATCTTCTTAGGACCGGAGGAAAGATTTCTACCCCTCTTCTTCCTTTCGACATCGAAATCATCAAGTACATGAATAATTCCTCAGTCGAAGAAATCGACCCTGATAAAAAAGAAGAGATTGCTAATCTCGCTAACATTGGGGATGGCGTTCGAATTCGGGCCAACGAAAAGAACGAGGCTTCGGGTACCGATAAAGATCAAAAAATCGACCTGCCTTCCGCATACATCAACCTGATCGATAAAAAAACAGGCAAAAGCGTAGGCACTTATCTTGCCTCCATATGGCTTTCCCTTTCTTCTTTAAAACCAACGCAATCGGTTATTACGGAAGATGGAACCAAAACAGAGATGGCACTAAGGTTTAAACGATCTTACAAACCTTTCTCCATGGAACTCATCGAATTCAAACACGAGCGCTACCTAGGCACTAATACCCCAAAAAACTTCTCCAGCAAAATCAAACTGTCTAACGAAAGCCTTAACGAAAACAGGGAAACACTTATCTCCATGAATAACCCGCTTCGCTACGATGGCGAAACTTTCTATCAATCTGGTTTCCTTCCAAACGATAAAGGCACCATCCTTCAAGTTGTCAGAAATCCAGGCTGGATTATGCCTTACCTTTCCTGTCTGGTTGTTTCGTTTGGCATGCTCCTTCATTTTGGCATGCACCTTAATACTTTCCTCAAACAGAGGGCAAATTCCAATGCATAAACCTAACCTTATCGTTCCAGCAATTGCAGTAATTCTTGGATTCACCTATTTCTACTTTCAAGCTGCACAACCTGTGGATCCCGTAGAAGGATTCCACATTCAAGAATTTGCAAGGCTGCCTATTGTAGACCGTGGGCGCGTTAAGCCCATGGATACCTTCGCACGCGTTTCACTCATGGTGATGAACGATGGTTTTCAAACATTCAAGCCCGACATAAGTGAAAAAGAAAAGACTGAACTTACCACCCTTAAGAACAAAAGTTCCCGAACGGTTGAAGAAAACAAAGCCTACTCATCTTTAAGTGAAAAAGACAAAAGACAACCTGCAGTACGTTGGCTGCTTGATGTAATGACTAGCAGGTTTTCAGACAATCATATAGCAGAAAAACACAAGGTTTTTCGCATTGAAAACGATCAACTTCTTGGCCTTTTAGCCTTGCAACCCAGACCCGGACTTCGTTACTCGATCGAAGAATTCGCACCTCAAATGGGTGAACTCGAAAAGGCAGGCAAAGCTGCGGATCAAAAAGAAAACGCCAAGAAAGATGCTTTCGACAAAAGCGTTTTACAGCTAGCTCATCACTTGCAATCTTACATGGAAATCGCATCCTTGCAGACCCCCTTGGTGATCCCCGCGGGCAAAGGTGAAGATTGGAAACCTTTCATGCAAGCTGCACTCGAATCTCGTAATGCCAACCAAGCTGACCCAAACGCTAGCATGAATCCCACTGTAAGCGTGTTCGGCCAAATGCTTCTTTCCTACCTTAAAAATGAGCCTCTGAATTTCAACAAGGCGCTCATCGAATACCGAGAACTCATCACTAAAGAATTGCCCGCACAATCTGAAATCTCAGGTTTCGAAGTGTTCTTTAATCACTTCTCACCTTTTTATCATTGCATTGTCGTTTACCTTTTCGTCTTTTTGATTTCATGCTTTGCATGGGTCACTGCGCCTGCAACGCTCAACAAAACCGCTTTCTGGCTTTGCATTCTAACCCTTCTTGTTCATACCTGGGCGCTTGGTTCCAGAATGTATATCCAAGGTAGGCCACCTGTCACCAACCTTTATTCCTCTGCAATTTTCATCGGCTGGGGCTGCGTTCTTGGCTGCCTTATGCTCGAGGGTATTTATAAAAATGGCATTGGTAATATTGTTGGCTCTATCACTGGCTCTTTGACTCTTTTAATCGCACAGCATCTTTCTGCTGAAGGCGACACTTTAGAAATGATGCAAGCAGTTCTCGACACCAATTTCTGGCTCGCAACGCATGTTACTTGCGTAACGCTGGGTTATACCGCAACATTCGTCGCAGGTTTTCTAGGCATCATCTATGTGGTTATGGGCTTAGTAACCACCACACTTACCCCTGAACGCGACAAATCTCTGACACAAATGATTTATGGTGTGGTTTGTTTTGCAATGCTTTTCAGTTTTGTAGGGACGGTGCTGGGCGGCATTTGGGCCGATCAATCTTGGGGCCGTTTCTGGGGCTGGGATCCCAAAGAAAATGGCGCTTTACTTATCGTGATTTGGAACGCAATCATTCTTCATGCACGCTGGGGAGGCATGGCTAAAAGCCGTGGTGTTGCACTCTTAGCAATCGCTGGAAACATGGTCACTGGTTGGTCATGGTTTGGCACCAACCAACTTGGCGTTGGGCTTCACGCCTATGGTTTTAATGATCAACTCGCCTGGGGGCTAACCGCTTTTTGGCTCAGCCAACTTGGGCTTATTGGCGTTGGCCTTATCCCCAGGCAATATTGGCTAAGCAGCAGAATGGCTTCCAAAACCAGTAGCATCCCTGCAAAGTTACAGCCCAAACAGGCTTAATGATATCAGTCAAAAACATAGCTTGGGGTTCGAATTGTTATTGCATAGAACAGTTCGAACTCCAATCCAAGAGGATTGCGCTTGAGTACTTCCAACAAACAATCTGATCATTCAGATTATATTGCCCGCGCATCGGGCCCTACTCAACAGCACGCTTTTCGCAACGGCCCCCGAATTGTCGCAATCGAAACTCTTGTCCCACACGACATCATGGCAGGGCTGGTACTTCTGCGGATTCACACCGATGCAGGAACAGTTGATGGCACCCCCGTAATTGGCCATGGCGAGTCATACTATATTCCACACGCTGTTGCAGCTACTTTGCACGACTGGATGGCCCGCAGATTATTAGGTGCGGATGCCACTGCGATTGAAAGCCATTGGCGCTTTCTTTATGAACGAGCCTCCGCTTTTGGTGCACGAGGATGTGAACTTCGAGCGATCTCTGCGATCGACCTCGCACTTTGGGACATTCTAGGGCAACTTACTAAACAGCCCATATGGAAACTTTTGGGTGGCCCAGTTCGTGACCTTATCCCAGTTTACAATAGTTGTGGTGGGCCTTCTTATGGGCGTAGGCCTAAAGATTCGCCTGATGCTCAGGGTTGGCCAGGCCATGGCGACCCTGGCAAACCAGGCCCTCTTGAAGATAATTACAATAGCGTTTACCACGCTGCAGATCTTGCAGAAGAACTTCTTTCTGAAGGTTACACTGC
Organism: uncultured Planctomycetaceae bacterium; assembly: GCA_937888715.1. Taxonomy (GTDB): domain Bacteria; phylum Planctomycetota; class Planctomycetia; order Gemmatales; family Gemmataceae; genus UBA969. The sequence goes on along the minus strand of CALARU010000312.1, from coordinate 119,803 downwards.
GATGAAAACTTGGTCTCTTGATCAAGTTTATTTAAAGTCGGGTGGGCTCCGGATTTCTTGGCCCGATCTTGAACAGGCATTAAAACCCTTGCACGATATCCGCAATAGGGTCGGCCTTAAAATGGAACTGATGCTCGATGGCCATGGGTTCTTTTCACTACCTGCTGCGCTTCGAATAGCTGAATCAATGCGCGAGATTAAACCGCTTTGGATGGAAGATATCATCCGGCCTGACTGCGTTGATACCATTGCTGATTTTCGCAATCGAGCGCAAGTACCAATCGCAGTAAGCGAAATGCTGGTTAGCCGCGAAGAATACCGACAGGTGCTGATTCAAAAAGCTGCAGATTATGTGATGATAGATCCTACTTGGGTTGGTGGAATTAGTGAAACTCGAAGGGCCGCAGAATTCGCCCAAGTGTTTAATGTGCCTGCACTCATGCATGATTGTACCGGCCCACTAACTCTGCTTTCTGGATTGCAGATTTCAGCATCCTGCACCAATGTGACTTATCAAGAAACAGTTAGGGCCCACATAAAAACTCTTTATCCACTGTTGATAGATGAGCCAATTAAAATTGAAAAAGGGCATATTGCATTACCTACCCGAGCGGGCCTTGGAGCAAGATTGCTTCCCGAACTCTTCTCGCCTGATCATCCGAGTTATCGAATCACCCGACTCTAGTTTTTAGTGCGTTAAAAAATATTAAAGCGTGAAGGGTTTTACCCCCTCACGCTTTAACGATTATTAATCCTGTTATTTGACGACAGGTGCTATCGCATCAAGGTTGTCGATTTTCTCACCACCATCAATGGTACACATAGCTCTAAAGATTTCTGGGGAGATCTTGCTAGAGATTTCACGGATTTTACCATCAGCCATGATCGCAATCCCGGTGTACTCTTTCTCTTTATTTCGATTAGTTTTTTCGAGGACCAAGAAAGGGGCCAAGGCATCGGGGCCATCAGAAATACCTACGATACTTGCGCCGCCGCCTGCTATCCAAGGGTGATTCTTGTTTTGCTTTATAAGCAGCAGAGCAATGGTATTTGCAGCGCCATCCTTGATATCTTCGATTTTTGTAATGCGCTCATAACCAAAAACCCCAGATTTTTTATTGTCGGAAGAATACTCACCGGAGGCATATCCCACTCCTGAAACCCCAACAAAATTAGTTATTCCTGGTTGATCAGCATTGCTGGAAACAGCAGTTCCTTCAATAGGGGTTGCATAAAGAAGATCGGGAATAAAAATACGCGCAACCTGATGGTTTTTCGGATCGCTCCATGATTTGCCTTTATCAACTAATTTCGCAAAACTGACGTAATCACCATTCGAAAAGTAAGGCAGTAATTCAACGATCCACCCTACTCTTTTGTCAGGCGCCATTTTCAATCCAAACTTCTTATTGTTGGTTGATTCTTCCGCTGTACCTCGAGGGAATGCTTTTTTATCGTTTACATACCCCATGATGGCCTTGGAAATAGGGTCGGCACTTTTACCAATCACTTTGGTTTCGAAACTGTTTTTCAAGGTTACGAGGTATTCTCCGAGAGCTACTTCATTAGACTTAAACATTGCAGGAGGGATGTGCAATTGGCTTAAAAACCCCATTACCATATTTCCTGTTTGCGAATCATAAGATGCAGTAGCTTTTATCATACCGTTGGCGCCCTCTTTTACAATTTCGCTCCCACCTGCTGAACCAGTTATTGAACCAGGAGAGGAAATACTAGAGTTAACGGGAACAGAGGGATCACCGCCCGTTTTATCTTCGGTATCAACACTTATTTCTAATTTGGCTGCTTTTAAGGCAAGGGGCATTCTATTAATCAACGGGAACACAAGTTTTGCAAAATCAGACCCGACTTTACGATCTCGGCTAACTGCAACTACAGAAAAAATTTGATTGTCGGGGTCCATTTTTGCAATCTCTATTACCGCATATTCAAGCTTAGACAAAGTCTTCAACTGATTCACAACATCGGGTGGAATTGGTGCCCCTCCTGCGGTTTTATATGTGCTTAAAGAAGTAGATATAACGGGAATAACCGCAGCTAATTCACCCAAATCTACACCTACAACCATGATACCTGCGTTACTTTTTTGCATCACTTTTGCAAATCGTAATGGTAAGGTTTCAAAATGATTCCCAGTTGAAGTTACAGGAGGGGCACTAGGTGCAGGCGCAGCATTTGAATCAACCGGTTGTGCATTAGGCATGGGCATCGGCGATCCAGGTGGCATCGGCGATCCAGGTGGCATCGGCGATCCAGGCATGGGCATCGGTGATCCAGGCATGGGCATCGGCGAACCTGGCATGGGCATCGGTGATCCAGGTCCTGGGATGGTATTATTTGGCTTTGATGTTTCTGGCGGGGGTGCGGTTGCTATCTTCTTGGGTTTGCCTTTATCTTTTTTCAGGTAATCAATCATTTTATCTTCCGAAGCAATAACGATCGTTCTGCTATCGGCCAGAAAAAAGGATAATTTTTCATTGGTATCGAAACCAAGCATTAAAGAGCTTAGAGAATCAAGTTGGCCAGCGATTTTACTCCACCGCAAGCCTTCGAGTGGAAGCTCTTGAGTAAGAGAAATACTTTTTTCAAGGTGGGCCTTTTTAAACGGTTCTTTAGACCTTACGATGGCCATCTTCCAATTCTTCTTTAAGGGATTAAAATCGGGCAGTGTGCTACTTCTCGCAAGCATGATTTGTTCAATTTGTTCAATCGAGACTCCAAATGTTTTTGTAAAGTCTTTCTGATTAAATGCCCCGGGAGTATTAAAAAGGACCTTGGCAAGAATGCTATCAAAAAAATCTTTCATTTGAATAATTGCAACAAGCTTACTATCGCTGGGCAAGCGGGAAGAAACATCCGGATCAACTGGACTGCTTTTTGCAACAGTTGGAGGGCCTTTCTCATCTTCCTTTGGCTTTTCTTCAGGATTTTCTTCAGGTTTTTCATTCGGGCCATTCGGAGTTACAGGGCCTGATCTATTGCGCTTGCCCTTTTCAGCAACTTTTGTTTTTGAATTATCTTCCCCACCAGAAAACAAAAACATAGCTGCAACAATAGCAACAAGTGCAACACCCCCAACAGCGCCACCAATGATGAGCATTTGCTTATTTTTAGCACCTGCTTTATTAGGCCCTTTTTGACCTGATTCCGCTTTCTTAATTTCTTGCTTTGCTTTCGCTGCTGCTTCTTTGCCCGAGGCTTTGGATTTTACCGGGGCAGCTTTCTTATCATCTGCAGGCTTGCCTTTCGAAGGAGCTTCCACCACGAAGCGGAATTTGCATTTCGTGCACTCTGTCTTTTTGCCTATTAAAGATTCATCCTTAATAGATACCATCGCTTCGCAACTCGGGCATTGTTGTTTGAATTCGCCTGCCATTATTCAACTCTCCTATTTACTTTTAAGCTCTCAGCTCTTTTTATCAAACCTTGAACGATCCTATCTTACTGTATTTCAATGGTTAATACGCAAGTCTTTCCTCAAAAAAATGATTTCTTAAGAGGCACTATCACTCATTCAAAGGTATGATAATGTTTACCTTAAGGATAAAACCATGACTCGAGCATTAAACCCTAGGCAACTACTCTTACTAAGCTGCACCATGCTTGCGGGGCTGATTCTGTTTACAGCCGCCTTTTTCTCGATAGGATCAAGGGGGTGGTATGGCAAAGATTCTCTCAATCTAAAAACATCTTTTCTAGATATTCGTGGTGTAGATGTTGGCATGCGGGTTCGAATCCAAGGGATGGATGCAGGGGAAGTGGTATCCATCAAAGCACCAGAAAATCCAGGTGCCCCTGTGGTTCTTGGCCTGAAAATCCAAGGATCTTATAAAAAGCTAATCCGAAAAGATGCGGTTGTTTCCATTGCGTCTGAGGGGTTGTTGGGAGCCAAGGTTTTAGAACTCTTCCCAGGTTCGCCTTCCTCTTTAAGTGCCGAGAACCAAGATTTAATCGCGAGCAAGCACACCCCGGAAATTTCAGACATATTGGCTGAGGTATCAGATATGCTTAGTAAAATTCGCAAAGGTGAAGGTTCCTTGGGAAAGCTGACCCAAGACACCAAGCTTTATGATTCTTTGGTGCAACTCGCCAACCAAAGCCAACAGACCATGCAAGCTTTCCAACAGGATGCGGATGCGCTTAAGAAAATGCCTATTGTTCGAGGATATATTGAAGACCCGATGCAAATGGTTGTACGATCAAATGCTGATATGAAACGAAAGACCATTAATAGTTCTGGTATTTTTGAGCCCGGGAGTGCTATCTTAAGTATCGAGGGAAAAAAAATCCTCGACAAAGCATCTGAATGGTTGATGGGATTTCCCAAAGATAGTGATATTGTTGTTGCAGGGATAATGACTGCTGGGACAACCGACAGAGAAACCCTCCGACTATTAACCAGGCAACAATCAGAAACAGTGACAGATTACTTAAAAAACAGCCATTCTATCCATAAAACTGGATGGTTTTCAAGGCGCAACGTTAGCCCGATTGGCTTGGGGGATAAAACTTATCCAGGGCTTGAAGCAACGCCTGAAACAGAAAGCTCACGCATTGAGTTATTGGTATTCATCAATCGAGGCTAAAGAATGGAATCGGGTACACCAAAGCCTTTAAACGGGAACGAAAAAGAAGCCAGGATGGTTCGAGCTTTCTGCGGAGTGCATCTTCCAGGCATTAATTTACAGCATGAAAAACTTGCGTTCCATCTGCAACGATGCAAAGAACTCTTCAATGCCAAATGCAGGGCTAAAGGCCTGCATGAAAAATCACTTCTCGAGGGGCTTCATTTCCTCGATTTCTATCTGAACTCATCTTGTATCGAAGGATTAAGCACCGCTTGGGAAACTTTATTTGCATCCAAAACCGGAAGGCATGACCAACTTCTTGTAGATGCATTACGATCTCGAGCAGCAAGGCTTTTTCCCGGAGATGCCACCAGGCAAGAAGATACAGTAGCAGAATTTTGGGGGTTCCTACTGACCGGTGAGAAAGAAACGTCCGGTTCTGTTCTCGAAAAATACGATGGCAGAAGGCCTCTCATTCCCTGGCTGATCAGGGTTTTTCACAACTCCAACCTGACCAAATTAAGGCAGAGCAAACACGATAAGCCTTTAGGTGACGACGAGGCGGATGAAATGTATTGGCATGCGCCTGAGATTTCTGATGAGCACTGGCATCAAGAATTTCGCCTTGCTGCTCAAGAATGGCTTGAAACACTTTCCGATCAGGAAAAACTTTTGCTCGGGCTCAGAGTTCGATACCGCCTGACCCAACGAGAGGCTGCTTCTTTTCTGGGTATTCATGAAAGCAATGTCTCTAGGTTGACGGATAAAATCCGCCAAAACTTTGTTCAAATGATAGAACCCAAGCTTATTAATGCTGGTTGGAGCGGTGAAGATATGATTGCTTTTGTTAATACGGAGATGGAAACCCTTATTTTGGATGAGCCGCGATTGTCTTCAGAAAGCCTTGCTGTTCTCCTTGCAAAAAAAGGACTTCAGCCACCTCTCCAAAACATTTAGCCAACATTCGCTAATCTTACTAGGCTTTTCACTCTCTTTTCTGTTTAATAGACACTAAGGACTAGCAAGGACAGAGAGGCAAATAGGATGAGCCGCGGCATTCATAACGCCGATAAAGGCGCTAATGCGCCATTGGCCGATATTGTTGGCCAATCTCAGGCCATGCAAGAAGTTTACGGCCTTATCAAAAAGGTCGCACCTACTCAAGCAACGGTTCTGATTATTGGTGAAACAGGCACCGGCAAAGAACTTATCGCTCGGGCAGTTCATCTTCTTTCAAAACGGAATGATGGGCCGTATGTTCGTGTGAATTGTGGCGCCCTGAACGAAAGCCTTCTCGAAAGCGAATTATTCGGTCATATCAAAGGTGCATTCACTGGCGCAGTAGAAAATAAAACTGGGCGCTTTGAAGCAGCCCATGGCGGAACCATCTTCCTCGATGAAATCTCGAGCATGAGCCCCAAGCTTCAGGTTAAACTTCTAAGAGTTCTACAAGAAAATGAGTTTGAAAGGGTTGGCGAAAGCAAAACCATCAAAGTCGATTGCAGAGTTGTCGCAGCTACCAACCAATATCTTGAAGATGAAATCGAAGCGGGTCGTTTTAGAGATGATCTTTATTATCGACTGAATGTCGTTCCGGTTTATCTTCCCCCATTAAGGGAACGGGCCGACGACATCCCCGCACTCGCTCGGTTCTTTATTGCGCGCCATTCTATTACCAATAAAATCGATCCACCCGAACTCACTGCAGATATGCAAGATTTGCTTTTAAAGCATGATTGGCCTGGCAATGTCCGAGAGCTGGAAAACTATATGGCGAGAGCCGTAGTGCTTTGCAATGGTTTGCCTTTGACACCAGAATCTCTGGCTCCCCCAGGCAAAAAAATCAAACGGTATAAGTCATTACAATCAAAAACCCAAGTCGGACAGAGCACCGATCTTGTAAAACTCATCCAGCAAGTTGTCCACATTGGCATCAACACCCTGCCAGATGGGGTGTTATCCGAGCAAATTGTTGGTGCTGTTGAAAAAGAATTGATCCAACAAATACTCAAAGAATGCGACAATGTTCAGGTAAAAGCTGCAACTAGGCTTGGAATCAATCGCAACACCCTGCACAAAAAAGTTCAGGAAGTCCTTAAGGGCGTTACAGATCTCCCGAACGACCCAGAATCATAATAAAGACAACTTTAAGCCCCTCATTGCCCCTAATAGACTTGAGCCCCGCCAATCAAAATACCGATATCTTACTATACAATTGCTTGCTTTATGTTTTGTTAGAGTTTATGCTTAAATTTGGCTTCTTAGTGTTTCTCATACCTGCCTCGTATATAGCCTTAATTTAATAGGTGAACCATGTTTGAAGTAGGATTCGGCCCCTCCCATAATTGCGAAGGTACCAACAGACGAGAATTCATTCGCATTGGCAGCCTCGGCCTTGCTGGCCTTACTCTTCCAACCCTTCTTCAAGCAAATGCTGCTTCTGCCAAGAAAAAAGAACCCGTTGATAACCTCAGTGTTATCTTCATGTGGATGCAAGGTGGCCCTTCCCACATCGACACCTTTGACCCAAAACCCAATGCACCTTCCGACATCCGCGGCGAATTCAGCGTCATCCCTACCAACATCCCTGGGGTACAAATCTCCGAACACCTTCCCATGATGGCAAAAAACCTCGACAAGTATTCCATCATTCGCTCCGGCTATTCTTACAACGGCTCCCATGGCGTTGCTGATGCCTACATGCTTACCGGCTGGCGCTTCAATCCCAGCACCGTTTACCCCACTTATGGCGCAGTCATGTCTCGTGAACTTGGCTACCGCAATGGCATGCCACCTTATGTCCAACTCGGAAATTCAATCGACCAACGGTTTGGTGGCGGCCTGCCAGGCTACGCTGGTAGCGAACACAACCCCTTCATTATTCAGGAAGACCCAAGCAAAGCTGATTTCAGCATCGATGGTGTTTCACTTCCAACCGGTTTGACCTCTTCCCGCTTTAGTCGTCGCGAGCGCATGCTGCAAAAACTCGACAACTGGCAGAAGAAAATCGAAACCAAGGGCAATGATGTAGGCGCAATGAACAGCTTTTATGACAAAGCTTTTTCAATGGTTACATCTCCTGCTGCGAAGCGCGCTTTCGATCTTTCACAAGAACCCGTCAAAGTTCGCGAACGCTACGGCATGAACAAGTTTGGCCAATCTTGCCTTCTGGCCCGCAGGTTGGTTGAATCGGGCGTTCGATTCATCAATGTCACCATGGGTGGCTGGGATACCCACGCCAACAACTTCAAAACTTTGAAAGACCGCAACCTTCCGACCATCGATCAAAGTTGGTCCGCACTTCTTGAAGACCTTCAAACCAGAGGCATGCTTGAAAAAACCATGGTAATCTGGCTGGGCGATTTCGGCAGAACTCCAAAAATAAACTCTGCTGCAGGGCGCGACCACTGGGCCGGATCCACAGTATTCTGCATGGGCGGTGGTGGTATGAAAGTTGGTTCAGTTATTGGCAAAAGCGATGCCAACGCAGAGCAACCCGTTACCCCACCCATTCAAATTGAAGATATTGCTGCAACACTTTACACGATTCTTGGCATTCCTTTAGACAAACATTATGTTGCGCCAGATGGCAGGCCTTTCCGCATCAACCTTAACGGCAAGGTTGTAAACGAAATACTTGCTTGATTTTGGGTATCAATTGATCCAACCTTTAATCGGATATCAGCAGACATGAGAAACCAAATCGGAAGCCTGATTGGCCTAGTACTTCTTTCAGGGTTTTCTTCCGCACAAGATTTCCCCAAGGTTTCCTTTACCAACGATGTTCAGCCAATTCTCACCCGGGCAGGATGCAATCAAGGTGCTTGCCATGGTGCCCAATATGGCCAAGGCGGACTCAAGCTTTCACTTCGTGGCTTTGATGACAGCAACGATTTTCGTGAAATCGTCAGAGGCGCCATTGGCAGGCGCGTCAGCCTACTTTCTCCCGAAGAAAGCCTTCTCCTAAAAAAGCCCGCTCTTGAAGCTCCTCATGAAGGAGGCAAACGATTACAACTGGGCTCTCCCGAATACACCACGCTCAAACGCTGGATTGCAGAAGGCATGATCGGGCCCTCCACCAAAGATAAACTCTTCAAATCTCTTGAAGTATTGCCCGTTGAGATCATCGCTAAAGCAGGGCAGAAAATCAAAATCACCACAAGGGGAACCTACGAAGATAACTCTTCTGAAGATGTTAGTTCCAAAGCCTCTTTCGACAGCATGAACACTTCTGTTGCGACTGTTGACAACCTCGGAAATGTAATTGCAAAGGGCCCGGGCGAAACAGTTATCATGGTTCGCTATCTAGGTGCTGTAGGCGTATTTCGCATCATCCTGCCCTTCGGCGAAGCCAAGGGATTAGAGACTTTCGCAAAGAATGATAATCTGATCGACAAAATGTGGATTGAGAAATGGAAGAAAACAGGGCTCTCCCCTTCTCACATCTGCACCGATGAAGAATTCTTCAGAAGAATTCACCTCAACACTTTGTCGACGCTTCCGAACCCTGATGAAATTCTTGCATTCAAAGCTGATAGCAACCCCGACAAAAGAAAGCTTGCCATCGAGAAGGTTTTGAACCGACCAGAATATGTTGATTCGTGGGCTTACAAATGGGGCGATCTCCTTCGCAATAGCAGAGATGTATTACAAAAAAAAGGTATGTGGTCACAGCACAACTGGCTGCGTTCCGTCTTCCGCGACAACATGCGCATGGATAATTTCGCAGGCGAACTTCTTACCGCAGTCGGAAGCCCCTATGCCAATGGCCCTGCCAATTTCTTTGTCATAGGCTCCCGTGATGATTGGACAGAAACAGCTTGCCAGGTTTTCCTCGGAATTCGTATGCAATGCGCCAAGTGCCATCATCATCCCTTCGAAAATATCGCCCAAGCCGATTACTACAGCATGACTGCATTCTTCTCCAGAGTCGCCAAAAAAAATAGCACCGAGTTCGGGCTTCAAGGCCGCGATACCACCATCTACCTAACCATGGCGGGTGAAGCAAGCCATCCGAAAACAGGAAAAATACTTCCTCCAAAACCCATAGGCGGTTCCGTAATTGAAGACCCAATCGACAGGCGCAATGGCTTGGTTACCTGGCTGAAGGATAAAAACAACCCTGCCCTTGCTCGCAATTTCGTGAACAGGTACTGGGGCTACTATTTCGGCAGAGGCCTTATCCATCCAATCGATGATATTCGCATCACCAATCCCGCATCCAATCCAGAACTCCTTGATGCATTGGCAGTTGATCTCATTAAAAACAATTACGATATCAAGCACCTGCTTCGAACCATTATGAATTCGCAGGTCTACCAACTTAGTAGCGAAAGCAATGTGGCCTCTGCAGCCGATGGCGATAACATCTATTGCACTCATTTCCGGGCCAAGCGCATGTCTGCGGAGCAACTGCTTGATGCAGTGGATTTCGCATGTGGTACACGCGAAAAGTTCACGGATGTACCACTTGGATTCAGGGCAATCTCTCTTCCCGACAGCAAATTCAGTTCCAGCTTTATGGATATCTTTGGCAGGCCCCGCAGAGTTGCAACATGCGAATGCGAACGCAGCGAAGATGCCAATATGATGCAGGCACTTCTGCTGATGAGTGGAAACCTCCTCAACCGCAAGCTTTCAGAAACCAACAGCAGAATTAGCAAATTTATCAGCAACAAAGTCCCAATGGATAAGGCTGTAGACGAAGTGTTCCTTGCTACGCTTTCAAGATTGCCTAGAGATCAAGAAAAGAAGGAAGCACTTGCGGAACTTGCCTTAGCTCAAAACCCCAAAGAAGGCTTAGAGGATTTATTGTGGTCGCTACTCAACACCAGAGAATTTCTTTTCAATCACTAGTCAAGCTTTCCAGCATTTTTGGATTGCTGGCATTTCTAGTGCCAGGAATGGCGTTGTCGCAAACTTCATTCCCACAGATCACGCATGTCTACCCAGCAGTTATTGAACGCGGAAAAACCAGCGAGATTACCCTTTTTTGCGAAACCAGCAACCCCTCAAATCCCATTGCTGTGCTTTTTGCAGGCACCGGAATCAAAGCTGAAGGCATTCCAGAAAAAGGCAAAACCACCGAACTTAAAATCAAGGTGACCGTCGACAAAACAGCTTCGCCTGGTATGCGTGAATTCCGCCTAGCTTGCGCTTCCGGTGCATCCACGGTGGGCCAGATTCTTATCGCAGATCTTCCGGTTGTTCTTGAAAAAACAACTCTCCATGCTGATTTCGCAACTGCCCAGCCCATTAATATTGGCAGTATTGTGTCTGGCATGATCAGCGCCAAGGAACAAGTTGACGCTTATAAATTCACCGTAAAAGCAGGGCAAACTATTTCCTTTGGAGTTGTATCACACCGGTTCTTCTACAAGAGGCACAGCCAGTTTCTTGCTATCGATCCGATGATCAGTATTCATGATTCAACAGGCAGAGAACTAGCAGCCAATGATGACTTCCATTTTGCAGACCCCTGCGTTACTTACCGATTTGCATCGCCGGGTGAATACATGGTGGTAGTACGCGATGTGGATTATGCAGCAAGTATCAACATGCCCTACAACCTCGTTATTACGGGTGGCCCATATGTTACCTGGTGTTACCCTTTAGCACATTCGCCCACGGGGCCCTTGCAAGTCAAAGTGGGCGGCGGGAATGTACCTGAAACCCAAGTGGCTTTAGAAGGAATTCCCAATACTTCAGCGCCAACAAGCACACTTAATGCAGTAATCAAAACCGATGGAGGATTGAGCAATCCGTTTCCAGTATACATTTCCGGACTCAAAATCTTTGAAGAATCAGCCACGAACTCTGACGCCTTATTTCCCTGCACCATCAATGGAAGAATCTTAAAGCCTGGCGAAACAGACACCTTTCCCATCAAGTTAAAAAAAGGGGAATCCATCATTGCAGAAATCCGGGCACGCAGACTAGGTTCTGAACTGGATAGTTTTTTAAGCATCACAAATGATAAAGACAAAATCATCGCAAGCAACGACGATCAATCCAATGCCACCAAAGATTCTTATCTTACTTACACTGCAACAGCCGATGGCATTTTCAAAATCCAAGTGCGCGACTTATTAAACCGTGGCGGCCTCGGTTTCAACTACCTCTTGAATATCACCCACGAAGAACCAGATTTCATCGTCAATTGCGATGATGACAAAGCAGGCATCGCACCCGGGATGGCAGCAGCTTGGTATGTGCGAGTCAAACGAACAGGCGGATTCACAGGCCCGATTACTTTCCATCCTGAAAATCTTCCTTCTGGAATAACCATGGTTCCCCTAACCTTACCCGAAACCCAGAATGATGGTTTACTGCTTTTCCAATGCGCCAAGGATGCAAAAGCAGGTGCCTCGCTCGTTAACATTATTGCCAAGGCAAAATACAAAGACAAAGAAGGCAAAGAGAAAGAAATCATTAAAAAAGTTGGGCCTCTTACCGAATTAAAGATGCCTGGAGGCGGAAGAAGCACTTGGCCTGTTGAAACTCAGATGATTGCAATCACCCCTGAAAAAGATATCGTGCAGATAAAAGTCAGCCCTGAAAAAATCGTCTTAGAGCCAGGTAAAACGATTACGATTGATGTAGAAATTGTACGCGCAGAGAATTACAAAGGGCGCGTTAGCCTTGATGTGAGGCATCAACACCTAAACCAGATTTTTGGAAACCCCCTGCCACCAGGTGTTACCATGCTCGATACCGGAGCCAAAACAGCTTTATCAGAGAAAGAAACTAAAGGAAAAATACTTCTAAAAGTGGCGCCAGATGCCAAGCCCTTTGCAGAAGTTCCTATTTGCGTCCTGGCAAATGTGTCGCTCAATTTCACTGTCAAACGAGGCTATGCAAGTAACCCGATCATGGTGAATATCCCGGGCAAGTAATCAGGCTTTCGCAGGAACCAATTCGGGCTTTTTAAAACTTCCATTATTGGCGGGAAGTTCCAACTCCGCTACGAGATCCTCATCTTCAGAAACCAGCATCCCTTCAGGCCAAATGTGAAACCCACCCTTCAGGGTTATCGCATTCGCTTTATCTTCAATCAACCAGGTGCCCCATATCCCCTTGCCCTCGTTATAGCCTTCATAATAAACGGGGTGATTGCCTTTGTATATTTTGTTCCAACTGCATTTTCCAGTTGCAGTATCGTAATGCCCTTTGAATGTAAATGCTCCGACAATATCATTGCCGCTTGCAGTGATGATTCCTTTTTCAAACATACATTGTAAATCCATCCATTGCTTCCCGAGAGGCGGGTTTTTCTGGACAAAGAAACCTGTCCACTTCCCACTCGGAAATCGAAAATCCTGTTCCAAGGCCTTGAATTTATCATCCATCTCAACCGCTCTTCCCTGTAGGCTTTATAGAGGTAGCAATCCCCATGATATCACTTCGCAAGGCCGCCTTGTTTTCCTGAGGGCATCTACTTGCAAGAGTAAATACATTTTGACCTATTCTGTAGACAAAATAAAGCAGGTACATCCTGCGACTTTCAATCTGCACATCCCACGAAAAAAACTCCAAGCCGAGAATTCCATTGGCTGACTGAATCTCGCCCTGACTTTCTACCCGCATCTGTTGCTGTCGAATAAACGCAAATGCTTCATCCTTATACATTGCATTTGATGTGTATCTCGAGGGTTTCTCTTTGGTTATCAGCAATCCAGACTCTTTCGAATGATCTAGCGTTGCCTGGGAATCTGATTGAGAGGTCACCTTCCATTCTCTCGGATAATGAAACGTAAAAGCAGTATCCTGACTTTCAAACAACAGCCTGGTGTTATTAGCATCCGGTTCGTATTGCGCTAGAATTTTATTGTCCAGAAGAATTGCGGGGAGCATTTCCCGTGAAAGGGTATATCGTCCTTCGATTCTTCCAACATCCTTGCCTTCTTTGTTTTTAAGAATGCTGGTCCCTTTAAGATAAAGAAAAGACAAATGCCTGGTCTCACAATCAAAGAAAATATAACCATCCAGAATTTGTTGATTGGGGCCATCTTCGTTGATGCCAGATGCCTTGCCCAAAAAACTGATCCTTGCAGTCTTGCGATTGTTTACCAAGTTTACTGAATCCAGCTTGCAAGTAACTTGGGAGGACTCCAGCACTTCCAGATCCGTCAGTTCTTGAACAGCTTCAAGCCCTGCATTCCAAGATTCATTTAAGCCCACAGAGCGGGTAGGAAAAAGCCCCGCCAAGGCACAGGGAAAAACTTCCGTTCGGATCAGATCAAGTTCATTCCACGTTAGGAGCGCATCGAGAGAAAAGGGGATTTTTTTTAAACCCTGCCTTAATAGCACGAGGCTGCGAGTTTCAGGCCTAAGAGTGGTTTCCTGATTTTGGCCATCCAAAGTCCGAGATAATTCAACTTTCCGATACTCACGAAGAGACTTATTCACTTTAAGAGAAGAATCCAAGGTTAAGATAGTTTCATCAAAATCAATTTGACTCTTCCCTTTAATCTGAATTTGTTTTTTTGGTTGAAGATTCGAGGTAAAAAGCATGGACCCAGTAAGTTCCGTGGTAGTTTGAATCCTAAACCGGTTGCCTGGGGAAAAAGTTTCACTTAAGCGATAGAAATCAGCGGCTCTTAAAGACAAAGGCCAAAGAATCGCACTTAAACCTATACTTTGCAATACGTTACGTCTCTTAATCATCGCGACACTACACCTGATAAAAAGAAGGAAGCCAACGGCAAAGTTTATCCCAAAAACCGGTGATAAAGGCAGAATATGGAAGGAAATTTTAATTCTAACGAGTTATTGATTGATAAATTCAACAAGATGTGGACATTTGAACACATCCTTTATGAGTATTTAAAGAAAAGTTTTACTTTTCCAGCCAACCCTCTTTTTTTAACCTACCCTTAATAATCATTGTTTATTCTTGCAAGTAATAGTTCAGGGGATGTTTCCTCTACAACACAAGTAATTTGGAAATTTTCAGGTTCCGTTGTTAATAAATTGATGGCGCATTCGAATATAGGGTTGTAACCATGAAAAAAACATTTGAACTTTTTGAGTGGTTGACTCGTATAGGTAGTAAGCATCGCAAGGCAGCGATGGCTCTGGTTAGAAAAAACAGTCCCGTTTTGAGGAAGGATTCTTAAAGTGATTTTCAGGCACCCTGCTTTGATGCTGCTGGAAGACCAGCTCACTCGTTTCACCCCTGTAGGTCGAAAGACCCAGCAGCAGGAACGAACTGAGCAGTTTCTTCAAGAAGTTGATGCCTCGAAAAAATATCCTTACCAGTTTATCTGTTTCAGGATTACCGGATATCGACCAGATTCTTTTCCTGATTTACGGATCGATGGTTCCGACCTCTTACACGATCTGCCCATTCTGATTCAGTCGCTTGCAAGTAGCCAGCCCGAAGTTGAACCAGTTTATACCGTGGACGAAGTCAGTAAGCTTTGGAATGTTTCAACAAAGACGGTACGAAGGTGGAAAAAGCTTGGGTTAATCGGATTGAAAATAGTGCGTGGCGGAAAACGAAAGCTAGGCTATACGAGAAGTGAAATCGAGCGATTTGTATCCCGCAATCAGGAGAGGGTTGAAAAAAGCGGAAGCTTTTCGCAGCTCTCTAATGAAGAAAAAAACAGGGTTATCAAAATTGCAAGCAGGATGGCGCATTTAACTAATGCCAATGTGACCGAGATCAGCCTTCGTATATCGAAAAAAATTAAACGCTCACCTGAAACGGTAAGGTATACGATCAAGAATCATGATCGTATCAATCCAGCGAGCGCAGTATTTCCAGACCTTACCAACCCTTTGTCTCCCGAATCAAGACAAAGTATTTTTAACTCTTACTCTCGAGGTGAAACCGTGGATATTCTAGCCAAACGCTTTCAACGAAACCGAACCTCGATGTACCGCGTGATACATGAGGTTAGGGCTCAAAATTTACTCGAACACAATTTGGATTTCATTCCAAACCTTGGCTTTGAAAATGCCAACCTTGAATTGGCAATTCTTGCCCCCATGCCAGATGCAGATGAATACGAAACCAAAAGAAAATCAATGAAGGCTCCCAAGGATGTGCAAACAGAACTGGGCAATCTTTACGAAGTCCCCCTCTTAAACAAGGAACAGGAACAACACCTTTTCCGTAAGATGAATTTCCTTAAGTTCAAGGCTTCGAAACTTCGAAACAGCATACTTAAAGAAGGTGCAAATCCTCCAGAAATAGACCTTTTAAAATTGAAAGTGCAAGTACTTGATGAAATCGAGAATTTGATTCACCAAGCCAATATGGTGAAAGATGCCCTGATTAACGCCAACATGCGCCTGGTAGTGAATATTGCCAAGCGCCATAGTGGCCAGGTTGAAAACTTTTTCGAACTTATATCCGATGGCAACATGTCATTGATCCGGGCAGTGGAAAAGTTTGATTTCGGTCGAGGCTTCAAGTTCAGCACTTATGCAAGCTGGGCCATCATGAAGAATTTCGCCCGCAGCATTCCAACTGAAATCCATCATCGGGAACGCTTTGTTACAGGCAATGAAGAAGTGTTCAGCACAACGGTGGATGGGCGCTCCGATGAAAAAGAACTTTACGCGCAGAAGGAACGCGCCAGCCACAGCATCAACAGGCTTTTGAATTTCCTCGACCCGCGAGAAAGAGAAATCATCAAGCTGCGTGCTGGGCTGGATGAAAAACAATCATCTGCAACCTTGGAAGAAATCGGCATGCAATTTGGAATTACCAAGGAAAGGGTACGCCAAATTCATGCAAGATCGATGCGCAAACTAAGGCATATGGTCGAAGAAAAACATTTGGAAATGCCTTAAACAGCTACGATTCCATAACAATAATAAAAAAGGCAGATGAAATTCATCTGCCTTTTTTGTTTGTTTACACCACTTTAAAAAAGAACCTTTACAGGAACGCCGGAATCCGTGATAGGCACCGGGCGGTCGCCATCATAAAGATGCTTTGAAGGATCGATGCCGAGTGATGCATGGATGGTTGCAAAGAAATCGGGAACGCTGACCAAATCCTTGACAGGCTTTTTGGCGAGTTCATCGGTTTCACCAAAGGCCCCCTGATGCTTCAACCCAGCTCCAGCAAGCAGGACACTGAAAGTTTTAGATTGATGCCCCCTGCCCCCGCCTCCATCAAATTCTGGCGGCCTACCAAACTCTGTCGCAACGACAATCAAAGTTTTATCAAGCATTTTTTTAGATTCAAGATCAAGGACAAGAGCAGCAAGTGCTTGGTCTAATTCTTGAATCAGTATATGTTGTTTTTCTATACCTTGGTTATGCACATCCCAACCGGTACCGTTAGAAAAATTGAGATTGTGCGAAACTTCAATAAAGCGAACCCCTCGCTCAATCAATCTTCGAGCCAAAAGGCAACGTTGGCCGAACTCGCCCCCATAGGAATCTCTTAGGGTGGAGTTTTCTTCAGTAAGATTAAAGACTTTGGAAAAAGCAGGGCCAGTCAGTTTTAAACTTTGCTCGAGAGCAGTTTCGTAATCTTGGAGTGCTTTGTCTTTTCCCGCAACCTTATTGACTTTCCGAAGTTCGGAAAGCAACGCCTCCCTGCGATCTTGCCTAGGTAGGGTAATCATTTCAGGTCGGGATAATCCTGCAGGCCCACTCACCGTATCGGTAAGGTAAAGATAGTTGAATTTTGAACCAAGAAAACCCGGGCCGCGGGTAACATTAGGATAACCGATCAAAACATAAGATGGTGCGCCATCTTGTGCCGCTCCTTTTTCATGCGCAACAGCAGAACCAATGGAAGGGTAAACCACAGTGCCTATAACATTTCTGCCCGTATGCATGCGATTGACTGCAGCGGCATGCTCATCAATAACATCATGATTAATGGTGCGAATAATAGTCATGCGATCCATGAGTGGTGCTATTTTGGAAAAATGCTCACAAACTTGAACCCCCTTAACCGAGGTATCAATAGCTTTGTAATACGAACCTGCAACTTTCTTCTTCGGATCGCCCACCCGTTTGGGATCGAAGGAATCAGTCTGGCCCATGCCACCACCCAGCCAGATAAAAACACAATGTTCTGCTTTACCCTTAGGAAAGTGAACCGGGTTAAACGCAGATGCAGATCCCGCAATAGTCAGAGCGGAAGCAGCAAGGAATTTTCTGCGATCAGAAAGTTGTGACATTAATATCACCCTCAATTCAAATGATAAAAAGGATCAAGGAACCCAAACAAATTCAGGAAGGTTAAAGACTGCCCAAACAATATCTTCAACTCGTTCACGCCAAGAATCGTCAAGTAATTCGGAAGGAGCATCGCCTACCCTAGCTCTTTTTTCCATTTCCAATTTCACCTTAGTCGCTTCTTCAACCAAATGATTGGTCCAAGAAATATTAGGCAACCTTGCAAGCTCAACAAATGAACTAGGAACAGGATTGTTAATTCGAGAAACAAAGCCAGGCTCCAGCATATCCAGAACTTTATTTTTTTCATCTTCAGTAGGAAATCGTGAAAGAAACCTCAGATAAATTTCATCTGCAAGTTCATTCGGTGTCTTTGATTCTAGGGCTATGCGGGTAAGAAAACTATTATCAGAAAGCCTGCTAATCCAAGAAGACAAAGTACCATTGGCAAGAATAGCGGGCTGTAAAACATGAGGGGAAGTATCGCGATCAGTAATAGGATTCTGCCTAGCACCACGCCAGCCAAAAGCTTCTAAAACATCGGTCACAGCCTGCACTCGGGGAAGAGCAAGGCTTGGCCTGTCGCGTTCATTAGAAAGGGAGGTATACTCCCAAGCCCGCTTAGGAACCCCAAGGTTTAGCATTCTATCTGGCGGTTGTCTACTATCAGAATCAAAAGTAATTTCTTCAACTTTCATGCTTCTACCCGAAGCTTGATAAAGAGAATCAACGACTTGTTCAGCAGACATTCGCCTTTTATCGGGTGCGGTGAAAAACCGTTTATCAGAAGCAGTAGTAAGGTTATGACCATTGGATTCGCGCTGATATACCTGAGAATTCATGATCAAACGAATAACAGATTTTGCCTGATACCCCGAAGCTACAAATTCATGCCCAAGCCAATCCAGAAGTTCGGGATGACTTGCATTTTTATTCTCCCAATCAAATGCAGGTTCAACAATTCCCGCCCCCATGAGCCTTTTCCAATACCGATTCACAAGAACCTTGGCAAACCGTTTATTTGCAGGCAGGGTAATGATTACAGCAAGCTTTTCACGAGCATCTTCTTTTTGAATCAGCCATTGACCTGACGCATCTTCAGTTGCGATGTTTTTGAAAGGCCACGCAGGATCGATTTTTTGGTTAGGTTTGAGTGTTGCTTTGATCAGCGATTCTCTTTCTTTCTTTTCAAAAAATCCCGCAGGCACGGTACTACTTTTAGGTAGAACCAAAACCTTGCGTTCAAGCATTGCAGAAATCTGAAAGAGATCTTTCTGAGTGGTAGAATGGAAAGGTGAATCATGACACCGAGCACATTGCATCTCGACCCCAAGAAATGCAGTGCCAAGAATCTGAGCCTTTGCAGCCATCGGAACATCATTATCCGCTGCCATTGCAAAACCCGCACTACCTCCAAGGTTAATATTACCACGCATAAGAATCAACTCAGAGACAAACCGATCCATAGGTTTATCATCCTTAAGCGCATCGTAAATAAAGAATCTGAAGGGACCTGTGTTATTCAAAGTCGGTTTAAGAATATTGGGATTTTCAGCAAGCACATCCTGCCAATAGCTAACCCAATGATCCGCATACCTTGGATCGACCAAAAGCCGATCAATTATTTTGCTTCTTTTCGATGCGCTTTGATCAGAAATAAATTTGCGGATTTCATCGGAGGAAGGTGGAACACCGACGGTGTCTAAAAATGCCCTGCGAAGAAAAGATATGTCACTGGTTAAATTTGCAAAGACAAGATCCTTGGGTTGAACAGATTCGGGAGCCCATTGCGCACCCGCTTTAATCCATTGCTCCAAGATGCCTATTTCTTCCTCACTTAACCCTTTTCCATTGGGAGGCATTCTTTCGGTAGATTTCCCTTTGATTTTTTCGATGAGGAATGATTTTTCAGGCGCACCGGGCACGACTGCTAATTTCCCAGAATCGCCCGACTTTAAAATCTCCTGCAGCGAATCCAACTTGAATCCACCCTTCACCTTATCTGCATGGCAACGAAAACACTGCTCCTTAAGCAGGGGAAGAACCTTGGTATGAAAGGTGTTTGCAACCACAGAATCTTGTTTAGAAACTAACTGAGCTTCAACCTTAGAAAGAATAAAGCGGTCAATTTCATTGTTAATAAGCTTGTTATTTGCAACTTCAGGAACTTTAGGGCTTGGATTAGCCATGGCCCATGCCTTGGATGCCTCTCGCCTTTTAGCCCAATAGGCATCTTGGTTTGAAGCAGCAAACCTTCTGGCATGATCATCCAGGTTTACAAGATTAAGTTCTAATTTAGCAGTAGCCCGCTCCCAATCCTTATCCACAAGCAGGGTTTTCCCAATGTTAGCTGCCCCACCATTAGCTTCATTGAAATCACTTCCAAGAATTTTAAATTGCGACTCGCCTTCGTATTTAATCGCAACGCAAGAATCGCCTGTATCATGTCGAAACTTCTTTCCGCCCACTAATGTTTCATAAAGAATCTGATGCTTTTTGCCCGTGCCTGAAAAACGAACTAGGACTTCATGATCGCCATAACCCACGGGCCTAGCATTTATCGCAGGAAGGCTTGGAACAGGTTTTACAGCTTCATGGCCACCAGTTTCCTTGGCATGAAAAGGGGTCTTACAAATCAACTTCCCATCAATCCAAAGCCTTGCCCCACCTTTTGAACGAACCAATAAGTCATGGGAACCCGAGGGGATTGTTACTTCCGTAGAAGCTTTAAGGATTACGGTTCCCTGCCAGTTATCACGAATCCCCCAAGCATCATACCGATGGGGAATCCGATGAAAAAGAAATGCAGGAAGTTCATAAAAGGTGAAAGGCTTAGCAAGATCTTCTGCAAGATTGGGCCAGGAATCTAATGCGGTCCAGCCTTCATGAAGTTGAACTTGCACATTTTTTGTACCAGCTTGAGTTGGCGCAATAAAAGAATCCGATTGAACAACAGTTTGCTCTGGGCCAACACGTCGAAACCTTTTTTGCATGAGATCATCTGGAACAATGCCACGATGAATTGCAACATCGTCCAACAAGCCGCGAAAGCTATTGCCAGGCGAGCCACCCATGGAAGAACCAATCCAAATATCATCGTTATCGGTGACGGGCGCCTTGGTGGTAGCTCCGCCCATATCCCAAGAACCAGAAATCTTTTTACCATCGATCCAGCCTGAAATGGATTCAGGTTTTCCAAAAGTGTAACTGACTGCAACATGATGCCACCCAGTACCAGCCTTGAACCCGGTATTGGTAGTCCAGCGATGCCAATCACCTTTTTCATTTTTAGAAGGCATGCTGAAAAATAGAAAACTGACACAGGAATCACCCTTTTGTTCGCGAAGGCGCAGGGCCCAGTTCTGATTTTCCTTATCAAATCCAGGAGCAAAAGTACGCCCTTTGCCAATGATGTAAACATTTTCATTAGCATTACTCTGGGGAACATTTACCCAAGACTCAAGCGTGATGCTATCGCTATTAGTAAAATCAAATTTACTATCGTTACCAAGATCTTTGAGAACAAAGCGGGAACCTTTGCCATCAAATTTGACTGCAGTGTTGGCGGGTGAAAAGTCAGGAAACATGGGTGGCCTTGGGCCAGCGATATCACGATGAACACCTCCAACAGATTGAAGCTTGGATGTTTCTTCCGTATCAAAATGCCAGATTGCCAAGGGTTCCTGAGCAAAGCTGAAAGTTGCACTCAAGCTGTTACAAAGAAGCAAAATCCAAAAACAGTGCTGTTTGAAAGTCATTTTGGTGAGTCCGATAAACGAGTAAAGATGATTAATTATAACATAACCCGAAACATCAAACATTATTAGAAAAGAGATTTCCTCAGGTGGGATTGTTTTTTTTGTGCGCCTCCACAGATTGCTCAAACAGCATCTCCAAGGTGTTTTTCCTGAGATTAACTTTCGCACGATCACCCGGAGTGTAATTCATAAGCCGGATAACGCCCTTTCCATCCGGAAAAACATCTATCACATTCATACAACCCGAATCCTGCTCAATCGCATGAATCCCATCAAGGCCCAAACCAAGAAACCTGCAAAGTATCCAACGATTAACCACACTATGAGCAACCACCAAGGCGTTTGCCCAAGAAGAATCTTCAAGCAAAGTGCGAAGAGAAAAGTTGACACGATTGGTGAAATCAAAAAAAGTCTCTCCACCCATAAAACGAGAATCAAAGTTAAGCCCTGGGCCAAGGGCTGATAAAAAGTAATTTTTCCAGTGGTCAAAATCTGTACCAGGAAAGGTATGAATTGTACCGGGCTGAATTTCACCAAAATCTGGGCACGCAAGAAAATCAGGAGAACTACCAGCCTCCCGTTTACCCACTACCAGATCCAGGGTTTGATGCGAACGCAATAAACCACTGAAGACATATTTTTGAAAAGCGATAGGAGCAAGTATCTCGCCCAGTGCAATTGCCTGGGCAATACCATGATCATTAAGGGCGGCATGTTAAAACGAAACAGGTTGGCCATCGGAGGAAAAATAACTTACATCGCCATGCCTGAGAAGATAAATGCGCCTTTGCATTCTGCTTCACCTCAAATAAAAATCAAGTGAGGGTGACCGATTCTCCCCTGCGAACCGGCTTTACATCTTTAAAACCTAATTTTGACAATTCAGAAGCAAGCGCCTTGGCGGATTCTGGTTCGCCATGCACCAAACGCACATGCCCTGAAGTTTTAGCAATAGGCGAAAGGAGTTTATTAAAATCAGTTTGATCCGCATGGCCAGAAAAGCCTTTGATTTCGTGGATTTCAGCCCATTTGTTCCAAGACTTCCCATGGAAATAAACCGAAGGCTTCTTTTCCAGAAGCTTTGAGCCCAAGGTAGAGGGAGCTTGAAAACTGACAAGCGCAATACTGGTTCTAGGATCATCAAGATGATTTTTAAGGTGCGAAAGGATTTTCCCGCCCTCACACATCCCGCCCGATGCAACAATGATTGCTGGCTTGGGATGGAAGCTTGCAGTTTGAGCTTCTTCCCAAGAATCCAGAATCATGATATTTTCGGATTCAGAATTCCAATTAACGGAAAGATGATTGTTATATTTCTTGTAAACCCTGCTGATTTCAACAGCCAGAGGGCTATCAAGAAAAATAGGAAGCCTTGGAATCTTATTTTGGAGCATCCAAGTTTCAAGATAATAAAGAAGCATTTGAGTGCGGCCCAAACTAAAGGCTGGCATAAGAATTTTGCCACCCCTTTTAATGGTATCGCGCATGACGATGTCTAATTTCGCAGCCATCTTTTCTTCGTTGTCGTGATACTTGCCCCCGTAGGTGCTTTCACAAATCAAAAGATCAGCAGCGGGCACAGGAGAAGGGTTGGGATGAAAAGGCAGGCCAAAACGCCCAAGATCGCCGGTATAGGTGATCTTAAAAACCTTGTCACCCTTACCAATAGAAATTTCAGAGATTGCAGACCCGAGCAAATGCCCAGCATCATGAAACCGGAGACTGATCCCGTTACGAATCTCTAAAGTTTTGCCGTAATCTAAAGGTACACAACGATCCAAAATCGAGAAGGTATCGTTTTGGGAAGGTGCGGAGTGGTTTTTTGTTTTGTTGCGATGCTTGGCTTCTTTTTCCTGGATGTTGACAGAATCTTTAAGAACAACGCCCAGTAAATCCTTGCTTGCAGGCGTGCAATAAACCTGTCCACGAAAGCCTTTTCGGGCAAGTGCGGGCAATTTACCACAATGATCGGAATGATTATGGCTAAGGATTACGGCATCAATAACTTCGGGATCAAAAGGAAACTCATCGTCTTTAAGTACGGTATTCTTGTCTCGCTCGAGCCCGCAATCAAGAAGGATATTAAAGTCTTTATATTGCAATAGATGCATGGAGCCTGTAACGGTCCCCGCTGCGCCTAGAAAAGTGACTTTAGGGTTTGGTTGATGCGAAAAAATAACGCTCATCTCTTGTCCATCTCGCCGGGTTGAGTGAGCGTTTCTATAATAAAGTGAATATTAAAAGAAAGATTAATCAGCTTAATTCCCCAACCCTATAACGGACAAAGCGGACAAATTTGAGTCCAGCACCGTTAAGAATTTCGCCAACAGTTTTCTTCTCTTCCTTGATAAAAGGTTGTTCAAGGAGGACATTTTCAGCAAGCCAGGCTTTAACTTTACCTTCAGCAATTTTTTCAACAATATTCGCAGGCTTCCCAGATGCAGTAGCAGCATCACGAGCAATTTGGAATTCCTTATCGATAACCTCTTTAGCGATTTCTTCGCGGACAGCAACTAAAGGACTTTTAGCAGCAATATGCATGCAAATATCACGCAGGATTTGCTCATCCGTTTTCACACCTTCGACTTGGATCAAAACACCAACAGAACCATCATGATGAATATAGGAACCGAAGTGCCCGCCTTGAAGCCTGACGAACTTGGCTGCCTTCATGTTTTCACGAATCAAACCAACAACATCAGCAATGCGATCGTTAACCTTACGGGATGGATCTTTATGAAAAGGTTGTGCAATCAAAGCTTCTAAACTTTCAGGATTGGAAACCACAACTTGAGCTACAAGATCATTAGCAAGGGAAACAAAATGTTCGCTATTAATAACGGGACCGCTTTCGCAACGAACTTCCATAAGGGAAGCAACTTTGGCAGCGGGGTCGATATGAAATGCAATTCTGCCTTCAGCAGTTTCACGCTCGCCCTTCTTTGCTTGAATCGCGGCATTTTTCTTACGCAAGATGGCAACCGCAACTTCAACATCACCTTTGGCTTCAACAAGGGCTTCCTTGCAATCCATCATGGGGGCATTGGTTCGATCACGCAAAGATTTAACAACACCTGCGGAAATAGCACTCATACTAATTCACCTAAAATAGATCAAAACTTATGTATTGAAACAAACACCCGAGATTAATCAACAATGGCAGGAGCACGTACGGTGCCAGCAGTGCCACTAGGTGCGGGCCTTGGCCTTGGAGCAGTTGCCTGTTCCGTTGCCAACGCTGCACGGCCTTCAATAATTGCATCAGCAAGCTTTGCAAGCACCAGTTCCACCGAACGAATGCTATCATCGTTGGCAGGAATTGGCAAATCAACATCATCTGGATCGCTATCGGTATCAATCAGCGCAACGGTTGCAATGCCCATACGCTTTGCTTCTTTAATAGCAATATGTTCACGCCTAGGATCAACGATAACCAAAGCATCAGGAAGCCTGTGCATTTCGCGGATACCAGACAAGTTTCGTTGAATCTTGGTAAGCTCACGGCTTAAATTAGAAATCATCTTTTTGCTATAGCTACGAATAACGCTGGTTTCAGGAGCTTTATGAATATCAAGCTTACCAGACTCGTTAAGCATGGTCTTGATATAAGCAACCAAATCAACCTTGGCAGGGTTTTCGTAAGAGGGAAGCCACATAGCTTCAAGCTCTGCCAATCTTTTTAAACGATCGCGAATTGTACGGTGATTAGTAAGGGTGCCACCCAACCATCGTTCGGAAACAAAAGGCATGCCACAACGGCGAGCTTCGGTTTCGATGGTATCTTTTGCCTGGCGCTTGGTGCCAACAAAAAGGATTTGGCTACCAGAAGCAGAAAGCTTGGTAAGGAAACGGAAGGCGCGCAAAAGGCCCCTAACGGTTTCACGCAAGTCGATAATATGGATAAGATTGCGTTTGCCGTAAATGTACGGCCGCATCTTAGGGTTCCAACGACTGGCTCTATGGCCAAAATGAACTCCAGCTTCGATAAGATCTTTTACTTGGACAATCGCCACGCAGCACTCTCCCGCTTTTGCAGATATTTTTGACCAAAGTCGTCCCGGTGCATCTTACTTATGATGATATAACCACAGGGAACCGACCATCGATAAATCAACAAAGAAGCAATAGCATTTGCTAAAAAGATAGTTTATTGGAAAACCAAACAGGGGTCAAACTCTATAAGGCAAAATAAATCAAGTTCCTTGTTAAAAAAGCAGTCTCAGAATTAAGAATTGCTGATTAATTGCCACAAAGTCGGCCGTAATTGAGCCAAAGCTTTACTTCGATGACTAATTGCATGTTTAACCCGAGAACTTAATTCGCCAAAAGTCTGGTGGTACTCCAAAACCAAAAACAAGGGATCGTAGCCAAAACCTCCCTGCCCCAAGTAATCAGAAATAATTCGGCCATGACATTTCCCTTCCGTCAAAGCCATAACTTTGCCTTGCGGGTCGGCCAAACAAGCCACGCAAATATAGTAAGCATCGCGGTTTTCAGCGGGATATTTGCTTAATTCTTGTAAAAGTTTGGTATTGTTGGCTGCATCGCCACCGTGGTCCCCCGCATAGCGTGCAGAGTGAATGCCTGGGTCACCTTTAAGAATAGGAACGACCAAACCACTATCTTCAGCTAAAACCCATTTGCCCACTTGCAAAGCATAGCCCGATGCTTTTTTCGCAGCATTTTCAGCAAAGCTGGAACCATCTTCTACTACCTCAGAAACATTGGGGAAGGCGCCAAGATCTATGCAATTAAAAGGTAAGTCGACATAGATTTCTTTTATTTCTTTAAGTTTTGATTTATTTTTTGTACCAATCACTAATTCTTTCATTCTGTGCTCCAATATTGAAGTTAAACCCGAACCAATTTTAATGCCCAGTTATTACTTGATCCGATGAAGTAATAAGAGTA
Organism: uncultured Planctomycetaceae bacterium; assembly: GCA_937888715.1. Taxonomy (GTDB): domain Bacteria; phylum Planctomycetota; class Planctomycetia; order Gemmatales; family Gemmataceae; genus UBA969. The sequence goes on along the minus strand of CALARU010000312.1, from coordinate 93,396 downwards.
AATTGCTCCTACCTACCAGATGGAGAAACTATGATTTCAATACTCGACTCAAAATCCACCCGTCTATGCGATGGCATCAACCGTCGCGATTGGATAAGTCTAGGAGGTTTAAGCCTTCTAGGGATGGGTTTGGGGGATGCAAAAGCCGCAAGTTACAAATTTGCCAAGGAACGAAAAGCAAAGGCCTGCATCTTTTTATACCTCACAGGTGGGCCACCCCAGCACGAGACTTGGGATCCAAAGCCAGAAGCCCCAATAGAAATCCGCGGCCCCTACCAGCCAATTAGCACAACCACCGTAGGCCTAAAAGTCTGTGAATTGATGCCAAAAACCGCGCTATTAACCAATAAAATTTGCGTGCTTAGGTCGATGATGACCAATGATAACGCCCATTCTTCCAGCGGTTACTCGATGTTAACGGGAACCCCGCACCAACCGATGAATTTCGAGAATGCTAAACCGGGTGCGCCCAATGACACCCCGAGTTTTGCTGCAATCATTCAAAAATTATTAGGGTCGGTATCTGTAAAACCAGAGGCAATCGTGCTGCCAGAGCATATTTGGAACGATGGCGGAATCACTTGGCCCGGGCAAGATGCTGGGTTTTTAGGCCGTGCCAACAACCCTTGGCTGATCAATTGTCACCCCGAATCCGCAGGGTTTCAAATTCCGGGCCTGACCCTTGCAGAAGGAATTAACGAGAAAAGATTTGATGAGAGGTTGAAAATTCTTGAATCCGTGAACAACAGCGCAGCCAAGAACCAATCAGACAAAAATCAAAAGCAGTTTGAAAACCAGACCAAACAAGCCCTTAATTTAATGAGTGGTGAAGCAACCCGCAAAGCCTTTAATCTAAACCTTGAACCGGAATCGATGAGGGAAAGGTATGGAAAAAATCGCTGGGGCCAAAGCGTATTACTGGCACGCAGATTAGTAGAGTCCGGGGTGCCCATGATCCAAGTAAACTGGACCCGATTCGCAAACGAACCACAAGGCAGCCCCAGCTGGGATACCCACGCAAAAAATGCCGAGAAACTTAAAAAGGAATTGATGCCCGTGATGGATCAATCTTATTCCGCCCTTTTGGAAGATCTCGAATACCGTGGTTTATTAAAAGATACCCTCGTGGTTTGGGCGGGCGAGTTTGGCCGTACCCCAAAACATAATGGCAATGCAGGAAGAGACCACTGGGGCCATGTGTTTTCAGCAGCTTTAGCAGGGGGCGGAATTAAGGGGGGCCAAGTTATTGGCTCTTCCGATAGAACCGGGGCCTATGTAAAAGACCAGCCTATTAGGCCGCAAGATTTGCATGCCACCATTTATAACCAAATGGGAATCGCACCAGATACCGAAATCCACGATATTCAAGGTAGGCCAATGCCCATTTGCAGAGGCCAGATCATTAAAAATGCGGTGTAAAAAATATTCACAAGCCAGCCTATAAGCCGGGTTCTGTATCTTGCCTTAAAAAGGCAAGAAGATAGCCATTTATCTAGGCGAACGGTTACCCGAACGCTCGAGCGACCTACCCGAAGGTCAAACGGACCGGACCAGTCCTTCCTTCTTATTTGGCCTTGCTCCCGGTGGGGTTTGCCGAGCCAGCCTGTCACCAGGCTGCTGGTGGGCTCTTACATTAAGGAATTTGCATTCCCCCGCCATTTCACCCTTACCCTTTTGGGGCGGTATCTTTCTGTTGCACTTTCCCTACCCTTACGCAACACACAGTTAAGTATGTTACTTCGGACGGTGGGAGTTACCCACCACCGTGTCCTATGGAGCCCGGACTTTCCTCTCCCGCTTTTTTCAAAGCAGCAGCGACTATCCAACCAGCTTGTGAATAATTCCAGTATACTGCTTATGGAGGGTGGGTTATTCGAATTGCAAATTAAACCCTTGATTAACTGGTAAAAGAGATGACCTCAAATCAAATTGTGCCTTCATGGAAAACCTTTGATATCCCCGCTCATTCCCGTAGAGCAATTATCTCGATTGGGAACTTTGATGGCGTGCATGAAGGGCACAAAAACCTGATTACACAAATGAAAACCTTGGGAAAAACGATTTCCCAACCCCCTGCCCCCATCGTCGCAATCACCTTTTACCCCCATCCTCTTTTAATTTTAAGGCCAGGCATCAATCTAAGTTTTCTAAGCACACTCGAACAAAAGAAAAAACTTTTGCACGCTGCGGGTGCAGACTATGTTGCAGTATTAAAAACAGATGATGGTTTGTTGGAATTACAAGCAGAAGAATTCTTTGAAAAAATAATCTTTGAAACCTTTAAAGCCCAAGGAATTGTAGAAGGGCCCGATTTTCACTTCGGTAAAAATCGAACAGGAAACATCGATCTACTTAAAGAATTATGCCTAACCCGAAACATCGTGGGCACCATTGCTACCCCTTTTCTGGTCGATAACGAAGTAGTTTCCAGTAGCAGGGTTCGAAAAGCCATCCAAACCGGGGATATGCTTCAGGCAAAAAAACTCCTCGGGCGAACCTATTCCATCGAAGGAAAAGTCGTTTCAGGCGCTAAAAGAGGCCGTACCATCGGGTTCCCCACCGCAAACCTCGAAAACATTCAAACCCTTTTACCCATGAATGGGGTTTACGCTGCCTTGTGCAACATTGGCAATAAAACCTTTGCAACTGCTGTAAACATAGGCCCAAATCCAACTTTTTCGGAGTTATCGCAGAAAGTTGAAGCCCATTTACTCGACTTCGAGGGGGATTTGTATGATCACACCCTAGAAATCAATTTTTTAGAAAAAATCCGAAACGTCAAAACTTTTGTAGATAAAAATGCTTTGGTCCAACAATTGGAGTTGGATATCCAACAAACGCGCCATCTTGTATTTGCAGATAACCCCGAATTCTTTAACAAGCGCAACCCTGTCTAATAATAAAAATAAGATTACAAAATTTATGAAACGAGATAATTAATGGAAACCGATAATCTTCTAGAAGCCTGTAAAAAAGCCATATTAGAGCATGTTGAACCAGCATTGCAAATGGATGGAGGCAGAATCGAAGTGGCAGGATTGGATGGAAAAATTTTGCAAGTTCGCTTATTGGGAACCTGCGGTTCCTGCCCAAGTGCGGTCAGAGCCGTGCTCTTTGGAATCGAAGAGGAACTTCGCAAACATCTGCCCGAAATCGATTTTGTTGAGGCAATTCCTTAAAAATATTGAATCTTTCTCTTTCCAATTCCACAACTACCGTGGTAAATTCTATAATAGCCTTATAAACAACCTAAATTGTTTTAATGAGGTCCGGCTTCTAACTTTGTTTAATTCGTTGGTTTTTCGCGCCGGCGTTGCCAACATTATTAGTTTTTTTGGAGAAATAGGTATCAACGAGCGTCCTAACCCCCCCTCAACGGCTCCCCAAGACCGGGGCCTTCGCATGAATGAACAAATACGCATCTCCCCAGTTCGTGTTATTGGTGCCAACGGTGAATTTGTTGGAGTAATTCCAACTTTTCAAGCCCTAGAAATGGCCCGAGAAGCAGAATTAGATCTTGTTGAGGTTAATCCCAACGAAAGACCGCCTGTTTGCAAGATTCTTGATTACGGCAAGTTTCGTTATCAACAATCGCTAAAAAACAACAAAACCAAGGTCCACCAGCAAAAAATCAAAGAATTACGAGTTAGGCCCAAGACTGGGGACCACGATATTGAAACAAAAATCAATCAGGCTCGTAAGTTTTTAGAGCATAAAGACAAAGTTCAGGTAAATGTGATATTCAAGGGCCGGGAATTGCAGCATATTGAAGAAGGTAAGCGGATTATCGATTTAATCTTGGAAAAACTACAAGAATTTGCCAAAGTGGAGAAACCTCCATCGATGGAAGGCAAGAAAATGACTGCCATGCTTGCACCAAAAAAAGATTAATTCACGATTCTGGTTTGCCCCCAGACTCCTAATTCCCTATATCATCTTTTCCTGCATTTTGTGAATGGTTTTAACTTTATCCCATTTGCAGGCGTTGTTTAGTATTGTTCATGCTTTTTATGCATGATTTGATGGATTTTTCAGATAACTAAGTTCCAATAAGACACGGAAGGGTAATTCAGATGCCCAAGTTAAAGACTCACAAAGGCTCGAAGAAGCGATTTCGCGTTACTGCCAATGGTAAGCTTAAGCGCCATAAAGCTGGTAAAAAGCATCTTCTAGGCCACAAGACTAGCAAACGAAAAAGGCAACTTCGTGGTACCGTTATCGATACCGGAAGATTGGCCAAGAAGTACATTCGGTTAATGGGCGGAAAATCTTAATTTTGTAGCTGTTTTACTGAAACGCTGATTTATAGCGTTGGAGACTTGGTAAGCCATGACAAGAGCACGCAGCGGAAAAACTGTTCTTCGCGACCGCAAGCGATTACGAAAATTAACCAAAGGTTATCGTGCCAGTAGGCACAACCTGCAGCGCCAATCCAGAGTTACTCTGATTCGTGCTGGTGTTTACGCTTACCGCGATCGTAAGGTGCGTAAACGCGAATTCCGCAGGCTTTGGATCATTCGCGTCAATGCAGCTTGCAGAATGCGTGGCATACGCTATAGCCAGTTGATCGCAGGCCTTACGAATGCCTCAGTAAGTTTAGACCGAAAGACTCTTTCAGAAATCGCAATTCGCGACCCTGAAACCTTTACTCAAATTGTTGAGTTGGCTAAAAAGCACCAACCTGTAGGGCTTAAGTAAGCCTCAGGTTGATTTGTCCTCTTAATTGAAGCCATACAATGTCTGAATTGGATTCACTTAAAAACCGCGCCTTGGATCAATTAGGTGCTTGTAGTGATGAATCCACTTTAAGAAATTGGAACTCTCAGTACTTCGGTAAAAATGGTGAAATGCTCGCTGCTCTTAAAAAAGTTAGCGAGCTTCCTCCAGAATCCCGCAAAGAATACGGCCAGCAAGCCAATATCGTCAAAGAACAACTCTCCGCTTCCTACGAAACCGCCCTTAAAAACTGCCTCGAACAAGCTATGCTGAAAAGCTTGGAAACCGAGAAACTCGATATTAGTTTACCCGGCATGGTTCCGCCCGCTGGGAAGTTGCATCTTGCAACTCAAACCCTGCGCGACATTCAATCCACCTTTGCTGAGATGGGTTTTCAAGTTTTTCGCTCCCGAGAAATCGAGGACGACGAGTTCAATTTCGGCCTGCTTAACATGCCTCCCCATCATCCAGCTCGCGACATGTGGGATACTTTTCATACCACCGATCCTGGTTTGATTTTGCGTACCCATACTTCCCCCGGTCAGATTCATGTAATGCGCAAGTTTCACCCCGCACCTATCAGGGTTATTCTGCCCGGCATGTGCTACCGATACGAAGCCATTACCACCCGTAGCGAAATCATGTTTCATCAGGTTGAAGGCTTGGTGGTTGGCACTAATGTTTCAATGACCGATTTAATTGGAACCATAACGGCTTTCACCCGCAAAATGTTTGGTGACTCCAGGCAGGTTCGCATTCGATCAAGTTATTTCCCATTTACCGAACCAAGCATTGAAGTGGATATGGATTGCATCGTGTGTGGTGGCAAGGGTTGCCCGCTTTGCAAAAAAACCGGTTGGCTCGAAATCATGGGCGCTGGGATGGTTCATCCGGAAGTCATGAAAAACGGCGGCTACGACCCTGCCAAGTATTCTGGCTTTGCCTTTGGAATGGGGCCGGAACGCATTGCCATGCTTCGCCATGCCATTGAAGACATAAGAGAATTTTGGGGCAACGACCTTCGCTTCTTGTCCCAGTTCTAATCTTAGGTATCGGTTGTATTTGTTTTGGTTTTTCATTTTGCAACAACACAACCCGGGTATTGAATCATGAAAGTTCCGATTCGCTGGCTCAAAGATTATGTAGACTTCGACCTTTCACTCGAGGCTTTAGTCAACAGACTTGCCCTTGCAGGGCTTGAAGTATCTGGCATCAAGCACTGGGGCGTTCCTGCACCTGAAGGACTAAGACTTGGAACAGAAGACCCCTATCCTGTTTGGGATAAAGACAAAATCATAATCGGATTGGTCACCAAGGTTGATAAGCACCCCGATGCAGATAGGCTTAAACTTCCAACTGTTGAGTATGGCTTGGGCAGGTCCATTACCATGGTTACTGGGGCGCCCAATCTTGCTGTGGGTGATACGGGCCAAAAAATTATTCTTGCACTTTCGGGCTCCGTGCTTTTCGATGGCCATGCCACTCCAAAGGTTTTAAAAGAACTTAAACCCGGAAAAATCAGGGGTATTACCAGCGATGGCATGGTTTGCTCCGGCTTTGAACTTGGCATTTCCGAAGATCACGATGGCATCATCATTCTTGAAGACGATGCGACTGTGGGTATGCCCCTTGTTGATTATTTTGGTGATTCCATCATCGAACTCGACATTCTGCCTAACAAGGCCCGTTGCCTTTCGATGATAGGCGTTGCACGCGAAGTCGCAGCAATGACCGGGGGTAAATTAAAACCCTTTGAGCACAAACCAAATAACTTTGGCCCTGCAATTACCGGCAAGATAAATGTTGTCATCCAAGACACCTCTGCATGCCATCGCTATACCGCTTCGCTTATCGAGAACATCAAAGTTGCTCCCTCCCCCGCTTTTTTAAAGCGCAGGTTGCATCAAGCTGGCATGAGGCCAATCAACAACATTGTCGATATCACGAATTATGTAATGCTTGAACAGGGCCAACCACTGCACGCATTCGATTACGATATTCTCTGCTCAAGAGCCAAAGGGAAAACTCCCGAGATCGTAATCCGTTTCGCGACCAAGGGTGAAAAGATCAAGACTTTAGATGGTTTAGATCGTGAACTCTCTGCTGAAACTCTTGTTATTGCAGATGCGCTTGGGCCTATTGCAATCGCAGGATTGATGGGGGGCGCTGAAACCGAAGTTACCGAATCCACCTCGCGGGTTATGCTTGAAAGTGCAAACTTTGATTTCCTTGCAATTCGCAAAGCAATGAAATCCATGGCACTTCCCAGCGAAGCTGCAACCCGGTTTAGCAAAGGTATACATCCAGATCAAGTAATTGGCGGCGCCAACCGAGCACTGCAATTGATGCAAGAATTTGCCCATGGCCTGCCCGCTGAAGGTAGGATCGATTGTTATCCCTCTCCCAAACCATTGCAAGTTATTGATTTCTCGCTTGCGGAAGCCAAGCGCATTCTTGGGATCGCAATCCCCATCGAGGAATGCACCAAACTTTTAACTTCCTTAGAGTTTAAAGTTGAAAAAGTAAGCAACGAAATGCTTCGGGTTACTGCGCCAACCCATAGATTGGATATCCAAGTTGGGGTTGCAGATCTTCTCGAAGATATCGCACGACTGTACGGGTACGATAAGTTTCCCGAAACCAGCCTTTCAGAGCAATTACCGCCGGTTTTGATCGATCCAGAACTTGATTTTGAACGCAAAATAAAAGATACACTCGTTCACCTTGGGTTGCAAGAAACGATTGCTTACTCGCTAACATCACCCGAAGCAGAATCTGCTTTTCTAGAATCCTCGAAGCCAGCTTATGTAACATTGCTCAACCCCATCAGTAGCGAACGCACTGTTATGCGCCAAAGCCTTATGGCAAGTATTGTCTCGCTGACCCAAGCCAACCTCAAACACACCGAATGCGTCAAGCTTTTCGAAGTGGGCAAAGTGTATCAAAAAGTGAGTGGTCAAGCATTGCCTGTAGAGCCCTACAAACTTGCGATTGCAATTTGTGGTCCGCGAAACAAACCCTTCTGGGTGGAAGATCCCTCCGGTAAAAACAATTTGAATTTCTATGATTTGAAAGGCATTGTCGAGGGGCTTACTTCCGGAGTTCATCTGGAAAAGGTTTCCTTCAAACCAGGCAACCACCCCGCCCTTCATCCGGGCAAATCCGCTGCTCTACTAATTCATGACAAAGTTGCAGGAATGTTTGGCGTCTTACATCCGAAGCTTGCATCCACCCTCGGGCTGGATAATCACGAAATAATCGCAGCAGAATTCGACTTGCTCACTCTGGCTTCAGGCCTTCCTGTAAGATATTTGTCTAAGCCCGTCTCGCGCTTCCCTGCTGCCCTTAGGGATATTGCAGTGGTCGTTGATCAATCCATCACAGGCCAAACGGTTACCGCCGAAATTCAGGCTGCAGGGGGCAATGTTCTTAAAGTTGCTAGGCTATTTGATATTTATCAAGGTGATCGAGTTCCCGCAGGAACCAAAAGTCTTGCTTTTGCCCTTAGTTACCAGGCTGATGATCGCACGCTTAACGACAAAGAAGTTGACAAGCTGCACAAGAAAATTGAAGACAGGCTTAAGCATGTGCTGAAAGCCCAGATTCGTGGAAAAGAAGTTTAATTGATAACCACCAAGTTAAAGGCGGTTAACGGGTATGAGCCCCCCAGATCCTGAAAAATCAAACCCTGAAGTCAATGTAGGCGACTTCCTCATGTCCCTCATGCGCAGCAAATTGATGGACAAGGTGGAAGTTGTTGTGCTTTATAACAACCTTGATAAAACCATCCGAAGCGAACCCAACCTCATCGCAGAATATTTAGTGAAGGCAGGAAAGATCACCAAATTTCAAGCAGAGCGAATATTAAAAGGTAAATCCCGTGGCTTGGTGATGAAAGAGTACCAAGTGCTTTCTGTTCTGGGTAGAGGTGGAATGAGCACCGTTTACCTCGCCAGAAAAAATGATGATAAATTAAACTTCGTTAGCATGAAGGTGCTTCGCAATCTCAAAACCGAAAGGCAAGACAGACTCATCGCCCGGTTTAAAAGAGAATTTTACATCGCCCAGAAACTTGATCACCCCAATGTCGTTAAGGTTTTCAGCTTAGAAGATTTCGCAGGGCTCAACTACATGCTCATCGAATTCATCCAAGGCAAATCACTCCAAAAAATCATCGACGAATCCGGCGCAATCTCTCAGGATCTTGCTATCAAGTTGATGCGCCATACTTTGACGGCTCTTGCTCATTGCCATCAATACGGCGTTATCCACCGCGATATCAAGCCTTCAAACATCATGGTAACCCCTGAAAACCAAGCAAAGTTGTTTGACTTTGGGTTGGCATTTGTCCAAGGTGAAAAAGATGAAGATCTTAAAATCATTGGCGGCAAGGGCTACATTGTGGGCACCATGGATTACATTGCACCGGAGCAATCCTACAACTCCGTCGAGATCGATGGCAGAGCCGACCTTTATGGATTGGGGTGCACTTTTTATCATGCCTTAACCGGAAAACTACCTTACCCAGGCTTAGAGAAGAAAGACAAAATCAAAGCTCAACGCAGTAAGGAAAAATCTGAACCCATCACGAATTTCCGCACCGATCTTTCCGATTGGTTTGTGGAATTGGTCGAACGCATGATGAACAAGTCTAAAGATAATAGGCCTGATTCTGCGATGACTGTTCTTCTCGAACTCGATCTGATGACACCCCCACCTCTTCCAGACTGGGTTGATTCCGATGACGATGAAGACTAAAGAAATCCACTCCTTTTTGATTAAACAATGTTAAACAGTACCGTGATTTAGCAATTTAGCGACTCAAGGTAATGAAGAATTCAAAGGATTTTGATATTTTCTCGGTTTATCGATTGCTGATTGTCACAATACAGAATATATTATTAGAACAATTTGGTGAGTTTCTTATCCAGAGTGGCAGAGGGATTAGGCCCGTCGAAGCCACAGCAACCGGTCGAAGCGTTTACTCGCAACGATGCTGGTGCTACCTCCTACCCGGGTTTGCCGGGAGAGATAAGAAGTGTCGTACTTACTGTATGCCCCTTTTTTATCTCCAAGCTTAAATATCCTCCTCTGGAAAAGACTACCAATTTTATTGCAGGTTATTGTCCTGCGTATATGGAGGAAAGACAAGTGTCTTCCAGTTTTGTAAAAGGCATGAAGTGCCGCTTGTGTGGCAAATTATACCCCGTAACCCCTGTCAATTTCTGCCAGGACGATTTCGGGCCATTGGAAATCGATTATGATTATGAAGGCCTAAAAGGCGTTCTTACCAAAGAAAAATTAGAAGCCCGCACCTTCAACATGTGGCGCTATCAAGAACTGCTACCCATTGATGGTGAACCCACCGTAGGATTGCATGTTGGTGGCACACCTTTAATTCGAGCAGACCGCCTGGCAAAAGAAATCGGGGTCAAGAATCTATGGATAAAAAATGATGCGGTCAACTTCCCCACCCTTTCCTTCAAGGATCGTGTGGTTGCAGTTGCATTAAGCAAAGCCCATGAGTTTGGTTTGAAAACCGTAGGCTGCGCCTCTACCGGAAATCTCGCCAATAGTGTTGCAGCTAATGCTGCTGCAGCTGGAATGCAAAGCTATATCTTTATTCCCTCTGATCTTGAAAGAGCCAAGGTGATGGGGACCTCGGTTTATGGCGCCAATGTGATTAAAGTGCGTGGCACCTACGACGAAGTAAACAGGCTTTGCACTCAGGTGGCGTTTAAATATGGCTGGGGATTTGTGAACATCAACCTCCGTCCATTTTATGCCGAAGGTTCTAAATCCATGGGCTTTGAAATTGCAGAACAACTGGGCTGGCGAACGCCCCAGCATGTGGTCAGCCCGATGGCTGGTGGTGCACTTGTTGGCAAAGTCAGCAAGGCCTTCCAAGAACTTTACAAAATCGACCTTCTTAAGCAGGAACCCTCCACCAAGTTTTATGGTGCCCAAGCCACAGGCTGTAACCCAATCAGTGGAGCAGTAAAAAACGGCTGGGAATCTCATCGCCCTGTTCGGAAACCAAACACTATTTGCAAATCACTCGCAATTGGCGACCCTGCAGATGGCTACTTCGCTGCCAAGCTTATTCGCGAAAGCGGTGGCTGGGCCGAAGATGTTACCGATGATGAAATCAGGGAAGGCATGCTTTTACTTGCAAAAACTGAAGGCGTGTTTGCTGAAACAGCAGGTGGAGTTACTGTCGCAACCGCTCGCAAATTGGTCGAGCAGGGCCGTATTCCCAAAAATGAAGAAATCGTTCTCCTCATTACAGGCAATGGTCTTAAAACGCAGGATTCCCTAGCGACTCAACTAGGCGAACCTGTTACCATTGGAACCTCGCTCGACGAGTTCGTAGCCACCATGGAAAATACCCAAGAACCTGTTCTTGCTTAATCCTCTATTATCTGGATTTTTTTAACATGCGGGCTTTTCCGCTGGAAGGTATTTATGGCAGTTAAAATTCAAATCCCTACTCCACTCCGACCTCATGCGGGCAATCTCGCTTCGGTTGAAGTTATTGCCATCACTGTAGGCGAAGCACTTGGCGAACTTTGTAAACTTCACCCAGCAATGGAACAACGGCTGTTCGATAATGGCCAGTTGCGCAGATTTGTAAACATCTTTATCAATGACGAAGATATGCGTTACCTCGAAAACCTTGCCACTCCTGTAAAAGATGGCGACGAAGTAGCAATTATCCCGGCAGTAGCAGGAGGTTAATATGGCAGACAACGAAGACATGGATGAAATGGAAGATATGGACGAAAATAGCATTGAAGTTCCAGAAGGAACCGCAATTTTCCCAGAGATTCCTGATCAGGTCGGAGCAAATCCGCTGCTTTTGAGCCTTCTACATTTTGTTGTTTTCATCGCCGGCTCGGATGAGAACATTTGTAATCAGCAGGCTGGTGCTGCAATCTTGGATCAAGTTGCAACCTACCTTCAGCGCTTAAATGCCAAAGAAGTTGCAAGGCTTAAAGAAGACCTTGCTGTTCTTGCTGCATTTGCTCGCGAAGAAAAATGGGGCGGCGGAACTGTCGAAGTTCTTGATACCTTTCTTGATGACATGGGCGTAGGAGATGGCGAATGATCGACTTCAAGTCTATTGATCGCTATAGCAGGCAAATGCGTTTCCACGGGGTGGGCGAAGAAGGGCAGCGTAAGCTCTTAGCTTCCAAAGTCACCCTGTGCGGATGCGGCGCCCTTGGCACCGTGCTTGCCAACAACCTTGCTCGGGCTGGCGTTGGCTCCATCAAAGTTGTTGATCGCGATTTTATCGAACCCAGCAATCTTCAGCGTCAAGTTCTTTTCGATGAAAACGATGTCACCGAAAACCTGCCCAAAGCTGAAGCTGCTGCTCGTAAACTTCGTGCAATCAATTCTTCTATTAACATCGAATCTGTCGTCACCGATATCGATCGCACCAATATCGAATCACTTTGTGAAGGCGCAGATCTTATTCTTGATGGCACCGATAACTTTGAAATTCGCTATCTCATCAACGATATTGCAGTCAAGTATAACAAGCCATGGGTTTATGGTGGTGTGATTGGTAGCAATGGCATGACCATGACCATTATCCCGAATCAAACTCCTTGCCTTCGCTGTGTGTTTGAAGCTGCGCCCTCACCCGGCTCTGCTGATACTTGCGAAACTGCGGGCGTACTTGGGCCCGTCGTAAACATCATCGCAAGCATGCAAGCCACCGAAGCCATCAAGATTCTTTCAGGCAAACCTGAAACCATCAACAAAGAACTCGTGCAGATTGATGTTTGGGAAAACACCTATCGCAGGGTAAAGATTGCTCCGCTTCTAGGTAAGGTTGATTGCCCTTGCTGCAAGCATCGAAAATTCGAATGGATTGATGGCGAGTTCGGTTCGCAAACCACAAGTTTGTGTGGCAGAAACGCTGTTCAAATTTCCAATCGTACGCCAAACAAAATTAAGTTTGAAGATATGGCTGCTCAACTTAAGACCTTGGGCGATGTAAGCTTCAACAAGTTTATGCTTAAATTTAATGCTGAAGACTGTGAGTTCACCGTTTTTCCCGATGGGCGGGCTATCATTAAAGGTACAAGCGATATAGACAGGGCAAAGACGCTTTACGCCCGTTACATCGGACACTAATTTAAACGCCCAGATGAGCTGTAAATGATTTATCTCGATAATGCTGCAACGAGTTTTCCCAAGCCTGAATCGGTTTATAAAGCCATGGATCGCTTTGCACGCGAAGATATGGCAAACCCCGGTCGGGCAGGTCACAAAATGGCCCTTGCAGCTGAACGGGCTCTTGATGATTGTAGACATCGGCTCAATCAGCTTTTTAAAGGCTCTGCGCCCGAACGCTTTATTTTTACCCTTAATTGCACCGATGCCCTTAACATGGCGTTCAAAGGCCTTTTAAATGAAGGCGACCATGTTATCACCACCGATCTTGAACACAACAGCGTTAGTAGACCCCTGCGCATCATGGAACTCGCAGGCAAAATCTCTCTCACAAAAATTAATGCCGATTCTCAAGGATTCATCGATCCCGAACAAATCAAAAATGCAATCGGCCCCAAAACCCGACTTGTTGCACTTACCCATGCAAGCAATGTTCTAGGAACCATTCAGCCCATCACCGAAGTGGGAACGATCTGCAGAGAAAAAAACATCATCTTTTTAGTTGATGGAGCCCAGACCGCTGGCGTTATACCCATTGATATTAAAGCTCAAAAAATCGATCTCCTAGCTTGCCCTGGACACAAGTGCCTTTTTGGACCCACTGGTACAGGCTTTCTTTATTCAGGGGATCGCGTTGCTCTTCGTACTTGGAGAGAAGGTGGAACCGGAGGCGACTCTTCCACTGAAACACAACCCAAGGAAATGCCGTACCACCTCGAAGGTGGCACACCTAATGTTCTTGGCATCGCAGGCCTTGCTGCTGGTTTAGCTTGGGTTGATCAAGAAGGCATGAACAACATTCATCACAGAGAAACCAAGCTTGTTGCAAAGCTCCGAAGCAATCTTAAAGAAATTCCCGGAGTTACTGTTTTTGGAAGTGATGACCTTAGCCGTACGGTTGCAACTGTTTCTTTTCAGTCGGAATCACTTGCTGCACCTGAAATAGGCAGTATTCTTGATGAAGCCTTTAACATAGCTGTAAGGCCGGGCTTGCATTGCTCGCCTTACATCCACAAATCGATCAACACTTTCCCTGATGGTTCGGTTCGAATCAGCCCTGGTGCATTTAATACCGAAAGCGATATCGACCAGATAATCGCAGCTCTTAAAGAAATACTCTCCCTTTAATCACTTCGAAAGCACCCACAGTTTCCACGCACCTAGCAGATTCTTCGCTGAGATACCTGAGGAATCCAGCGCTTGTTCTGCTGATTTTGCATCGCCATTTTCTTCTGGGACAAACCCTTTCAAGAAATCACCAAGCTTTGAAGACTGGGGACCAAAAGCAATGAATTCCATCACACTAGCTTGAAGCAGGGGTGTAGCCTCAGCATCTGAACCATTCCAGATTTCGCTCACAGAGGAGACTTTGCGGGCAATGATCTGCTCTTTTCTTCTATCATTTTGCACTGTTTTATTGTTACCTCCCTGAACCCGCCAGTGAACCGCCCTGCCAAAGCCATCAACCACCCAATCAGGCAATGGTGTCTTTTCTCCAGCCTTTGAACGAAGCAAAGCTCCGCCCATCTCTTTATAAGCCTGCAATTCAGAACTAGTAAAATCTTTGGGTTTGGTTGGGCCTGAAGCCATATACGGGATGCCTGCTAGAAAACCAAATGAGCCATGATCATCACTACTAGGCGAGCGTTTTTCCACCCTTCGAACAAAGGCAACAAACTGCTCCCTTTCAGGAATGATGAATACCATAAGTTTACCACTCCAGGGAGCATTATCTTCCTTATATCCAACGCTTTTTGCTGCATTTTCGTAGTACTTTTCAAGATTTGATGCGATGCCCTTTGCCTTTGATTCAGCAGTTTTAGGCAGCATTAAAATGATTTTATTTGATTCAAAAACAGAAGATGGGCTGGCATCCAGCTTATCCCAAATACTTTTAGCGATCTCCTTGGTAGCTTCAGGCTTTTTTGCAGTATCTTGCGCCAGAACCATGCAAGAAACACAAATACCCAGTACCAATGTAGTTAAAAATCTCATGCTTGCCTCGTAGTAATCGCCTAAATGTCCCAATTAGATTTGTCTTAATTACCTAAATGATGATAAATTAATAGTAGGTGTTTGAACATCTTATTCCATGAAGGATTCTCACAATGAAACAATCCATGCTTTTCCTCTCCGGCCTTTTAATTTCGTTACAAATTGCTTGCGCTGTAAATGCTCAGGGCGCCGATAGTTCAAAAGTGGTTAAGGTAGAAATTGCCAAAGCCCCCTCCACCACTGCAGAAGAAAAATTCGTCGTAATAACCCTTTCTGTAGAACCAGGATATCACCTTTATGCGAACCCCGTAGTAAACCCCGATTTAGCATCCGTGCAAACCAGTGTAGGAATCAAATCCGAAGGCAAATCAATCCCTGCCAAAGTAGAATACCCCGCGGGTAAACTCGTGAAGGATGATGTTGTAGGCGATTACTCCACTTACGAAGGAACCGTAAAAATCAAATTACGAGTTGCAGTTCCAAGGAATCAAACCGGCCCTCTGGAAGTTGTGGTGAAATACCAAGCTTGCTCTAAAAAATCCTGCCTTGCCCCTGCTGTAGCTACTCTGCAGCTTCCCTAATCAAAAAACTGGACTTGTCATGAATTTGCGAAATGCCTGCGCATTGCTTGCGTTTTTGTTTTTACTTCACCCAGCATTGGGCGAAGAAAAAGGCAAACCCAATCGGCTTGCAAAAGAAGCTAGCCCCTACCTCAGGCAACACGCACACAACCCAGTCGACTGGTACCCTTGGGGCGAAGAAGCTTTCAAAAAAGCTAAAGCTGAAAAAAAACTCGTCTTCCTTTCCATTGGCTACAGCGCATGCCACTGGTGCCATGTCATGGAAAAAGAATCTTTTTCAAATGCGATTATCGCAAAAATTCTGAACGATAATTTTG
Source organism: uncultured Planctomycetaceae bacterium (assembly GCA_937888715.1). Taxonomy (GTDB): domain Bacteria; phylum Planctomycetota; class Planctomycetia; order Gemmatales; family Gemmataceae; genus UBA969. The sequence continues at coordinate 77,603 of CALARU010000312.1, read as the reverse complement.
TATGCATCAAGGTTGATCGAGAAGAAAGGCCGGATATCGATCATGCCTATTTAACTTCGCTGAATGTATTAGGGCAAAGAGGTGGTTGGCCTTTATCGATGTTTCTTTTACCCGATGCAAAGCCTTTTTTTGGTGGCACTTACTGGCCTCCTTTCGATAAAGAAGTGCAAGGCCAGAGCATGCGTGGTTTTAAATCCGTACTTGAAGGCATTCTTAATGTTTACAAAACAGAGCAGAAAAATGTTGAAGATCAAGCTGATAAATTAGCAACTTCAACACGAAGAGTCTTGATTGGTGAAACTGTTGGGCTGGCCCTGATTCCGCTCGATAAAGCCTTGGTGAATGCATCGGTTGAAGCTGTTCAAGAAGGCTTTGATCCTAAATATGGAGGGTTTGGTTCACAAGCCAGAAACTTCCAAGGGCCCAAATTCCCCACGCCTTGCTACCTCAAGCTTTTGCAACATGAACAAAACAACGATGCCACAGGCAACATCAAATCAATCGTTTCCTTCACTCTTGATCAAATGGCTTTGGGTGGCATTTTTGATCACCTTGGTGGCGGATTCCATCGCTACACTGTCGAACCTTCTTGGACTATCCCTCACTTCGAAAAAATGCTTTACGACAATGCGCAACTCTGCGAGGCTTATTCTAGGGCCCTTTTCAACAACAAAAACCCACTTTACTCACAAGCTCTTAACTCCACTTGTGCTTTTATCCTACGCGAGATGACTTCCCCAGAAGGTGGGTTTTACTCTGCTCTCGATGCGGATAGTGATGGCGAAGAGGGCAAGTTTTATGTTTGGACAGATAAAGAATTAGCCGAAGTGCTTAAAGAAAAAGCCGATCTTGAACTCTTTAAAACCACCTACGCCAGAGAACCGAATTTTGAAGAGAAATTCTTTATTTTAAGGCGGTCGATGTTGCCCGAGAAACTGGCGCTTAGCCAAAAAACATCTCTCGAAAAATTAGAGTCTTCTCTTGATGCCTCGCGAAAAAAACTTCTCGCCCTTAGAAACAATCGCATCAGGCCTTTTTTAGATACCAAGATTCTAACCGGTTGGAATGGCCAGATGATCGCTGGCCTTGCAATGGCTTCAAAAGCACTTAATGAACCTGCCTACTTAAAAGCTGCGGAGAAGGCATCGGATTTTATTTTAAACAACCTACAACAGGCGGATGGCAGATTAATGCGAAGTTTTGGAGCGGTTCCCGGGGAAAAAGCTCAGGCGAAAATCCTCGCTTATCTTGATGACTATGCGTATCTCGTTCATGGATTGCTAACCCTATACGAAATCAATGGTGACAAAAAGCGACTCACCCAAGCTGTCGAGTTGAACGAAAAAATGATCAAGCATCATGGTAAACAAGGTTCGGGGCCATTCTTTCAAACTTCGGAAGAGCACGAAAAACTTTTCGCCCGCTCTATCGATCAATACGATGGCGCACAACCTTCCGCCAATAGTGTTGCATTAAGTAACTTGGTAAAACTATCAAAGTATACTCAAGACCCAAAGCATATAAAAGTTGCAGAAGATTCATTTAAAGGATTGGTAATGCGTTTAAAAATGCAACCTTCATCTTCCACTGCGTTAGCCACAGCTTTGGCCGAGTTTCTTGAAGCACAGCCAAAAAAGTGATTTCATTACGAAGCAGGAAAGTTGTTCAGTTCCAGAAATTCTTTTTTCCAGTGATAGTGATCTAAAAGACCAATTGGGTTTCTATTTAAAATAAAATAGGCAACATAGAGCGCTTCAATTGATGCCAATCCGTTTTCTGGGTCGGTTCCAAACTTCGAGGTTCTCGGGTAGGCTGTTTTATATTGGCTCAAGGATCTTGGGGGAATCGACTCAAAACTTCTTTCCATATTACCCGCATTTCGCCAACTCCCATCTAATAATAATATACCTTTGTCATTATCTGCTAGGGAAAGTGGAGGCCCCTCCGCAGAAAGACGAATATAATTGGGTAAACTTAAAGTTTTTTTAAAAGGATAATTCAACAAGACAATGCCGGGCCTTCCCTTTAGCGGTACCACCGAACATTTCTTGGACTTTTCCTTTACGCTACGAATTATTACGGTATCGGGAAATACATCCATCGGCCTTAATCCTATGGTTTAAATTTGGTCCTTAATCGTCCAAAGCCTAACATACTGATTAGTATAGAAGATCCCTGAATCAGGAAAGGTTAATCATGAAAGTAGAATTACGCTATTGTTCCAAGTGAAACTATGAGCCTCAGGCTGTCAGTTTGACAGCAAAATTACTGGAACATTTCAAAATGCAGATTCTCGAAATGAAATTAATTCCATCAAGTGGGGGTTGTTTTGAGTTGACCGCAAATGGAAAACTGCTTTACTCAAAACTATCTGAAGGGAAGTTCCCTAACGAAGAGTTGATATTAAAACAATTGGAAGAATTGATGGCTGAAGTTAAATAAGGAGAGGCATGTTTAGTTTTTTTGGTCGGAAGAAAAGATTGACCGACTACGCATCCTGTGCTGGCTGAGCGGGGAAACTTTCGCCGGGGGGGATTTCGCAGGTTCTGCAAAATGTGCCCCGATCCAAAGACCCGAATTTGCTGGTGGGTACCGAAACTCACGATGACGCAGGCGTTTTCAAGCTAACAGATGAAATCGCTTTGGTCCAAACCGTGGATTTCTTCCCCCCTGTGGTCGATGATCCGTACCTATATGGCCAAATTGCAGCTGCCAATGCCCTTTCTGATGTTTATGCCATGGCTGGCATTCCTAAAACCGCTTTAAACCTAGTTGCCTACCCCGATGATGAAGATCCACAATTAACTTGGTTAGGGAAAATCTTAGAAGGTGGGGCCGAAAGATGCATGGCCGCTGGCACGGTCGTCGTAGGTGGCCACACCATCCGAGACAAAGAAATAAAATTCGGGCTTTCCGTCACAGGTATTGTTCATCCAGATAAAGTGCTTACCAATGCTGGGGCCAAGCCTGGGGATAGACTAGTTCTTACCAAGCCTTTGGGAACTGGGTTTGTAACCACTGCACACAAGGCAAACGCCTGCCCGGAAAATCTTTTTAAGGCTGCATGCTTAAGCATGGTTCAACTAAATAAAGTGGGCGCAGATGCACTGCAGAATCTACACCCGCATGGCTTGACCGATATCACTGGCTATGGTTTTGCAGGCCATGCATTGGAAATGGCACTGGGAAGCAACACCACTCTTGTTTTTGAATTACAAAAACTCCCTCGCTTTGCTGGGATTGAAACCCTGATTTCAAAACGCTTTTTCACGCGTGCCAGCAAAACCAACCGAGAATATATTCTCCCCCACCTCCGAATCGAAGGAAATCCTGATACGGTTTCCATGGAATTGGCTTTGGATGCCCAAACCTCGGGTGGGTTGCTGGTTAGCCTGCCTAAAGAAGAAGTGGCTTTATTTATAAAAGCAGCTTTGGCTAACGGAGCGATTTGCGCGGTGGAAGTAGGCGAAGTTCAGGCTAAAGGATCGCATCACCTAGTTTTTAAGCCTTAATTTGAAGGCGTTCCCTTAAGCCTTTTCAACACGGTTGCCGCTGTTTCCCGCATTTCTTTTGCAGTGTCCTTCGTTAGGCTTTCCACCTTTTTCAAAACTTCATCATCTGAAAGTTCAGGACCCCAACGGCCCAAGGTTTCTACCGCAGCAAGCCTTACTTCCAATGCAGAATCATTGACGCAACCTAGCACTGCGGCCTGCACCACTTTAAAATCTTTTTGAAACTTTGGCCCAGTGTTTCCTAGGCAATGCAAGATTATAGACCTAACTGCAGCGTCACGGTCTTTAAGTGCGGCCACCATCGATTTCCAGGCGGGATAGGCAAAACTTTCCTGACTATCAAGCGCGATTGACACTGCAATTTTCAAGTCTTTCGGGGTGCCTTCTTCTATTAACAGCAATCCTAATTTTTCTGCAATCCGCCCGCCCGCCTCGCCACCCATCATCGAAATTGCGTTGGCAGCAGGAAGCCTCAACTCCAATGGCATTTTTGCATCTTGAACCGTTTGCAAAAGCACGGGAATCGATTCCACATCTCTGAAATTTCCCAAAGCTAGAAACGCAAACGATTTTGATATGATGTCTGCAGTTGCATCTGAAGCCAGAATTCGCAAGTCAGGTGCTGCGCCCTTGGCTTCGGGCCCTAATCTTCGCAGCGCATCCACCGCAGCAACCCTTAGCCCAGTGTCTTTTTGTTTAATAGCCAAAATCAATGCTGGAATTGCAGGCGCTGATTCTGGAACTATTTTACCAAGTGATGATGCTGCAATTTCCTTTACTCTTATCGATTTATCTTTTTCAAGTGCTTCTTTCAGGGCTTCTGCCGCATACTGCCTCGTTGATGACGATTTCGCTTTTTCAGCCATCTTTAATGCCACCCGGGTCATCGATAACGCTGCGGTTTCTCGCAACTTCTCTTCTGGATCATTTTTCAAAACCAACATCATTGCTGGGAGAATTCTATTATCCAAAGAGTTTGCCATCAATTCCAAGGCAATCAGCCCTGCCCTTCTTGATCGTGTTGATTTTTCTTTTTCGGCATCAGAAAGCTTATCGTAGCCTGGAGCCAACTTAAGCAAGGCTTCCCATTCGGAAAGTTTTTTGCCCTGAAATACTGGCTCTTCTTGAAAAGCCAAGATGGGATTGCAAAGCATTGCCAAGGCAAACAGCATAAACACAGGAATAATCACTTTAAAATGCTTGGGAACAACCATTTTTCGTCTCCCGATATAAAGGCCTTTGGAAACCTTCTTGGCGGATCTCTTTCACTTCCTGCACTCTATCATAACTATATGCTTGACTTAACCATAGTTTCTAAATAAGAATTGATGTCGGATACTCTTTTTAGGGTATCATTGCCCGAGACAGGCGTCTTGGGCTTTTTTCTTGTGTGTTTGTTCATGGGGTCTTTCCCCTTACTTTTTAAGATATGGTGAATTAGTATGCCTTGCACCTGTGTTGTTGGACTTCAATGGGGTGATGAGGCCAAGGGTAAAGTCGTTGATGTCCTTACCGATCATCACGATATCGTGGTCCGTTATAATGGCGGTCCCAACGCTGGCCATACCGTTATGACCGGTAATAAAACTTTCAAGCTTTCGATTCTACCCACGGGAGTCATCCGTCCCGAGGTGATATCAATCATAGGCAATGGGGTGGTCATCAACCCCACGAGGCTTCGTGAAGAAATTTCACAACTTCTTAAAAACGACATTGATATTGGCAAGAGGTTGGTAATCAGCGATCGGGCCCATGTGATTTTCCCCTACCATGTTGAACAGGAAAAGCTTACTGAATCAAAGCAAGGCCAAAGCATCGGAACCACTGGCAGAGGCATTGGGCCTTGTTACCAGGATAAGGTTGGAAGAGTTCATGCCATTCGAACGGGGGAACTCACCCAGCATGCCCATTTAAAAGAGCGCCTTGATACTGTTGTTGATTTCAAAAACAAGCTGCTGCGTGGTTTCAATCATGATGCAGTTCAGTTTGATGCTGCAAAGCTTGCTGATGAATTTCACGAGCATGGTCAGTTTTTGAAACCACATCTCACCAACACCGTCACATTGCTTCATCAAGAATTTAAAGCAGGGAAAAACATTCTGTTTGAAGGTGCACAAGGCAGCCTTCTTGATATTGATCATGGTAGTTTCCCCTTTGTAACCAGTTCTAATAGCATTACCGCTGGTATTGGTTCGGGTTCAGGCTTGCCTTCCAGATATGTGACCAAAGTTATTGGTATCCTTAAAGCCTACACCACTCGCGTTGGCAAAGGCCCCTTCCCCACCGAACTTGATGACGGCCCTGATGGTTTAGGCGAACGAATCCGAAAAATCGGCAAGGAATTTGGCACCGTAACAGGCAGGCCCAGACGCTGTGGTTGGTTCGATGCTGTTGCTGCTAGGCATTCCTCCATGATCAATGGGGTGGATGAAATTTGCATCATGCTTTTGGATGTACTTGCTGGGTTTTCAGAATTGAAAATCGCAACTGCGTACGAACTTGATGGCGACCGCATCACCTATTTCCCCACGGATGCTAGAGAGCTTGAGCGTTGCAAACCTATTTATGAGACCCTGCAAGGTTGGAATGAACCGTTGACTACTGCGTCAAAGATTTCGGATTTACCTACCGCTGCAAGAAAATATGCTGATAGAATCGGTGAAATTCTTGAGCTTCCTGTTAAGCTTATATCTGTGGGCCCAGAAAGGTCTCAGACGATTTTCACCGGTCGGGTATAAAACGACTTTAGTTGCGGGAGTGCCTTATTTGACTAGGTCTCAGACTATTCAGAAAACTTCTAACATGGATTCCCCTTTGGGAGAGTTCGATCCGTCTAGGCTACCCGCACATATTGCAATCATCATGGATGGTAATGGCAGATGGGCTAAGCTTAAGGGATTACCACGGGTTGAAGGCCATGCGCAAGGCATGCAAACTGTCAGAACCATTGTTGAAGAATGTTCCCGCATTGGCATACACCAACTCACCCTTTTTTGTTTCAGCAGTGAGAACTGGAAAAGGCCTCAGCCTGAACTTGATTTCCTCATGCAACTTCTTGAATGCTACCTAGTTCAAGAAAGGCCTCTTCTTCTAGAAAAGAATATCCGTTTCAGCACCATCGGCAGAAAAGAAATGCTGCCTAGTTCTGTCCAGCATGAAATCGATGAAACGATCAGAGTTTGCAGGGATAACACGGGGATGGGGTTATGCTTGGCGATCAATTACGGGGGCAGACAAGAAATCGTTGATGCTGTCCAAAAGATCGCATCTCTTATTAAAGATGGTTCAATTTCCGTTAATAGCATTGATGAATCAGTAATTTCTTCTTCGTTAAACACCAACGGTATGCCCGATCCTGATCTTCTCATTCGCACTGCGGGCGAAATGCGAGTCAGTAATTTTTTACTCTGGCAGATATCTTATGCCGAGATATGGGTTACTGAAAAGCCTTGGCCCGACTTCGATATTGCAACATTGCACGCCTCCTTGAGTGATTATTCCAAACGGGAAAGGCGCTTCGGAGGCCTCAAAAGTTAATGCGATACCTAGCATTTTCTATTAAGCTTGTTTCTCATTTTTCTGGTATCAAGATACCATGAAGAAAAGAATCATCGTTGGTATTTTGCTTGTTGGGGCGATGTCTAGCGCTTTGGTAGCTGACCTTTTTCTTGCGCCTTGGTATCCTTTTTTACTGCTCATTTGTGTTAGCGGTGGCTTTTTAGCTACCAGAGAATTACTTGAACTCTTCAAAAGTCATGATCTCACCCCCAGTAAAAGTCTTCTGATGCTGGCAGTTTCTGCAATTCTTACTTCAAACTGGATCCCGCACTCTAATTTGCTTCCGCCTGCATATCATTCTTGGCAGATAACCGGGGGCACTGCGATTGCTTTTTACTTCCTTCTTATCTTGATAGAAATGTTCAAATTCCGCTCTCCAGGCGTTAGTACTAATAATCTTTCTCTCTCTGCTTTTATCATTGTTTATCTGGGCCTTTTACCCAGCTTCTTGATTCAACTTCGATGGATAGGATCTGAGATTAGCCCGTACATAGGTCTTTATTGCCTGGGGATTACCATCACTGTAACGAAGTGCTGCGATATTGGAGCTTACTTCACAGGTAAGCTTTTCGGCAAGCATCTGATGACCCCCTTGCTAAGCCCCAAGAAGACGTGGGAAGGGTTTGTTGGGGGCATTTTATTCTCTGCTGGGATCGCTTTTATATGGACTAAATTTTTCCCAAATACACCTCTTTGCTGTACCCTTGCATCGCTTGCTTTTGGCGTTATCATTGGGTTAGGTGGGGTTTTCGCTGACCTCGTCGAAAGCCTTATTAAACGCGATCTCAGCACTAAAGATGCTTCCCAAGTAATTCCAGGCTTTGGAGGCATTCTTGACTTACTCGATTCGCTTTTATTAATCGGGCCTATTGCCTGGCTTTTTTTCCTTTATTAAATCAGGAACTCTGAATGATAGACTTAGCCATCCCTCTTGATAGCAGAGAAGAATCCGTTCTCCTTTCCGGCAATAGGGATCAATTCTTGAAAGAAATCAGACAGGCCTTGGATATGCAAGTCTTAGGTCGGGGCGATCAACTTCTTTTCAAAGGAACTCAGGAACAAATCGATCAGGCTTCAAGAATTATTTCTCGCATGCGCGAAAGCCTCAGGCATGAGGGAACTCTTTCTTTGGAAGAAGTTCGGACCATTATCGAAGTGGTTCATTCCGGGGGCGACAGAATCAGTCCTGCGCATAACTCCGAAAAGCTCCCCGATTCTGTAGGCAAATTCTTGCGCCCTCGAACCGATGGGCAAGCCATTTATGTCAAAGCCATGCTTGATAATGATCTTACGGTTTGCGTTGGACCTGCAGGCACAGGCAAAACTTGGCTCGCAGTTGCAATGGCAGTCAGCAATTTAAGGCAGGGTTTGATCAAAAAAATTGTTCTTGTCAGGCCCGCAGTCGAAGCGGGGGAACGACTTGGATTTCTACCAGGCGATATTGCAGCCAAAGTCAATCCGTATCTGCGCCCTCTTTTCGATGCGCTTAACGACATGATGGATCCCGATCAAGTTAAACGATATCTCGAAAACGATATCATAGAAATCGCACCTCTTGCTTACATGCGCGGGCGAACTCTCAACCAAGCTGTCATCATCATGGATGAAGCTCAGAATACCACCGTTTCACAAATGAAAATGTTTCTTACTCGAATGGGTTATGGCTCAAAAGTTATCGTCACTGGGGATATAACCCAAGTCGATTTACCCCCTCATACTAAAAGCGGATTAACAGATGCTTTGAACCGTTTGAAAAATATTGATAGAATTAAAATTATACATTTAGGAGAAGCTGATATAGTACGAAATCCTCTTGTTCAGAAAATTCTGAATGCCTATGAAGAGGATAAACCCCGCAAGCATGATGGCGAATAGTGTAGAACTGTCACAGAATTACTTAATCAACCTGAAAGCATGATGCTACAAGAACCGACCCAAGACAACCAAGATTCCCCACCGATCAAAGGCTATACATTATCGCCTTTGCTTTTTGATTCATTCAACACCATTTCTCTTGATGACCTCGACAAAATGAAACTGCTTGGCCGGTTTGACTCAAAGTTTGTTTTCCACCGATCTAAACTTGAATCCATTATTAGTCAAATGGCTGCCAACTACCATGTCCTGAAAATCAAAAACCAGACTGTTTTTCATTACGAAAGCACCTACCTCGACACGGATGATTTCAAGCTTTACTTAATGCACCATAATGGCAAACCCGAAAGAATCAAAGTTCGCTGGCGCAAGTACACCGACATCCAGAAAGTTTTCTTTGAAGTAAAGTTTAAGACATCCAGAAAGAAAACAGAAAAAATTCGTACCGAAGAACCCGCTGTTCTACCTGAATTAAATCAAGCACAGATTGAACTCATTGCATCACTTGGTTACCAAGATTATTGCCTAAAACCAAAAATCACCATTTCCTATGATCGTATCACCATGGTATCCAAGTCAGAAAATATCAAAGTAACACTTGACATGAATATTAGATTTGAAAATATGGTGGAGGCTAAAGATCTTCCCAACCTAGTTGTTGCAGAAGTGAAAAGCAGGCGCATAACCCCAAAATGCCTTTTTATTGAAGCCATTAAAAAACTTGGCATCAGGCAAGGTTCATTTAGCAAGTATGCAACAGGCACCGCAATCCTTGAATTGGTCAAACACAACGCCTTTAAACCTGAACTACTATTGATTACAAAAATAAACAAGGAAACAAATGAATTTTGAAGAGCCAGCACTTAGCGCCAACGTATATTTCGGCGGATCCCGTTTAGCAGAATTCGGATTCCGTTTCGCACTGAACGCCCTTGTGATTTTTCTGCTCGTCAGGATCATTTATTATCCTAGACATAGGAACAAAGATTTTCTTTTTTCTTTCTTCCTTTTCAACATCATCAATTTCATAATCTGCTATCTTCTTAGCAGCGCTACCATCAAGATAGGCTTTGCATTCGGCTTATTTGCGATTTTCTCCATCATCCGCTATCGATCGGTTTCTGTGCCCATCAGAGAAATGGCTTACCTTCTCACAAGCGTCACTATTGGGATATTAAACGCTCTTTCCAGTTTGGACACAGGATTACCTGAGCTGCTTATTTCGAATGGTGTATTACTGCTTTTAACTTTTGTTTTAGATCGTAAAGTAACTCTGCCACACGAAAATAGTCAGATGGTCATTTACGAAAAGATCGAATTGATCAAGCCTGAGAATCGAAACCAACTGATTGAAGATTTGAAACTAAGGACAGGGCTTCCAATCCACCGAATTGAAATAGGCAGGATCGATTTAATGCGCGACAGCGCCAAGATTCGTATTTTCTACCTTTCGGAGGAAAGCCAGTCTTCCTCCTTCGATTCCGATGGGGACGATGACTAAGAAATTTAGTCGGTTTTAAAACTTCAACCTGAATATAACCATGCAAAGTTGAGCTCTATTTCATCTGCTTCAACTTTGGATCATCCTTTTCAAAACCTATTTTGTCTCCAAAGGTGGAACTTTTTTAGGTGCAAAGAAAGAATAGATTACGGGAAGAATAAAAAGGGTCAGGGCGCTGCTGCTTATTACGCCACCAATCACAACACTTGCAAGGGGCTTTTGAACCTCTGCACCAACTCCATCGCTAAAAGCCATCGGAATAAAGCCAAAGCCTGCGACTAATGCGGTCATTAAAACAGCTCGAAGGCGCGTTACACCTGCGTTTTCTATTGCTTGCAATAACGCCATCCCTTCCGCCCTTAACTGCCTGATAAAAGTAACCAGCAGCATGCCGTTAAGGACCCCAAGGCCAAAAAGGGCGATGAATCCAACTGCAGCCGATATAGAAAAAGGCATCTGGCGGAACCAAAGTGCAGCAACACCGCCTATGCATGCCAGGGGCACTGATGTAAAAACAATCAGGGTATCGGTCATATTTCGATAGGTAAGATAAAGAAGAAAGATAATCATCAAAAGTGAAATGGGAACGATTACTGCAAGTCTGGATTTGGCAGCAGCAAGTTGTTCGAATTGCCCGCCCCATTCGACCCTATATCTGCTTGTGGGAAAACTCACCTTGGTTTTGATTTGCTTCTGCGCTTCATTAACAAAGCTTCCCACATCACGATTTCGAACATTGCACTGAATGGTTATTCTGCGCTGCCCCCACTCTCTAGATATTCTTGAAGGTCCGCGAATTTCTTGGATATCTGCAATTCCTGCAAGAGGGATTTTTTCACCACTCGCAGTTGTCACGATTAATGCCCCCACAGCTTCTGGTCTAGATCTGAGATTATCAGGAAACTTTGCAACCAAAGGAAACCGTTGTTCCCCCTCGAGAATTTCGCCCAAAGGCTGACTGCCCAAGGTTTCGATATGTTGCAGCACATTTTTGGCAGCAAGACCATGAATCGCAAGTTGTTCCTGCTTCAATTTAATCTGCAACACTGGCTGCCCGCTCACGGGCTCTACAAGTATATCTTCAGCACCTTGGATGTTTTTTAATATTTGTTCAACCTGTTCTGCTTTCTTCTTCAGCACCTCAAAATCATCTCCAAATATTTTGACAGCAACATCCGCACGCACTCCGGAAATCATTTCATTCACCCGCTGCTCAATGGGTTGCGTAAACGAATATTCCTGACCAATCAAGGGCTTCATTAATTCATCAACAAGGCCTATTAGCTCTTCCTGTGTCTTGGCTTTAGTCCATTTCTCTCGGGGATTAAGTGTAATAAAAAAATCCGTTTCTTCAGGGCCCATTGGGTCGGTTGCAACTTCAGGCGAACCCAGTCTGCTCCAAACCCTTTTTACTTCATCAGGGAAGGCTGCGAGAACCATCTTTTCCAACTTGGTATTGTAACGCACTGCTTCTTGGATACTTGTGCCAACAGGCCTAAAAATATTGATTACAATCGCACCCTCCGAAAGTTTCGGAATAAACTCTGATCCAAGCGATCTGGCCATCATGACTGCCACCAAACTTACACACACCACCATCAGAATTGCAGCAATGCGGAATCTCAAAACCAACTTCAATAAGGGTTTATAAATCCAAATCGCAATTCGAACAACAATAGGGACTGAATGGCTCATTTTCTTGGGCAAAAGCAGCGAGGCAAGTGCGGGGATAAGAGTTAATGATAAAATCAAGGAACCTACAAGGGCGAAAACAACGGTAAGGGCCATTGGCCTGAACAACTTTCCTTCAACGCCCTCGAGTGTCAAAATTGGAAGATAAACAATGATAATAATTAACTCACCAAAAAGGGTGGGCATTCGCACTTCCATTGCAGCTTCGTAAATAAGTTCGAGTCGGTTGCGTTTTTCTGCGCCTTCCTCCCCCATCCTACTCATAAGGTGCTCTACCAAAACCACAGAACTATCCACAACCATCCCAAAATCGATTGCACCCAAGCTTAATAAACTTCCTGCGATCCCAAACGCCATCATTCCATTGAATGCAAAAAACATAGAAAACGGAATTGCAGTTGCAACTACAATCCCCGCCCTCAGGTTCCCCAAAAAAATAAAGAGAATGGCTATCACCAGAAGGCCACCTTCAAACAAATTCCCTCTTACCGTACCGATCACTTTGTCCACCAACTCGGTGCGGTCATAGGCAATATCCATTTTGATATCTTTGGGAAGGTTGGCCTTAATTGTTTCATATTTATCCTTAAGCCGGTGGGTAACATCATTGCTACTTTCCCCGATCAGCATAAAACCTAGGCCCATCACGCTTTCACCTTTTCCCATGTAACTGATCGCACCCAATCTGCTGTCATTTCCAACCATTACGACAGCAACATCTGAAACCTGAATTGGAATGTCTTTCTTGATACCCACCACGATATTGCGGATTTCATCCAAGGTTGTAGTTCGGGCTATTCCCTGGACGATTAGAGTTTCCGTCCCCCGGTTAATATTGCTTCCCCCAGCATTCATGTTGGTGGCCTTGATGGCATCAACCACTTGCTCAAAAGAAATGTCGTAAGTAATCAGCCTATCAGGGTCAATGCGTATCTGGTATTGTTTTTTTTCGCCACCCCAAGCATTGATTTCTGCGACTCCGGGGACTTTCCGGAGGCTGGGCTTAACTACCCAATCAAAAAAAGTTCGCACATCTGTCAAGCTTGTTTCAGGCGAAGCAGGCTGCACCATGAAATGGAGAACTTCGCCTAAACCGGTGGCGACTGGGCCTAGGGTTGGTTTTACCACCCCTGCTGGTAGGACTGCATTATTTATGCGTTCGGTAACTTGCTGGCGGGCAAAATAAATGTTTGTCCCATCCTCAAAGGTTACGGTCACCTGGGATAATCCAAATTTCGATAATGATCTCAATTGATTAAGTTTGGGCATACCATTGATTTCCTGCTCAATGGGAAAGGTCACCTGCCTTTCCACTTCTTCAGCAGCAAGGCCTATTGCATAGGTATTGATTTGAACTTGAACGGGGGTGGTATCAGGAAAAGCATCGATAGTCAGCGATGGTAGCATCCAGAGCGAAAAAGCTGCAAAAACCAGCATCCCCAAGACAACGAAAATTCGGTATTTAAGCGAAAGTTTAAGAATTACATCAATCATTTTTTTGCGCCTAAATTATTAAATTACTGCACTTCTAGTTTCGAGAGAAGCTCTGCGCGCAACATGTTCGAACCAGTAAAGACAACCGTTTCGCCCGCTAAAAGACCTTTGGTGATTTGCATTTTATCACCATTGCGAATCCCAAGCTCCACTGCTTTTGCTTGAAACGAAAGGTCATCCAATCGGACAAAAACAAAAGGTTTGTTACTCATGTATTGAATACAGGAATCTGGGACAATTATTGCTTTCGCTTGTTTCCCGACTTGAATATCGCCTTTTCCAAAAGTATTTGGGCGTACCTTTCCATCAGGGTTGGCAAAAGAAGCACGCACCTTTACCGTGTGGGTTTTATCATCAAGCTCGGGTGAGACCCAATCTATTTTCCCCGTGATGATCTGGTCTTCAACAAGTTCCGCCTTGAATCGAAAATCTTGACCAACCTTCACCAACTGAACTGCTTCCAAGGGAAGATTAAAAATCAGGACAAGTTTGGAAGCATCTGCCAGAATGCACTGGGCATCTGCGGGGCCAACATTTTCACCTAAGCCTTTAATCACGGCAATAATCTGGCCATCGAAAGGGGCTTTTAGGGGAAGCAGATTAGCAGAGAGCGAACCTTTGTGCTCCTTGATAATGGATTCTGGGATACCGATTTCGCAAATCTTTTTAAAGATATCTGCATCAGAAAGGTTTTTATAATCCATCGTTTCAATAGTAAATCCAAAATTGATGAGTGTCTGCAAATCAGCAAGCAGCTTGATTTCGATTTCCCTGAATACCATTTCCAATTCTCGAATCTGCCTTTCCGGGATGACTGCCGCTGCTAACTGGCCCCGTTCCATGGATTTTTTCCGGTTATCCTTCAGCACCAGTGATTGCATAAAATCTGTTTTGGCTTTACCTACATCAGGAGAATCAATGAGTGCAATCGTTTCACCTTTCAAAACTTTATCCCCCTGCTTTTTCAAAATCCGAGATACCACACCAGGAGCCTTAGAGCTGATGCTACCCTTTCTGAGCGAATCAAATTCAATGTACCCCGTCCCAGAAATGGTTTGAATAAGAGCTTGCGATTCAATTGTTAGGAATCCCAATTCGGAAAGATCCAATACTTCTTTGCTTGGCGCAGTAAGAGTTGCTTTTTCGTAAGGGTTTGTCTTATCTACACCCCCCTCCACCTTCCAAAGAGAAGCGTCAGCTTCTTTTGATTCTTCCTGGCTTTTATTTTCTGACTCCGCACTGCCCGGAAATTTAAATGTCCATTCGGTGGTGGCGCCCCAATATCCAATACCCAACAACCCCGCACTTACCAACAAGGTGGGAATCGATTCGGTAAGAAAATATATTACTTCCAGTACTTTGTTTTTTTTAACTACTATGCCAGGTTCCATGATTTACATCCGTTTGGAGATCGCTTTAATTTCCTCTTCAAGTTACGATGATACCTCTTTACTGAATAATAATAAACACGGGCTTGCCATTTTTAATGGAAGGATTTTAAAGAATGCTTATCCCGGAACTTATCAGAAAAAAGAGAGAGGGGTTTACTCTTTCGGAATCTGAACTTAAAAGCTTTGTCACCGGGGCGGCTAAGGGTACATGGCCCGAATACCAGCTATCAGCAATGTTAATGGCTATTTTTTTCGAAGGCATGACCACACGCGAAACCTCAAATCTCACCCAACTCATGGCTAGTTCTGGAAAAATCCTTTCCTGGCCCGATCTCCCTGGCCCTGTGATCGACAAGCACAGTACCGGGGGCGTGGGCGACAAAACCTCCATCATTCTTGGGCCACTTGCTGCAGCGTGTGGTGTTTATGTTCCCATGATTTCAGGGCGCGGGCTTGGCCATACCGGGGGCACGCTTGATAAACTCGAATCGATCCCGGGGTTTAATGTTCGTCTAGATCTTAACTCCTTCGATAAAATATTGCGCACTCTAGGGATCGCAATGATTGGCCAGACCAGCGAAATTGCGCCCGCAGATCGCATTCTTTATTCTCTTCGTGATGTTACTGCAACGGTTGAATCCATTCCCCTGATAACCGCATCCATCCTTAGCAAAAAAATTGCAGAAGGTATTCAAGGGCTTATTATGGATGTTAAAACAGGCATGGGAGCTTTCATGCCGGAACTCGATAAGGCAAGAAAATTAGCAAAGGCAATCGTCAACACTGCTCGCAAGTCTGGCATCCAATGCCAAGCGATTATCACCAACATGGACTCTCCTTTGGGTTACAAAATTGGAAACGCACTAGAAATTCAGGAGTGCATTGAAATTCTAAAAGGAAGTGGCCCTGCAGACACCACGGAGCTTGCAGTTAATCTTGCTGCGAGGATGGTGCAAATGGGGGGCATCCGACCTGACATTGATCAGGCAACTGAGTTGGTGCGAAATAAACTTGAATCAGGTGAAGGGCTTGCAAAATTTGAAGCCCTTATCGAAGCCCAGGGAGGCGATCCTAGAGTTATCAATAATCCAAATCTGCTTGATATCTCTGCTGGGGTTCATGAGATTAAAGCTTGCGAATCTGGTTGGCTTAATGCCATCGATGCCTGCAAACTTGGGTGGGCTGCATGCCATCTTGGTGCTGGGCGCGACAAAGCTGAAGCTTCGGTAGACGCAGGTGTTGGAATTATTTTGCATCGTAAGCCTTCCTGTAAAGTGCATAAAGGTGATATCATCATGGAAATCAGGCATAGGAATGGCAAAGGATTGGAAAAAGCATCAGAGCTTTGCCTCCATGCCTTGGTGATTGATGAGCAACCACAAAAAGAAAATGGGTTGATACTTGAAGAAATCCTTTAGTGCATGTTATTAATGAACTAACGAGATTTAGAGAAACCCATGAAACCACCCGAAGACTTACTATCAGCAGCGATATTAGCCAGACAAAAAGCCTATGCTCCCTATTCCGGGTTCAAGGTTGGTGCAGCTTTGCGAGGTTCTTTTGGTGAACTATTTTCCGGATGCAATGTTGAAAATGCAAGCTACGGGCTTACCCTTTGCGCGGAGCGAACAACGGTTTGTACTGCAGTTGCTGCTGGGATTCGAACTTTCACGCAAATGGTGATTGCTGCAAATTCTGAAACGCCCTGCCCACCATGTGGTGCTTGCAGGCAATTCCTTTTCGAGTTCGCACCAAACCTTGAACTCTGGGTTGTAAATCTTTCAGGCGAAACGAAATTTTATCGGTTGAGCGATTTACTACCCGAAGCATTCGGCCCAGCTTTTATCCAACTACCTAAACCTAAAGCATCGGAGTTATTCTGATGCATTCAGATACTTCCCAACTTCGCTACCACTTCGATTTCCACTCCAAAAATTTGGACAATAAGCGCACTATCGCTGTTTGGCTTCCCCCCCAATACAACCCCGATTCAACTTATCCCGTACTTTATCTGCACGATGGCCAAAACATGTTTGATAAGCGGTATGCAGCTTATGGTTCGATTTGGGAAGCCGATAAAACAGCAGAGCGACTGATCCGACAGGGCTTTCTTAGGCCACTCATCTTAGTAGGTGTTGATAACAATCTTCAACGCGAAGAGGAATACACTTTGCAGCGTGATGCGAGAGAGAAGCGTGGGGGGAATGCCAGAAATTATGGAAAGTTCCTGACCGAAGAACTCAAGCCTTTCATTGATTCGCACTATCAAACCAAACCGGGCCCCGAAAATTGTGGCATCGCAGGTTCATCCCTTGGCGGGCTTGTCTCTCTCACCTTGGCACTCGATTACCCCGAAGTTTTTGGCCTATGTGGCGCAATCTCCGCTTCGCTCTGGTGGGCAAACCAAAAATCCCTTTATGATGTTCTAGCCCAGGCTTCCCGATTATCGAACTCCAGAATCTGGTTCGACATGGGCACCGAAGAGGGCAAATATCCGGGCTGCGTTAACCCACCCTTCACCCTCACCCGGTTACTTGCAAGCAGGCTTGAACAAATCGGATTGCTCCCAGGATGGAACTACTACTATCAGGAAATCGTTGGTGGGCAGCATCACGAAAACGATTGGCGTGATCGTTTCGATCGAATCCTCTTATTCCTTTTCGGAAAACCAGACTCATCATCAAAAAGCATCTCTTAATATTTTTTCAAGATCTTCTACCGAAGTGGTTCTCGGGTTCACTCTTAAAATCCTTTGTATCGAATGCGATTTGATAGCGAATTCGTGCAACTGATTTTCTTTTACGCCTATCTGCCTGAGTTTACCGGGAATGCCTATTTCACTGCGTAACTTCTCCACCGCTTCTACAGCTTTATTCGCAGCAGCATCTTCACCCAGCCCCTCTGTGCTTGCACCAAGCCAGTTTGCAATCAATGCAAATTCTTTTTTTCTTTCAGGCAAATTGAACTTCATCACATAAGGAAGCAGCAAACCATTGCCTTCGCCATGCGAACAATGCACCGCACCGCCAATCGGGTATTCCAATGCATGAACCGCAGCAACGCCCACATTCGAAAACGCCAAACCGCCAAGAGTTGCAGCCAAAGCCATGCCTTCTCTAGCTTCGAGATCATTACCATCAAGGACAGCACGCTTAAGAAATTGACCACAAAGCTTGATGGCTTTTTCAGCAACCATATCGCCAAAGAAATGCCTGCCCTGATAGACCGAACGCTGGCCCTTGGGAAGTGGGAACACCTCGTTATCCACTGCGGTGAAAGCTTCAATGGCATGAGTAAGTGCATCGATGCCGCTATCTGCAGTGACTTTTTTCGGGCATGAAACAGACATTTGTGGATCAACAATTGCAATGCGAGGGCGAAGGTAATTGCTAAGCGATCCTAGTTTTAGCTGGGTGGAAGGGTCGGTGAAAACATCCGCACCAGAAACTTCAGATCCTGTGCCTGCAGTTGTCGGAACACAGATTAAAGGAAGTATTGGCCCGGGCAAACGATCATCACCAACATAATCCAGAGGGCTGCCACCATGCGCCAGAACCTTGGCAACAATCTTTGCCATATCCATATTGCTGCCACCGCCAACACCACAAATACCATCAGGACCAAAAGTTATGGCAGCTTCGATGGCTTTTAATACTGCGGGAAGCGTGGGTTCGGGTTCACCGCCATCGAATACCTCTACAGCGATGCCTGCTTTTTCCAGCGGGTCGATCACCTTCTGAGCAATTCCAAAGTTAAGCAAGGTTTTATCTGTTAGAAGAAAAACACGCTTTAAACCCATGCGTGATGAAAGGTCGCCTGCCTCATTTACAGCACCCCAGCCAAACACCAATTCTCCCGCTCCATGAAATCTCCATACAGTTCTCATATTTTCTCCTTTAAAGGCAGGGGTAAAAATGTCATTGTGTTGCTATATTATCTTCAACCCAAGAAGAAAATCATAAAGATCGGACAAATTATCATGAGCAATCCAATTCGCATAGGAATCGTCACAGTGTCTGATCGGGCAAGCCTTGGGGTTTATCAAGACCTAGGCGGCCCTGCAATCAGCGACCTTTTGCATGAAATACTTTCATGCAACTTTGAAACTGTCGCAAAAATAATCCCAGATGAACAACCATTAATCGAATCGACACTCAAAGAATTATGTGATGTCGAAAAATGCTGTCTAGTAGTTACAACAGGCGGAACCGGGCCCGCAAAAAGAGATGTAACCCCCGAAGCGACAGAAGCTGTTTGCGACAAGATCCTCGATGGGTTTGGCGAACAAATGCGAGCTATCTCGCTTAAAATTGTTCCCACCGCAATACTTTCGCGACAAATCGCAGGCATAAGGGGTAGTACGCTTATCATCAATCTTCCCGGAAAACCCTCTGCGATCAGAGATTGCTTGCTCGCGGTTTTCCCTGCGGTCCCCTACTGCATTGATTTGATTGATGGGCCTTTTCTTACCACCCACGAAAGCATCGTGGTGGCTTTCCGACCCAAAAAAAAATAGGCACCCCAATGCACATCGATTTGAATTGCGATCTCGGCGAAGGCATTGGTAACGACTTCGAATTATTGCCTTTGGTTTCTTCCATCAACATAGCCTGTTGCAGGCATGCGGGTTCACCAGGTCAGGTTTTAGAATTGCTACAACATGCCAAAAATTGCAAACTCAATGTGGGAGTTCATCCGGGGTTTAACGACCCAGAAAATTTCGGGCGCTTGGAATCCAACCTTTCTGAACATCAAATATTTGCAGAATGCCTTTTCCAAGTCGGGGCATTAATCGCACTTGCTGATTTCGCCTGTATCAAGCTTTCACACCTTAAACCGCATGGCGCACTTTATCACCAGGCATCAAAAAGTAAAACCCTTGCAGACAAAATCATATCTATCGCAGAGCGCTTTCAACTCGCCATCCTTGGGCCGCCTGGTTCTGAACTCCAGTATTCATCCAAGGGCAAAGTACCTTTTATCTCGGAAGGGTTTGCAGACCGACAATATCAAGCTAATGGCACGCTGGTACCACGCAACCTTTCTAACGCTTTTATTCACGACCCTATTGCAGCAGCTTTACAAGCCCAAAAGCTTTTACAAACTATGGGCATTCAAACTCTTTGCATTCATGGCGACCAACCCGATGCTTTTCGTTTCGGACAACAGTTACGATGCCAACTTGAAATACTTGGAATCGAAATCAGGGCATTCTCATGACAATCTCTGTTATTGAATCTGGATTACAAACCCTTGTAGTTGATCAGGGAAGATATGGATCCAGGCATCAGGGGAATCCCTGGGGTGGGGCTGCTGATTACAACTCTTATAACCTGTGCAATGCTATTCTAGGAAATGAAGACAATACGCCTGCTCTGGAATTCAGCTTGGTCGGACCAACTTTAAAAGCAAATGTTGATTTGGCACTTTCTTATATTGGACCTCCCTGCCAACTCGAAATTGATGGCTACAACTTAAACAGCCTAAACACTTTTCCTCTAAAAGCAGGTGAAACGCTAAAAGTAGGAAGTTGCACCACCGGGGTTCGTGGCTACCTCGGCGTCAAAGGTGGAATCAATGTCACGAATATTCTTGGAAGCAATTCCTCATTAGAACCTATCAAAGGTAAAACCACGCTTCTTTGTGATGAAGGTTGGTGCATGCGATCACGACTTCCCGAAGAATGGCGTTGGCAAGCCCCCAAAGGCCTGATCAGAGTTACCCACGGTGCGGAATTTTCTTCCTTCAAAGCATCTGCTTTATTCGACAAAGATTTTCTCGTGGATCAATCCAGTAACCGCATGGGATTACGACTTTCAGGCCCCCCTTTCCCCGCTCTTAACCACGAAATGCTTTCCGAACCAGTTTGCCCGGGTACCGTCCAAGTTGCTCGCGATGGCCAGTTATTGGTGCTAGGGGTGGATGGCCAGACTATTGGCGGGTACCCAAGAATTGCGCAGGTAATCAGGGCCGATCTAGACATCCTTGGGCAACTCAGGCCCGGAACCAAGATCTCTTTCACCTTAGTAACCGAATCTGATGCGGAAAAGTTCTGGCATGACAAACTAAAGATTATTTCCACTATTTCGCTGCAACTTCGCACCGCTAGCGGACTTTTTTTGTAGGATATCGTTCATAAGATTCCCGCCCGCTTTTTAAGAAAGGTTCTAACAATGGCTAAAGTTCTAATCGCCCCTTCTCCTCTTGATGGCATTGAAGTTGAATTCGTCAAAGTTCTTAAAGATGCGGGCCATGAACTCGTTTACCCAAAAAAAGGCGAGCAACTTTCTGAAAGCGAGTTGATCCATTGGCTTAATGGTGCGGTCGCTGTTCTTGCAGGCTCTGAACCTTACAACGAAAAAGTAATCGCTGCTCACCCGCAACTAAGGGTCATCGCCCGGGTCGGTGTAGGATATGATGCGGTGAATTTAAAATCCGCTACCGCTAATAACACCGTGGTCACCATTGCGCCAGGCACCAATCAGGGTTCGGTTGCAGAACATGCTTTTTGCCTGATGCTGGGCCTTGCTAAAAAGCTAGTTGTACAACACAAAGCAATCGAACAGGGTAAATTCCCCAGAGGAACCAATCTTCCCTTGCGTGGAAAAACTTTGGGGCTGGCAGGGCTTGGCCGTACGGGTAAAGCTATGGCAACCAGAGGCTTGGCATTCGAAATGAAAGTCGTAGCATACGAGCCATACCCCGATCATGATTTTTGCAAGAAGCATGATATTAAACTTCTGAGTTGGGAAGATCTTTTAAAGCAATCTGACTTCCTATCGCTGCATCTGCCCTACAGCAAAGAATCGCATCACATCATCAACAAGAACACCTTAGGAATGATGAAGCCCTCAGCATTCCTGGTTAACACTTCGCGAGGCGGGGTTATCAAAACAGATGATCTGCATGAAGCCTTGAAGGCAAAAAAAATCGCAGGTGCAGGCCTTGATGTATTTGAAGAAGAACCACCAGGCAAACTTGCAATCTTCGAAATGGAAAATATAGTGCTCACGGCTCACATGGCTGGGGTGGATGTTCAATCGCGAGATGACATGGCTCTTTCCGCTGCTCATGCAGTGGTGGACATTCTTAATGGCAAATGGCCTGCAGAAAAAGTAGTCAACCCAGATGTAAAGAAATAATCGCTTCGGCAATTATTTAATCAACTACATGCTTTTGTCTTATACAACGATGCAACCATCACAACAAAACACGGTGCTGGTTGCATTCTTCGTTTACACATTCCTAATGGAGATCAAGATTTTCTGATTTGAAATTTGACGGGGCCCCAGGAACTCTGTCCACAAAAATTACCTAATTCTTTTGAGCCTGACTTCGCTGCTGCTTCTTTACCCTCGAAAGGTTCAAACACCCTTCCCGTTCGCATATTCATATCAAATATATATTTCCTCACCGCTTCAAGATCTTTCGAAACGATGGCAGGCAAGATTCCCAACAAGGCATTTCTGGAATTCGCAGAAAGCAATTCGTTATCCTTGGGGGCGTTCATAATTTCTTTAAATGCATTCACTTCCTCTACGCCATGAACGCCGGGCTTTTCGCTATCGTAGTGCAATTCGATCTGCCAATCGCTAGGCCAAGGAAGATTAGAGATCAGAGGAGATATTTTGTCTTCTTTGGTTTTACCCCCCTCAACAATTAAACCGCCATGATCAAAACCATAAAGGCCAATCGCAGACCGGTTGCCTCTACCAAAAATCGGGCCGAGTTCTTTTGTGGGCATATCAAAACCGTTTGCAAGCAGCAGAGATTTCCCCACAGCCAGAGCAAGCTGAGTTCCCGTACCCAAGCCCACATGATGAGGAGCTGATTTTTCGACAATAACCTTGCAAGGTTTAAGCGGGATATTGTTCTTTTCGCAATAGGCTTGCAGCTTCAGTGCGCATTCCTCAACCCTTTGCACATGCCCACCTTGATAGCTCCAAGAGTTTGATACTTCTGCAAGAACGGAAATCCCTGGGTTAGGAATCATCAATCCTATACCACCAAACCTGCGCACAGGAAGGGTGGGGTTGCCATTAAGGTCGTCCCAAAAAGGGATATTATTTGGAGTGAGGTTTAGGAAACCGAAGTGCAATCTACTGCCCGTAGTGACACGAACGATTCCCTTAGAAATACGCTGAAAATCGGAAGCACCTGAGTAGCGCGGGAAAATCGCAGGCGCAAGGGGGTCAAATAGGTGGATAGGCATATCAAGATTCCGGGCCTGACTTATTGGCTTGGTTTCGCACAAACTGTTCGAGGAGTGAAAAAGCGGCGGCTTCTTTTTCTGAGCCCGTCTTTTGTACTAATGTGGATAATTTTGTAAATTCTTTTTCGATTTGTTCGGGGGATAAAAATGCGGTTCGAGAGGCTAGAATCGCGGCTTCCAAAACAGCAAACATGGCACGGTTAAAACCAAAAAAATCTCTCAGCCTATGAACTTTCACCACTTCGCATTCCAACCTGACCCGATCCTCGGAAGTATCGGCATTAACCACCTTGAATTCGTAGGCCCTGCAGCTTTCGTTAAGGATAAAGCCTTTAACCATACTTGCAGGCATGTTTGGCGGGGAATCGATCGTGCCAATAGCACCCCGGGCAATCAGAGTGACATCATCGGTGACATGAAAAACGCCTTCGGGATGCTGGAGTAAATTTTGGCAAGTTTGGGAGGTAGAATACGGTCGTAAAAGCAAATGCGACATGGAAGAATCAACCCGGGGGCCCATGGGAGCCACATGGATTTTTCCTTCTTTTCCGATCGTGGTAACTAGACCTTCTAAAATCATTTCTAGAAACCTTAAATTAAAGGTGCACCTTGGATTTATAGCCCATTGTTTTTATAGTGACTTTGGGCATATAAAGCTTCCAACTGCGGAATACCTCATGGTCGAAAACGCTCCTTACCTGCGACATACACACGAAAATCTCACTATTGAGGGCTATTCTAGGGCTGCGGTTCAGTCTTATTGGCGGGTCCCGGAATTAAAAATGGGCTTTGATCTGGGTGCTCAACCTTGGGATTTCATGGGCACACCTAACTGGTGCATCAGCCATACCCATCTCGATCATGTTGCAAGCCTGCCTATTTATGTCGCCCGCAGGCGCATGATGAAAATGGAACCCCCCAATATTTACGTTCCCGCTTATGCGGTCGAAGATTTACGTAAACTTTTGCTGGTTTTTCAACGGCTTGATCGTGGCCGTATGAATTGCAATCTCGTTGGGTTGGAAGCGGGCCAAGAATTTGAATTAAGCAGAGATCATGTGGTTACCACTTTTGCAACCACCCATACGATTCCATCGCTGGGATTTATGGTTTGGCAGAGGCGCAACAAGCTAAAAGAAGAATTTCAGGGATTTTCAGGGGATAAGATTCGTGATTTAAGATTATCGGGCACCCCGGTCACCCAGGAAATTCGTACTCCTTTGCTAGCATACACAGGCGATACCAGCCCCGCGGGATTAGATAATTACCCCCCTGTTTATGAGGCCAAGATTCTCATTACGGAAATGAGTTTCATTCGGTCCAAACATCGCAGAGAAAAAATCCACAAATTCGGACACATGCATCTCGATGATTTTGTCGAACGAGCAACGATGTTTAAAAACGAATTAATTGTGGTTGGGCATCAAAGCACTCGATACCTCCGGAGTGAGATTTTAAGGGTTTCAGAACGAAAAATACCCCCAGAGCTGTTTAGTAAAATGAAAATCTGGGTGTAAGTAAGTAACCACCCTCACCAAGCCTCCCAGACCACCCAAGGTTCATATATGGTTCAAGGCTAGGGTTGACCTTAGCCCCATCCTAGGATATTGCTGCTCCTCCAAAGGAAACTTTAGGCACAGGAATGTTCATGGTTATGCTGTTTCGAATGATTTTGATCGCTGGTTTTTTGCAGATTGCAAGTGGCTGCACAAACTTTGGCCAAGCCAAGGTGCAACGAGTGCAAATGCCTGTTGCAACTGATAATCGTTCCGTTTCGCTGGATGACGAAGACAAGGACCCTGCCAAAGTTCTTGCAAAAACTGAGCTTGTAACAAAAAAAACAGCAGCAGCAAAAATTAGGGAATCCGACTCGCCCAAAGAACAGAAGTCTTTAAAAGTTCAAGATCTACCCCCTGCCCTAAAACTTCTTTCACTTAAATCAGAAAAGGATGCCAAGGATAAATTGGCTGCAAGCAAGCCCCAACCTTTAAGCATTCCGCCTCCGCCCGAACCAGAGACTGAAAAAGAACTCGCCAAGAAAGAAAAGACTAAAGGCGAACCAATTGCGAACAAAGAAATCGAACCTTTTCTATTAATCTCAGAAAAGCCGATTTTCGAAAAACCAACAGATGCTAAAGGGCCGGCTTTAGAAGCTAAAGAGCCTAATCTAGATGTTGCAAAGACTCCAGTTAAAGAAAAAGAATCGCCCGAGCCCAAACTCATCTCAGAAGTTTTAACTTTGAGTCCAGCGGTGTTGGCCTTCAAGCAAATTCTGGAAAACAAGCCAGAAGAAGCAAGTAAAACCTTAAAGAATGGCCCTGCACCCAATCCGGAAATAGTCGAATTCCTTTTATCAGCAGCAGGATTGATTTTAAAAAACGATGTTTTGAATCCAAAAGAAGCATCGCAAGCCTTGGATATGGTAGGTAAGGCACAAGAAAAACTGCGTACCCAGGCTGCTCTAAACTTAGAAAACCTCCAGTTCTGTAAGGATATCCATGGGTTTGGTTCTTTCGATCCTTTGACTTCCAGCCCTGGTTTCCAGCAAGGCAAAGGCACGCAACCTGGCGAAAAAATAATGGTTTATGTCGAAGTCGAAAATGTGCACTGCAGCAAGGATAACGGGGTTTACGAATCCATGCTTTCAAGTAACCTCGAAATCCATGACAGCAACGGGAAGATACTTAATATGGCTTTCCCGCCACGAATTGACCGCAGCAGGGCGCAAAGATCCGATTACCACCTCACCTTTCAGTTTAGGGTCCCCCCTAAATTACAGCCAGGTTTATACACCTTATGGGTAAGTGTGGAAGAAACTGCAATTTCTGGCCAAGTGCCACGCTCTTGCAAAAAATCCATCGACTTCAAGGTTATTCCTAGCACTCCTCAACCTGAATAACTCCCTTGAAAGCTTGATTCGAAAAGATCTTTTATTCATTTCATATTAGTTTCTTTAAAAATCCTCGGCTTTGCAGTTCAGATCCTAAACCATAAGCAACGACCTCACCGGCACATGCGCAAGCATGGGTGATATGAAACAATTGGTAAATACAAATAGTTTAGGCAACTGTTTCACAGCCATCAGGTTTGTCTTTATCGGCAGACCTGTTCTATTTCTCCAAATCGGCCCATCTCGGCCTACCTGACCTAACCGGATTATTCATCACTTTTCGGTTCGATATAAGCATTTTTTTCAAAGTTTGGCTTAAGTCTTTCGTTGACTCAACCGGAGTTACACCGTAGACTTTGCGCAACGGAATGCATTACATCCTTTACGCTTGCCTTGGTTTTATTTCAAAACATGGGGCGTTTGGAAAAAATAGAAAGCTTTGGAGTGCTTATGGCTCCTCTTAATTTGTCTTTGATCACTCAACAACCTACCGAGGGGTTCTACGACTCCAAAGTATTTTCCCCGGAGGCACTTCCGCTTCGCACTTTTTTGCCCGTTCATTATGAACCCAACTACGCTTACCCTTTGATTGTTTACTTACATGCCCATGGCAGCAACGAAGAACAAGTTTTACGTTATGCCCCCCATATCAGCAGGCGCAATTATATTTCGATTTCCCTGCGTGGTATGCACGCCACCATGGTTAAAAAAAACCTCAAGCACAAAGATGCATACACTTGGGGCCCTGATGGTTCCTGCGATGCTATGGTTGAAGATTACATTTTTAATGCCATCGAAAAAACCCAAGACTCCTACAACATTAACTTAAACAGGGTTTTCCTTGCTGGTTTTTGTGAGGGTGCAACTTTGGCTTATCGAATGGCTTTCTCGTACCCTGAAAAGTTCGCAGGTATTTTGGCTCTTAATGGTCATCTGCCCCGTCATCAAGCGCCACTATGGCGCGTTCAAGCCTTGAAGAATCTACCTGTGTTCATGGGTCATGGCATTGCCAACTCGGTTGTTACTTCACGATCCGCTGAAAAAGACCGTGACAGCATGATTCTTGCTGGCATGAATCCCTTCTGGCGAACCTATGGTACGAACCATCGCATTCACGCAGAGATGCTCAGGGATGCCAACACTTGGATCATGGATAAGGTTCAAAACGATAAAAAAGCAGGCAGAAGTTCCTTCTCTGCGTAAGCCGGTTTTCAAAGAATAAAGCGGGCAAGGTCTTCTCTTTGCAACACATCTTTCAGCCTATTTTTCACATAGGCTGAGTCTATTTTCTGGGTCTTTTCGTCCAGATCCGATCCATGAAAACTAATTTCTTCGACCACTCTTTCCATCACCGTATGCAATCTTCTAGCGCCAATATTCTGTGTTGATGTGTTTACTTCAAACGCAATGTCTGCAAGGGCCTCTAAGCCATCCTTAGTAAATTCTAAAGTGATTCCTTCTGTTTTAAGTAGTTCAGAATACTGGGTGGCGAGCGAGTTTTGGGGTTCGGTAAGAATCCGATAAAAATCTTCCTTACCCAAATCAGTCAACTCCACCCGAATAGGGAAACGCCCCTGAAGCTCTGGCATTAAATCTGAAGGTTTGGATACATGAAACGCACCCGCAGCAATAAAGAGAATATGATCGGTTTTTACAGGCCCATAACGGGTATTTACTGTTGTGCCTTCTACCACGGGAAGCAAATCTCTTTGCACACCCTGACGAGAAACATCAGGGCCCTGCGATTGCCCACTAGTACAAACCTTGTCAATTTCATCTAAAAATATGATCCCTTGGTTCTCAACAAGCTCAACTGCTTTTTCATTTACGGCCTGCCTATCGATCAAGGCCTCGGTTTCCTGTTCGAGAATAATTTTCCGGGCATCGCAGATTTTAACCTGCCTAGTCTGAGAGTTCTTGGGCAGCATTTTTTCAAACATACTTTGAAAATCAGCATCCATGTTCTCCATTCCCATGTTGGAAAACACCTGCACTGGCACTACCTTTTGCTCGATGGATAATTCCACCATGCGCTCTTCCAACTCACCTGCGTTCAGCCTTTCTTTCAGGATTTCCCGGGCATGATTACTTTTTACATTTGCATCTTCATCTTCGGGTTGCCAAGGCGAGGTGCCGGGCAAAAGCAAATCCAATAATCGTTCCTCAAGCCTTTCTGCAGCCTTAGTTTCCACCGATTTCCGTTGTTCCTTACGGATCATGCCTGCAGCAACTTCGGCAAGGTCGCGGATCATGCTTTCGACATCTCGGCCATGGTATCCAACTTCAGTGTATTTGGTGGCTTCGACTTTAAAGAACGGAGCGCCTACCAATTGAGCCAACCTTCGTGCGATCTCAGTTTTACCCACACCTGTAGGCCCGATCATGATGATATTTTTAGGAGTAACATCTTTACGCATTTCAGGCGCCAATTGCTGCCTGCGCCAGCGGTTGCGAATTGCAACAGCCACGGCTCTCTTGGCAGCGCCCTGCCCCACGATATATTTATCCAACTCGGAAACGATTTGCTTAGGGGTCCAGTCAGACAATTTTGCACTCTCCATGAAGTTACGAAGCAAAGGTTTGCTAATGTTTAGAGGGTTTCGACCAGAATATTACGATTCGTGTAAATGCACATATCGCCTGCAATTTCAAGCGATTTTTGCACTATTGCA
Organism: uncultured Planctomycetaceae bacterium; assembly: GCA_937888715.1. Classification (GTDB taxonomy): domain Bacteria; phylum Planctomycetota; class Planctomycetia; order Gemmatales; family Gemmataceae; genus UBA969. Next base: position 48,806 of record CALARU010000312.1, on the reverse strand, counting down.
GTGGCATCCAGATTGCTGTTGGCAATAAGAGCCCGAGCTGCGGCTGTTGCATACGGCCCGCCCGAACCAGTTGCAGCTATGCCATCGCTTGGTTGGATAACATCGCCACTGCCACTGATTAACAGAACATTTTCTTGATCTGCAGCAATCAACATGGCTTCTAATCTTCTTAACATTCGATCGGTACGCCATTCCCGAGCCAATTCGATGGCAGCGCGGGGAACTAGGCCTTGATAATCCTTTAACTTAGATTCAAACCGTTCGATAAGGGCAAACGCATCTGCAGCAGCGCCAGCAAAGCCTGCAAGGACTTTACCCTGAAACAGCCTGCGGATTTTCTGGGCATCATGTTTCATTACAATATTACCCAGCGTTACTTGACCATCACCGCCTAGGGCCACTTTGCCTTGGTGCCTGACCGCCAAAATGGTAGTAGCATGAATTTTTTCCAGCATATTTGCTCCCTTAGGGGATTTTTACTTGGCTTTCATTAAAACATCTTAGAAAATCATCGTAATATTCGTATCACAAATCCGAATACCTTTATAATGATATTTAGTAGGCAACACTCATTCTTTGAAAGGGGCGCCCATGATTGGTATCATGAAAAATTTAAGTATATTTGGTGCGATAGCACTTTGCTTGGTAATTAATAGCGACTTAAAAGCAGAATACCGCGAGGTCAAAGATCCCGCTGGCTTCTTTTCTGAAAACGCAAAGTCGGAAGCCAACCGCAGGATTTTAGATATCGAAAAACGATTTAAGCATGATCTTGTCATCGAGACTTTCAGCGGCATCCCCGATGATGTTAAAAAAGGGGTTGATCTTAAAGATAAGCCTGCTGCCAATCACATGTATGATCAATGGGCGCGGAAGCAAGCTTCCAGCCTAAGGGTAAATGGGGTTTATATTCTGCTTACCAAGGAACCTGGGCACCTTCAAATCGAAGTAGGCAACGAGACCCAAAAGAAAACCTTTTCATTGCTTGACCGCGATAACCTGAACAGTCTCATGCGTACCAAACTCAATGAAAAGCAAAATGATAAAGCTCTCATCGAAGCAGTTAACTTTGTTTATACTGCGATGGAATCGCATCCCGATAACCGTAGGCCAGGCGTGGTGGCACCTGCCGTTAACAACCAAAACAAACCCGTTGCTGCTGCTCCTAGACCTACAGAAAACAACCCGATTCAAAACACTGCTGAAGGCTCACCTATCGGGGGCTGGATTTGCATGGGCCTTTTAGTTCTTGGCGGGGCTTGGTTGGTCATCGCAATATTTAGATCTTTGTTTGGCGGCGGCGGTGCAATGGCAGGGGGCGGTGGTTATGGCGGGGGCGGTATGGCCCCAGGCTATGGTGGCGGCGGTGGTGGTGGCTTTTTCAGTTCGCTCTTGGGTGGTATGTTTGGCGCTGCTGCTGGTATGTATATGTACAACAACTTTTTCGGTGGTAATCATGGTGGCTCTTCCGCCTACGGCGCGGATCAAACCGGCGCTGGCGACAATGGCTCTTCCGCACAAGACACCGATTACTCCGGCTCAGGTGGCGACATCGATGATAACTCTGGCGGCGGCGGCGGAGACTTCGGCAATGACGCTGGTAATGATGCAGGTAATGATGCAGGCGGCGGTGGTGGTTGGTTCGGCGGTGGCGGCGGTGACAACGGTGGCGGTGGATGGTTTGGCGGTGGAGATAATGGCGGCGGCGGAGACTTCGGTGGCGGCGGTGACTTCGGCGGTGGTGGTGATTTTGGTGGCGGCGGTGATTTCGGTGGCGGGGGTGACTAATTCCCCCACTATTATCTTCCTTTAGGATTTTCTCTCTTTGACCAACTGCTTTTTTTGTCAAAAACTTGCTTCCTTGGCCTCTCTTCCCTCGGAAGAACTTGTTTGGAACTTCCCCAACAGCTTTGTGCTGCTGGGGAAGTGGCAATTTTATCAAGGCTATTGCATCGTTGTTGCCAAGCAACACGAGCGAGAACTCAATGCCCTTTCTGATGAATCTCGACATAGCTATTTTGATGATATGTGTCTTGTCGCAAAAGCCATCGAACAAGTTTTTCAACCCCTAAAGCTCAACTACGAACTTTTAGGCAATCAAGTGCCTCATCTTCATTGGCATTTATTCCCCCGTTATCAGCACGACCCTGAAACTTTAATGCCTGTCTGGCTGAGGCTGGATCGGGCAGACAAAAACCCTGAAGAACATCAGCGTTGCATTACTTCAACTCTAACTCCATTACAGACAGCAAACCTTTTACGCAATTGTCTTGAAAAGCTAGGGGCAAAAAAAGATGCATAAAGTTCGAATTGGAACCAGAGGCAGCCCCCTTGCACTTTGGCAGGCACATTTTGTTCGTGACACCCTTGCATCCCATTTCCCCGATCATCAAGTCGAGTTAGTGATTCTTGACACCAAGGGCGACCAGATTCGCGATCGTGCTCTTAGCCAGATTGGTTCCGATGGTTTGTTCACCAAGGAAATCCAACTCGCACTTTTGGATAACAGTGTTGATATCGCGGTACACAGTTTAAAAGATCTGCCCACAGCGAAAGTCGCTGGCCTAAAGCTTGCTGCAATTCCAAAGCGCGGCTCTACAGGCGACGCCTTTGTTTCCAACACCATTAATTCTTTTGCTGAACTGCCCCAGAATGCAACTATTGGCACCACCAGTTTAAGGCGCAGGTCGCAAGCCATTTATCGCAGGCCCGATTTAAATCTGGTTCACCTTCGTGGCAATGTTGAAACCAGGCTCAACAAGATTGAATCTGAAAAACTCGATGGCATCATCTTGGCAGAAGCAGGCTTGATTCGACTTGGGTTTGAAAGCCGTATCAAAGAAATTCTTGACCCCGAATGGATGCTGCCCGCAGTGGGTCAGGGTGCGCTTGGCCTTGAATGCAGAGCCGATGATACCAACACTTTGCAACTCTTAAGCAAGCTTGATGACCCGATAACCCATGCTGAAACTATTGCAGAGAGATCGCTGCTCAGAAATCTTGGGGGTGGCTGTTTAGTGCCGGTTGGTATTCGCACGAAGATTACAGGCGATGTCGTTTCTCTGACTGCAGTGGTTTTATCGGAAGATGGCAAACAGCGGATAATCGCAGATGAAACCGGATCGATCAAGGAAGTTGAAATGATAGGATTAAGGCTGGCTGAGAAGATGAAAAAGGGCGGAGCAGAAAAGATACTTGCAGATATCCGCCCTGCCCTACCCGCTTAAACTTTATTTACCCTTGGCCTTCACACCGAAGATTTTAATATCGGTCCAATCGCCTGTATCATCGAAAGTACCAACACCAACCTGCCCCCAGACAAAACTTTTACTGGTTGCGGTCATCACCGGTTCATTCATATCATCAAAGAAAACTTCGATCGACCCAGTGGATACATCGCGTTTAATGCGAGCCTTATGCCAAGCATCAGTCCAGTTGGTGCCTGGGGTTGTCTTGGTTGAAATTTTCTTGCGATCGCTACCATCGACGATAAAAATTTGATTGGCATGATCATCGGTCTTCTTGCCTAGGTGGACATAATAAAAATGCGCGGGGTCTTGATAACCAAAGAAGAGGCAAAGATCGCGGTGGTTATAATCCTTGATAGTGCTGAGCATTTTGGTTTCTAAAACAAAATCCCCAACGCTAAGATCTTTCACCAGTGCGAAGTGGTAAGGGCTGCGGTGAGGAGGCTTAAAGGAACTGGTTTTTTTGAATTGGCTAAGGGCTTTGCCCCCATCCTTGGCATCGACTATTTTCCAGCATGAACTATCGCTGAAAGCCCAACGATCCGAGCCTTTGGCGAAGTTCTCTTCAAAAAGAAGCGGTAAATTATCTGCACCATACGAATAACCGAACATCGAAAGGGACAAAACACTCAGAAAAAGCACTCGAAACATAGAACACCTCGTGTAAATTCCGATAAGATAACACTTAGAATATAACCTTTACTTACGGTAACTCCAAGAAAGTTTCCATGCAGGAAGTCGAATCAAAACGAAAACCCGAACTACTGGCGCCCGCTGGGGATTGGGATTGCCTAAAGGCAGCAGCAGCCAACGGTGCAGATGCAGTCTATTTTGGCCTTGATCAATTTAATGCCAGGCACAGGGCAACCAACTTTACTCTTGCTGAACTTCCCAAAGTCGTTGAGTTTCTTCACGGCCACAACATTCGGGCATTCGTGGCGTTCAACATCCTGATTTTTTCTGAAGAACTAAAAGAAGCTGAAAGATATCTTCAGGAAATCGCGCGGGCAGGAGTGGATGCTGTCATTATTCAAGATCTGGGATTAGCAAAGCTTGCAAGACTGGCAGTTCCGGAATTAGAAATTCATGCAAGCACCCAAATGACTATTTCCGATTCCCGAGGTGCAACCTTTGCTGAAGAACTCGGGGCAACTCAAGCGGTGCTTGCACGCGAGATGTCCATCGAACAGATTGCCAAAATCTCTGAAGAAAGCACCATCCCCCTAGAAGTTTTTGTACATGGTGCATTATGCGTTGCTTACAGCGGCCAATGCCTAACCAGCGAAGCTTTGGGCGGTCGTAGCGCTAACCGGGGCCAATGTGCACAAGCTTGCAGAATGCCCTACGAGATGATCGTGGATGGGAAGCAAATAAATCTAGGCGACAAGGCATATCTATTAAGCCCGCAGGATCTTGCAGGGCATGAGCAAATTGCGGAGCTCATCAAAGCGGGTGTCACCTGTTTCAAAATTGAAGGGCGCTTAAAAGGCGCAGCCTATGTTGCAGCGACAACGAGGCTTTATCGCGAGGCAATCGATTGCGCCATAGAAGGCAGGCCTTTCGAGCCGGATAAACTCCAGCTTAACGATCTTACGATGGCTTTTTCGCGGGGCTTTACCCCAGGCTTCCTTCACGGGAACAATCATCAAAAACTGGTGCGCGGTCGATTTCCGAAAAGTCGTGGCTTATTACTCGGGCACATTATCGACCTCAAAGCAGGCACCCTCTTTTTAAAAATTGATAAAGAACATCTGGGTCACCCTTTACCATTACAAATCGGTGATGGGATTGTAATCGACTTGGCCAAGCCTGAAGAAAAAGAGCCGGGCGGGCGCGTTGTGGAAATTCAAAAAACCAGAATTAGCGATGTGGTTGAAATACGCCTGCATGGCGGAATCGAAGTAAACAAGCAAGAGGTTCTGGATGCCCCCGTTTGGAAAACAGACGACCCAGATTTCCGCAAGCGCATGGAATCCAGCTTCGCTCGGGACCTTGTGGTTCATCGCGCTCCTTTAGATTTTAAGCTGGATTGTAAGATCAATGCCCCGCTGCATGTTGAAGCCCTTTGCAAAGATGGCACTTCTGCAAAAGCAACTTGGGAAGGGCCAGTTCAAGAGGCTAATCAGCGCCCCTTCGAATTAAATGATGCAAAAGAATATCTTGGCAGACTCGGCAGTACCCCGTTTTCTCTGGGCAAAATAGAACTTAATATCCAGGGAAATGCAATGATTCCCCCTGCGATCTTAAACAAGCTTAGGCGCGAATTAGTTGAGCAATTAATTGATGCCAGAAAAAGTAACCAGATCAGGCCGATTGTCAGCACTAATGCGCTGGAACAATTGCGTGAGCAAATTAAAGTTGCTAAACCTTTGCAACATGAATCGCCTTCACTTATACCCTTGGTACGAAATCATGGGCAACTCGATGCGGTAATAGATTGGGCGAAAAACTCTCAGCCCACAAAAATATCAATGATTCATTGCGATTTTGAAGACACGAAACTTTACAAAGAAGCAGTAACCAAAGCCAACTTGGCTGCGATTCCGATTTCTTTGGCAACCTTGCGTGTAATTAAGCCGGGCGAAGATGGCTTTCTTACCCAGGCAATCAAATACCAACCTGATGCATTGTTGGTTCGAAGTATAAGCGCCCTTAGGTATGCAAAGCAACATGCGCCCTCTCTTAGACTTATTGGTGATTGGTCACTAAATTGCGTCAATGAGATCAGCACTCGTATGATGCTGGATGAAGGTTTAGAGCGCGTAGCCCCCGGTAACGATCTCAACTGGGAACAACTCAAGCAACTTGTAACGCGGTCGGAACCTCGGGCACTAGAGATAGGTGCGCATCTGCATATGCCGATGTTTCATATGGAGCATTGTGTATATGCTGCATTTCTTTCTGAAGGCAAGGATCATCGCGATTGTGGCAGGCCCTGCGAAACCCACAAAGTTTCTCTGAAGGATCGCAGCACTGGTGCGGAATTCCCCGTTGGCGTTGATTCGGGCTGTAGAAATACGGTTTATAATTCGATGCCCCAATCTGCTGCAGAGTATTTGAAGCGGCTTATTGAAATGCATGTGACTTCCTTTAGGATCGAATTCCTCAGGGAATCAACCTTGGAAGTGCAGAAGATTCTCGATGGGTATGGGTCGGTCCTTTCGGGTAAAAATGATGGTAAAAACCTTTGGCAAAACTTGAAGGCCAGCAATCAGGTGGGTTTGACCCGCGGCACTTTCAATCTGCTTTAAGCTGGCTCTTTACCCAAGTGTTTCCACTTTCTTGATTCCCGGGTTGCTTTAACCCGTTTATCAAGGATAATCATTGCAGGAATTCTTTGCCGCCCTTTAAAGTTGATAGTTGGCATTGGAATGGAAACCTTGTTCGATGAATAACGAATCTTCGAATCCAGAATTACCAAAGGAAGTGTTGCTGGGAACACCAGGGCCACTGCCCAAACTCCACATCGATTTAGACCCTTCCGACCCCTCTGCTTTATTATTTGCATCGGGTATCGAATCAACAGATGAAGTCCCCACCCAAGTTTCCAAAACCGCACCCCAGCTGGTAAAAACCGCAGAAGATGCACCTTTGCCAAATGTTTTTAAAGGCAAACAACTCGGACATTATGAATTGATTGGCGCCATTGGAAAAGGCGGGATGGCTACCGTCTTAAAAGCCAGGGATATCTTGTTGGACAGAACCGTGGCGGTGAAAGTATTGCCCCCGGATATGGCAAAAGATAACGAGAATGTTTTACGATTTCATCAAGAGGCAAGAAGCGCTGCAAGGCTCGATCACGAAAACATTGCCAGGGTATTTTATTGCGGTGAGGATCAAAATCTAAGTTTCATCGCATTCGAATTCATCGAAGGGAAAAACCTCCGTGAAATCTTAACTGCACGCAAGACCATCCCCTGCGAAGAAGCTTTGCTTTACATGATTCAAGTTGCACGCGGGCTTATTCATGCCGCGAGCCGTAATGTTGTTCACCGCGATATCAAGCCTTCAAACATTATCATAACACCAACAGGTTTGGTAAAATTGGTGGACATGGGGCTAGCAAGATCGCTTGGGCCCAATGAAGGCGGGTTGACACAATCCGGAATGACATTAGGCACCTTTGATTATATTTCGCCCGAGCAAGCGTTAGAACCACGCGATGCTGATCATCGCAGCGACATTTATTCGCTGGGCTGCACTTTTTATCATTTGATTACAGGCCATGCGGTGGTTCCAGAAGGTACTGCAGCGAGAAAACTTTATCATCACCAACATGTTAAACCCACTGATCCAAGAGTGTTAATTCCAGATTTGCCTGATGGCATCGCAATGCTTCTAGACAAAATGATGGCAAAGCTACCGATCGACAGGTACCAGACTCCCCAAGAAATGCTTACAGATATGGAGAATGTTGCAATAAGCCTTGGGATTGCCCCCCGCGATTCACAGATCCGGGCCTTGGGCAACCACAATATCAGCCCGACTGGAAGACAAAAAAGCCTGACTTACCCCATGGCATTAGCTGGAATATTTATAATTCTTGCGCTTGTATTCATGGATTCTCTGCCAAGCAAAACCCAAAATACAGAGGGAACTTGGCCCTTCAAAAACCAGCGTTCAGCTTCCAACGATTCCCCTTTGTTTCCCGATTCCGGAAATAATAAACCCAGAGAAAACACACCGATCAACAACCCTGCGATAGAAGCAAAAGCAGGATTGATTCCCAAATATGAATCGGAAGAACCAACTTTAAAAGAACTCAGAGAATGGCTCCAAAAAAACAAGGACGCCAGGCAAATCGAAATCGTGCTATCTAAAGATCTCGACCTTACTCCTGAAAACGACAAACAAGAACCTGGCTTGATCATCAACCATGCGCAAGTAAAAATCCGAGGCAAGGATTCTGTTAAAAGGCCTACCCTTAAATTGGGATACGATGCCCGCTCTGTTACCAACCCCGTTGCATGGTCTGCACTCACCATCGATTCAGATGATGCAATCATTCAAGATGTCAACATTACGATCGATGCGCGATCCACTGATACCGAGATGCATGGGATAACCTTCCGGGGCAAAAAAACACTGGTTTTAAGGCGCTGCGAATTCATCCAGGCACAAGCGGTTCAAAGCGAAAATAGGCAACTGGCATCCCTCCTGCTTGATTCTCCCGAAAACACGAAGCCCACGATTAATATCGAAGACTGCTGCTTCTTAGGTTTCGAGCAGATTGTTTCGCCCCTTAATGACACGGGGAAGCCCGAGCCTGTTTCTTACCGGCAACCGGATGGCGGGGGGTGTGATGCGATAATAAAAAAAGGAAATTCGCGCATCAGGATAACCGATTGCGTCTTCGGGCCTCATTACTCCATCATTCATTTTCTTGGAAAAACCGACACCGACAATCCTGTGGTGATTCAGCATTGTTCCATCATGCAAGGCTCAAAATCGAGTTTGATTTATGCAGGTTCGCAATCCAATCCTCAGGTTGAAATGAACCATTCCTTAATTGCAAAATCCCCTGATCTTCTATTCCAAACAGATTCTGATAATGCAGTTCTTATTCGAAACACCATGGGGCCTAACCAAACAAAGTATAAAGGTGAAGAGAATCGTTATTACAAAGTAGATAGCTTTTTGATCCAGACTTCTCCCCCGTTTTCATTCCAAGAATTCCTCTCGTTTCAAACCCAGTTACGCGATACCAAACTAGGCATTGATGAAACTTCAAAGTTGCTCGAAGCCAGCCCTTGGAAAAATGATCAGCCTCTCAAATTACTTGAAGAGTTTCATCTAGGGCAGGCTTTCATGCTTAAAGACACAGCATTGGAACTTCGCAGCCCTGATAATATTTCCGACAGGCTTATCGGGGCAGAAAAATTCCTCGACTTCTCTTATATCTCCAGACCCCTTCCGCCCATTACCAGCACCAAGCCTGAAGCTTCCAGCAAGCCCAGAATAGTTGACTCTGCTGAAACCGATGATCCTTCAAAATTTGTTTTCAAAACTCTTGAAACTGCGCTCGCATCTTGCAAGGGAGGCGAAACTATTCTCATCAGGCATGATGGCAATCTTATTATAAAGCCCTTGAGGCTCGACAAGACTGCGGGCGAAATCACCATCATGCCTTTTCCGGGTAGCAAGCCCATTCTTGTTTCTGGAGATACACCCGAGGGAATAATCGTTGCAATGTTTCTTATCAATGAAAGCTCTTTAAAGCTTGAAGATTTAGAAATTGTATCCAGACCAATATTGGCGGGGTTGCGCACACCATCTTTGGCAACTCTCGGGAAGGCCGGCTCCATTAACCTGAAAAATTGCAGTGTTACTTTCGAAAAAAGTGAAGCACTGCAACTCCCTACCATCATTGGGTTAGGGGTGGATACCAACCTGATGATGGATTCCATGCCAGGTAAACCCCCTGCACCAGCTAATTCCATTTTGATTGATCAATGCAGGTTGCGTGGTGAATGCAACATATTCAGAAATCGAACCACAAGAAATTGCGAATTACAAATCACCCAAAGTTTCATTGCAATCGCAGGAGGGATCATCAAAGTAGAATCTTCGGGCACCGGTACGGTGGCAGTTGCAGGATTACAAGCAAGAATTTATAAAGTATCTGCTTTTTGCGAAGGAATCCCATTCCAAATAACACAAGGAAAACCTGCTTCAACTCCAATTATGTTAAAGGTTAGCGAAAGCCTGCTAGTTCAAATCGGGGCGAAGGAATTCGTTCAGTTAGAAGACCCCAATATATCACAGGAACGGCTAAAAGAATCGGTACAGTTTGAAGGAGGCAGGAATATTTTTGGGAGCGGAGACAAATTGCTTTTGGCAAAATCTCCCATCGATATTAGCAAAAATTTTTCGTTAAACCTTGAAGGTTGGAATGCACTTTTCCCAGACTTGCAGGGCATTAAGTTAACAACATCCATACCGGCTCTGGAAACAAAGTCTGGGGTATTTTGGAAAGCCCCCCTGAATCAATTTCGGACCGACGAAACAACAGGGGTTGGATATAGCCCCCCATAAATAAATAAGGCTTGCCCGAAACATCAGGCAAGCCTTATTTACAGTGTGCTTAAAGGGCAAGTCGCTTTACTTTTTACCGCTTTTTTTCTTTACTGTTACCTTGGCTTTCGCCTTTGCTACGGGGGCCTTGGCTTTCGCCTTTGCAACTGGGGCCTTAGCTTTTACAGCAGGCGTAGCTTTCTTTTTTCCAAATATCGCATCATAACCTTGTGAAAAATTCTTCGTCTCTGCGAGTCCAATCCTAATAATGCTCACTTCTTATTTCTCCTTGGTGAAAATAAATCGTACGACTTTCTTTATAACACAATTCAAACCCATTGGCATTAACATTGTAATCTTTGATAATTTTCACAATACATAATTCTACACGGACTGGGAAATAACAAAATCACAAAGGATCTCTTCCGCAATTTTTAGTTGTTCGATTTCTATCCATTCATCTTTAGTATGGGCCTGGGCAATGCTTCCCGGGCCAAAAACAACTGCTGGAATGAATGCTTCGCACAAACTTGCGGCATCCGTTCCATAGGGTTCTGCATCGATTTCCAATGTCCCAATTCTTGATTTAATACTCTTACCCAAAGCCTGTACCAGTTTCGGGGAATAGTCATCGCCCAAAGCAGGCGCTGCAAGCCATGGCTCCGTTACTTCAAATGGAATATCCTTACATTTTTGCCCCAGCCATTCGCGGAATTGATTAACCGCACCCTCGGGGGTTTCTCCTGGAAGCAACCTTCGATCAACCTGCACCGCACAAAAATCTGGCACCGTATTAACGCTGGCGCCACCGCGAATTGTTCCGCAACTTAAGGTTGCACTTCCAAGCCTCGGATGCCCGGGCAATGCCGCAAGATGTTTTGCATATTCTTCAACATAAGGCAGAACCTTGGCCATGCTATAAATGGCATTTTTTCCTTTTTCAGGGGTGGAACTATGGCAGGATACCCCTTTGCATTGCAAATCCCATCGAACCGCACCCTTATGGGCGTTTACAATATGCAGGCGGGTCGGCTCTGCTACGATTGCCCAAATAGATTTGGGATCTTTTGCTTTTAACCAAGGCTGATTAACTACACTTTGAATTCCTTGAAAACCATGCTCTTCATCAATGGTACATGCCATAACCAATTGGGGCATCCCTGCTTTTTTTTGCTTAAAAAGTCTGGCAAAAGCGGTCGCCATGGATGCCATCCCTCCTTTAACATCACACGCCCCTCTACCATAAAGTTTGCCTGCTTCTATTTTGGCACCAAAGGGATCGATGGTCATTCCATCAATGGGAACGGTATCTTGATGCGCTTCAAAGAGGATGGTTTGAGAAGGGTTACCTGGTGGATCCATGAAGGCTACTAAATTATCTCGGCCTGGCTGGATTTTGGTTCGCTCGGTTCGGGCCCCCATATTTTTAAAGAAAGTTTCCATGTAAGCAGTTACACGGCTTTCAAAAATGAGTTCCTCGGGCAACACCCTGCCCATCGGATTTATACTTGGTAAACGAACTAAATCCGCGAGAAGGCTGGTAACATCCATTTGCAGAATCCTCATAAAAAAGGAAATCTCTAGGAATGATCATGGAAAAAGCTGGTATCCCAGCATATTCATCCTATAAATACTTTACAGTATATGCTGTAAAGTTATAAACATTCATCATACCTTATTCCTTGAAGAGTAGATGGGTTGGTCCATGAAAATTCACGAATATCAAGCTAAAGATTTACTTGCTGCTGAAGGGGCCAAAATCCCTGCAGGCATTATTGCAAATTCCCCCGAGGAAGCTGTCAAAGCTTTTGATCATCTGGGTGGGAACCCCGTTGTTCTTAAGGCACAGGTTCATGCAGGTGGCCGAGGCAAAGGTCGCTTTAAAGATAGCGGCAAAGATTTCGGCGGGGTTAAATTCATTACCAAACGCGAAGACATTATTCCCATTGCTGAAGTGATGTTTAAGTTTCCTCTGGTTACCCTGCAAACTGGGCCAGAAGGACAAAAGGTTTCCAAGATTTTGGTTCAAAGCGCAGCTGATATCTCCCGTGAAATCTATCTTGGCATGGTTTTAGATCGCTCCGAAGGCATGCCCATCATGATGGCTTGCGCTGATGGTGGCGTTGATATCGAAGAAGTTGCACATAAGAACCCTGAAAAACTTTTGAAGATGGCTGTTTCTCCTGAAACCGGACTTCTTCCCTACCAAGCTCGCAAACTAGCTTTTGCTCTTGGCTTTACACCCGAACAGGTTCCACAAGCAGAAGCCATCATGATGGCATTATCCAAGGTTTTCCTTGCGCAAGATGCCAGCCTTGCTGAAATTAATCCTTTAGTGGTTACTCCTACGGGTGAGGTTTTGGCCTTGGATGCCAAAATTACTTTTGATGATAACGCACTTTTCCGACATCCTCACATTGAGCACTTACGCGATCTTTCCGAAGAAAACCCTTCTGAAGTACGGGCCGCGAAATCCGGTTTGAGTTTTGTGCAAATGAGCGGCAACATAGGATGCCTAGTTAATGGTGCTGGCCTTGCAATGAGCACCATGGATATCATTAAATATCATGGTGGCGAACCGGCCAACTTCTTGGATGTTGGGGGTGGTGCCAATAAGGATCAGGTAACCGAAGCTTTTCGAATTTTGCTTTCCGATCCTAATGTAAAAGCGGTACTGGTCAATATTTTTGGTGGCATCATGAAGTGTGATACCATTGCGAATGCAATTCTTGCTGCCTACAAGGAAGTCGGTTTCCATGTTCCATTAGTGGTAAGGTTGGAAGGTACAAATGTAGCTGAAGGCAAGAAAATCCTGCAGGAAAGCGGACTTAAGATCATTGCTGCTGAGGGATTAACCGATGCTGCTAAAAAAGTTGTAGCTGCTGCCAAATAAATCATAAACCAAGTTCAAAAGAATCTGCGGAGTTGTTTTCATGAGCATTCTTATTGATAAAAACACCAAGGTACTGTGCCAAGGTTTGGGTAAAGCCGGAACATTTCATGCAATCCAATGCAGAGAATATGGAACCCAGGTAGTGGGTGGTGTGGTTCCCGGAAAAGGTGGCACAACCAAAGAAGGTTTTCCTATTTTCAATACGGTTGCAGAAGCCGTTGCTAAAACTGGCGCCAATGCCACCATGATATTCGTTCCGCCTTCAGGCGCTGCTGATGCTATCATGGAAGCAGCAGATGCAGGCATTCCAGTTATTGTTGCGATTACCGAAGGCATTCCAGTTTTGGACATGTCGAGGGCGAAACGATTTCTTGCAACCAAGCCTAATATTCGCCTTATCGGGCCCAACTGCCCCGGTCTTATTACTCCTGGGCAATGCAAAATTGGTATCATGCCAGGTTACATTCACAAGCCAGGAACCATTGGCGTCATCTCGCGCAGTGGAACCCTCACCTATGAAGCTGTTTGGCAGCTTACTAATTTAGGGCTCGGTCAATCGACTTGCGTGGGCATTGGGGGTGACCCAATCATAGGTACCAATCAAATTGATGTACTCAAAATGTTTCAGGATGATGCTGGCACCGAAGCAATTCTAATGATGGGTGAAATCGGTGGCACTGCTGAAGAAGAAGCTGCTGCTTACATTCAAAAGTATGTTACCAAGCCAGTCGCAGCCTTTATTGCGGGCCAAACAGCACCGCCCGGAAAACGCATGGGGCATGCGGGCGCAATCATCAGCGGGGGCATGGGTTCTGCACAAGATAAAATGGTAGCCTTGCGAAAAGCTGGAATTCTAGTTGCAGAAAGCCCTGCGGATCTCGGCATTACCTTGCAAGAAGCCCTGAAAAGGAAGAAATCCTAAAGCTTCGATTCGTGCTTTTCCTCTACTTATGTGGTAGGATTATGCAATGAACAATTTCAATCGAAGAGATTTTCTAACTCATCCCATGGGCCCTTGTGGTTCCCTTGCGCTTTCTTGGCTTCTTTCTCAAGAAGGATTTGCTGCTTCCATCGAAGCAAATAATCTTAATCCGCTTGCACCACGACGTTCTCATTTTCCTTCAAAAGCCAAGTCAGTCATTTTCATGTTCATGGTGGGTGGCCCTAGCCAGATCGATTTATTTGACCCTAAGCCGGAATTGAATCGACTTAATGGTCAACCCCTTCCCCCTAGCTTTGGCAAGCCCGTTAGTCAGTTCACCAAAGGCGATACGCCCATTCTTGGCTCGACCCGGAAATTTCAAAAACATGGTAAATCCGGACTCGAAGTTTCAGACCTGATGCCTAATCTCGCTCAGTGTGTCGATGACATTTGTTTTTTAAGATCCTGCTGGTGCACCAGCACAGTTCATGCGCCCGCAATGTATGAAATGCATTCGGGTAGAACCTTAATGGGGCATCCAAGTTTGGGCTCCTGGGTTTCGTATGGCTTAGGAAGCACGAATGAAAATTTGCCTGCATACTGCGTTCTACTACAACCCGAAGGCACTCCCGAAGGCGGGGCACCCTGCTGGTCCAATGCCTACCTTCCTGCTGTTTATCAAGGAACATTGCTAAGGCGCGGCGCCAACCCTCTGTTGCACCTTAAACCGCCTGCAGACATAACACCCAGCCGCCAAAGGGCAACCATCGACTTCATCAAGCAGATGAACGAAAAAGATCTTGATCCTTCGCGTACCGATCTTGCTGCTAGAATTGCTTCTTACGAACTCGCTTTTCGCATGCAAAGCCATGCTCCCGAAGCGGTTGATCTTTCCAAAGAAAGCGAAAGAACCAAAAACAACTATGGCTTGAACGACAAAAAAACATCCGACTTTGGTACCCGCTGCCTTCTCGCAAGAAGGTTGGTCGAGCGAGGGGTTCGGTTCGTGCAACTTTACTCGGGTGGCGGCCCCTTGGTCACCCAGTGGGATGCACATGACGACATTAATTCCAATCATGAAAAGATGTGTGGCCATGTTGATCAGCCAATTGCTGCATTACTCAAAGATCTTAAAGCCAGAGGTTTGCTAGACTCTACTCTGGTTGTTTGGGCAAGTGAATTTGGCAGGTTACCCAATACTCAGGGAGGCCGAGGCCGTGATCACAATCCACATGGCTTTACGATGTGGATAGCAGGAGGCGGAGTTAAAGGCGGACAAACTATTGGTGCCACCGACGAAATGGGCCTCAATGCAATCGACACAAGAATATCCGTCAATGATTTCCACGCCACTTTGCTTCATCTTCTAGGCATGGATCATGAAAAACTTATCTACCCGCACTTGGGCAAAGATGAGCGCCTTACTGATGTTGCAGGCCGTGTTGTACAATCCGTTTTTGCTTAATGCTTTTTCAGAGTAACCTTTATGATAATGCCCCTGTATGATGACAACTCGCAACGGATTCGAACCCCGTTTGTTAATTACACTCTAATAGCAATGAATATTTTTGTTTTTGTCATGTTTCAAAACTTTGGCGAGAACGAGCGCTTTATTTACACTTTCTCTGCAGTGCCCGCCGAAATCATTTCAGGAAAAGATATTCAATCAAGCCCCACTGTTTTGGGAAAAACCCGCTCAGGCGAAGAGATTATCCGACCTGGTTTAGAGCCAACCCCCTTCACGGTTTACATCACGCTAATCACATCCATGTTCATGCATGGAGGCATAGCCCATATTTTAGGCAACATGCTTTTCCTATGGATCTTTGGTGATAATGTTGAAGACCGACTCGGACATCTACAATATCTGCTTTTTTACATTACCGTGGGGATACTGGCATCTTTGGCTCATGTTGCAACTTGTGTTCTTCTGAAATCCGACCTCTTAACCCCCAGTTTGGGTGCCTCAGGAGCAATATCAGGGGTCATGGGTGCTTATCTTCTTTTCTTTCCCAACAACAATGTAACTGTCCTGATCTTTCGGTTTGTCACCACAGTACCAGCAATGGTCGCAGTAGGATTATGGTTTGCAATGCAGCTATTTAGTAGCTTCATGGAGTTGGGCGCCGGGGAAGGTGGCGGCGTAGCTTATGGGGCGCACATAGGCGGATTTATTGCGGGTTTGCCTTTAGCTTTCTTTATCGATAAGACATTAGGCGAAGGCAAGCAAAATGCGTCCTGGGGGCAAAACCTCTAGTAAAGTAGGCTCGACAATTTTGATCGATATTGATTGGCAAGCGGACTGCCCACACCAACCAAATGGAAGATGCTGACCATAGCCTCGCGAACGCAATTCTTAGCAAGGTTCATATCGTTTTCGCCTGCTTGAATTAAAAGCTTCAGAGCTTCCTCGTAACTTCCTGAAGCGGCCTTAAGGCAGCCAAGCTGGTAATAGGCTAAACCATCTTTAGGCTTCAATTCGATTTGCTTAAGGACATCAGCCTCGGTAGGAAGTGGTTTTGTTATTTGATAGATCTTTAGTTCAGCCATGATTTTCTGAACTTCTTTGCCTGTATCTCCATCCGAACCAAAAGGCTCCAAGAGGCCGGGCACTTCGGATTGTTCATCCCCTTTTCCTGCTAACATTCTTGCAAGGGCCAATCGAACCTTATCATGCTTTGGGTTTTCCTTGAACAACCCCCTTACTGTTTCTTCTGCTACAACAGCATCCGTTTTTTTTAATTCGACAGCATCTACCAATCGCTTATCTACTTCGGTGGGCAAAAGCGTTGCAAGAAACTCCTGTAGTTGTTCATCGGTTAATAAGCCTTGAAATCGATTAACAACAAGGCCATCCTTCAAAGCAAAAACTGCAGGTATTCCTTCAACCTTGAATGATGATGCTAGATTGGGGTTCTCATCGGTGTTGATTTCCGCAAGCATGACTTGGCCATTGAGATTTTGAATGGCACTTTCAAGCATGGGCTTTAGCAATTTGCAAGGCTGGCACCAAGGCGCCCAAAAATCCACCACCACGGGTACATTCTTAGACATCTCCACTACTTTTGGAGAAAAGTTCTTTTCATCGACAGCGTATATCCATTCAGAATTAATCATTTATTCGTATTCATACCAAAGAAGGAATAGGTGCGGAATCAGCTAGCGGTACTGACACTCCATTAGCAAGATTTATTTTTTGCGTTGGGTCAATTCCCATCGCCTTATAAATAGTAGCAGCAAACATTGCAGGATTTACAGGAGTATTTTTAGGTGCGCCACCGAGGGCATCAGAAGAACCAACAACAGCTCCACCGGGTAAACCTGCCCCTGCAAGCAACCCACTCCAAACTCCACTATGGTGATCTCTGCCACCCCGCATGTTTAAATAGGGGCTTCTACCAAATTCACCTACCGCAACAAGGAGTGTAGAATCAAGCAACCCTTTAACTTGAAGATCATCTAAAAGCGCAGCGTACGCAGCATCAAACATAGGGCAGATTTTAGTGCGGTAATCATTCAAATTACTCGCAAGCGCCCCGCCATCAGCATGGCAATCCCAAGTGACTTCGTTAAAAACGGTTTCAAACATATTTACAGTGACAAACTTTATACCCGATTCAACAAGCGCTAAAGCCGCCTGACAGGACTGTCCAAATCTGGTATTTCCATAGCGGGAATCAAAGCTAAGATTTGCAACCGTTGAACGAATCATCCCAAGATTTAATTCGCTATTGTTGTGGGTAATTTCACTAATATTTCTGATATCGTTGGCGTGCGACCTAATGTTCACCGGCTGAAATTGATCACCTAAAAAACCTGCCTCCTGCCCCTGATACATGGCCACGCCTGTAAGTCCAATTTTAGAGGGAAGCACTACGAAGCTTGGCACTTGGGAATACGAGGGGGAAGCAAGCGAAGCGCAAACAGACCCATAATTTGGAAAGCAATTTTGAACGGTGGAAACCCTGCCCGTCTGCATCAATTGCAATCCTGTTTCATGGATAGGTGCTTCATCATGAAACAAGGAACGAACCACTGTAAACTTATCAGCCCGGGAAGCTAGAAGTGGCAGAGTTTCAGCAAAAAAAGTGCCAGGAACCTTGGTAGATATTGCTTTAAACGGGCCACGAATTTCCGACCTAGCATCCGGTTTGGGATCAAAGGTATCTATTTGGCTAGGCCCACCCGTTAATAGAAGGAAGATGCAATTCTTAATGCTTGAACTATTCCCAATTTCAATTCCTTTTGCCTCGGGCAAAAAAGTACAAGCTCCTGCAGTGGTTACGGCTGTGCGCTTTAAAAATTGACGCCTACCAAAGCCACTTTTGCCTTGCTGCATGACCATTCCCTTCCCAATTATGGAACGCTTAGATTTCTATCTGTATGGTAAATCAATCACAAGCAAACGCAACCAGAAACATTTCTGCTTTACGACTCTTCCTACTTCTCGGTAAAACGCCAGACCCCATCCCAATCATCAGGAGGAGGGTTGGAAAGAAAGTGCTGGCATCGCACCAAGTGCAGGCTTGCCGCCTTATTTAGTTTATCCAACTCAAGAACCTCTCCAAATAGTCCAATCGCCTTACCGAATTTCATCTGATGGTAAAAAGCTCTGGCCTTATGATAAAGCTCGATAATTTGTTCGTGACTTGCACTTAACGGATCCGAACGCAACCCATAAACCTCGTAAATACTAATGGGCTGATTTTTACCTTTGACTTGAATTCGATCGAGTTCCCTAGTCCAAATCCGGTCTGCACAACTTTTATAAGTTGTCTCACTAATTATGATATCTGTACCATAAACTTTGCTTGTTCCTTCCAAACGCGAGCCAAGGTTAACACCATCTCCGATCGAGGTGAACTCCATTCGTTTCGTACATCCGATATTCCCGGAAATTACAGAATCGGAATTCACTCCAATTCCAATCTTGATATTTACCAGATCAAATTCTTTCTGGTCCTTGGGCTTTAGCTTTTCAACTCGCTTTGCATTAAACTCCTTGAGGCGGTGCCTCATATCAATTGCAGTCTGCACTGCAAGCCAGGCGTGATCGGGCAGAGCAAGCGGGGTGCCAAAGACGGCCATAATCGCATCGCCAATGTACTTGTCGAGAGTCCCCTTATGGGTCAACACCGAATCGACCATGGTTTCAAAATATTCGTTCAGCATAGAAACAACATCTTCAGCAGAAAGCACTTCAGAAAGGGAGGTATAGCCCCGGATGTCAGAAAATAACACGGATACTTCTTTGCGATCTCCGCCCATTTTTGGGCTGCCATCTGCAAGCAATTGCTCTGCCAGTTCCTGC
Organism: uncultured Planctomycetaceae bacterium; assembly: GCA_937888715.1. Taxonomy (GTDB): domain Bacteria; phylum Planctomycetota; class Planctomycetia; order Gemmatales; family Gemmataceae; genus UBA969. Next base: position 29,418 of record CALARU010000312.1, on the reverse strand, counting down.
GTCATGTAGCGATACATGGTGGTTTTAAGCCGTTTCTCTTGGCTTATATCTTCTAGGATCACTAAAGCCCCCTGCACTTTATCCCCCTGATCCGCATCCGCCATGGTGTTAATGGAAACATTCAAATTGCGGTGTTCGTTGATCTGAGAATTTAACACTTGGTCAGGATAATATTGGTTTCTGGTTTTTTCATCAGCGCCTTCCAAGCTTGCATTAAACCATTTGGAAAAATTAGCATTTTCGATTTTAATCTTCTCATGAATCGAGCAGCCCTCCAATTGCTGGCCATCCGCTTTATTAACGCCAAGAATATCGTAAGCTTTTTGGTTGGCAGCAATGATTAATCCATGGGTATCGGTTGATATCACACCATCCGACAAACTACGAAGGATGCTTTTTTGAATCATTTGCTCGTGTTTAATTTTTTCAAAAAGGCGCGCATTTTCAAGAGCTATACCGGCCTGCGTATTAAAGACTTTCATAAACTCAACATCTTCACTGGTGAAGCTGTTTTTAAATTGCGGAGGAACCAAAGGCCAAGTTTTAGGATCATAAGGAGAAAACTCCCCCCTTTGCAACTTATTGACAACCTGGGTAACCCCGATTAATTCTTTCTTCGGATTAAACACAGGCATACATAGCAAACTGCAAGTCCGGTACCCATTCTTCTTATCCATTTGTTTAGAGGTGCCTGAATCCGGATGATCGTACACATCTAAAGGTATATTTAGTATTTCGCCTGTTTTGGCAACATACCCGGCATACCCTGCCCCTATCGGGATGCGCAAAACGGTTGATACCCCCGCATTGTAAACTTTGGTCCAAAGCTCTGATTTTTCTTGATCAATAAGCCACAACGCATTTCTATCAGCATTAAGCAAGTAACTCGCCTGATCCATCACTGTTTTAAGTGTATCTTCAAGATCAAGGCTTTGCCCCACTGAAAGTACTGCTTTCATAAGAGTATCTGCAACACGCTGTTTTTGGGCAGCATGATAAAACGAATTCGAGCTTTCAATAATATGAGCGATGAGAACAGAAAATTTGCTAAACATATCTTCATCGGCACTGGTGAAACCGAGCTTATTTATTCGAGTTTCAAGTTGCTCGTTCTTATCATTATTTTTTACTTTGTTGATTAGCTCAACAACTGCGACAAGTTCGCCTTTTTCATCAAACAAAGGAATAGCCAGCATTGAGTAGGTACGATAACCTGTCTGCTCGAAATGTTTTTTAGCAAACCCGGATCGCGGGTCATCAAAAAAGTCGAATGGAATGTTAATGGTTTTTTGTGAAGTGGCCACCTCGCCAGCGATTGTTGAAGGATCAAACGGAATTCTAATTTCAACATTGGTATTATTGGCGCCCTCTACCACTAGCCAAAGCTGTTGCCTTTCTTTATCCAACAGAAAAATCGAGGCACGATCGGAAGAAGTTAAATGACATATTTTCGATTGGATGGTTTGCAATAAATTCTCAAAGACTTTACTAAAGTCGGTATTCAGCATGCCTAAAGTTTTGTTGACCATCCGGATATTTTGCACAGCATTTTCGACAAACCCATCCACACTGCTTATATTTTCATGGGTGAGCGACTTAAATAGCCCTGAAAAAACATCGGTTATTTTTGGCTGACCACTAGCGCTAGGGTTTAAGTTTTGGGACATGTTGCAACCTTTTTGAACTCCGCATCATTCATACTTTAAATACAAAGGTTAATGATAACATACATTACATTTAGGGGCCATTGCCTACTAATTTCTCATTAATGCCACACCTATTTAGTTGCATTACTTTTACAAGTAAAGTAAAAGTACTCATTACTTTGAATATTATTTTTATGTTCTTTCCAAGGAGTTCAATCTTGTCAACTATCACCGGAGAATGGAAATACAAGGTGGTTGGTACTTCACCCATAGCCACCCGTAAAGACATGCTTATTTTGCAACGAGCCCTTGGATTGGAGGGCAAAAATGGCTGGGAACTTGTGAGCTTCATCCCCAATCCTAACTCTGATGCGCCTTGCTTTTATGTATTGAAAAAAAGCAAAGACAGTCCGATCGCAAATCTGCCTTGATGTTTTATACCGTAGTATACTTGTTCTTATAAGTATCCAAATTGATCGCCCCAAAAGGATTTAAAGATGAGTGAGCAACAATGGCATGTGGTAATTCAAGGAAAAGGTCAGGGCCCCTTTCCCTTTTTGACGGTTCAATCCATGATAAAAGAAGGCAAGGTTTCAAAAGATGCTTTAGTTTGGACACCTACGATGGCCGCTTGGACTTGCTGGAGAGAAGTTCCTTCTTTTGCATTTCTTGCTACCGCTGAAAAACCGCCTGAAGCTTTATCTCAAACTCCAATGCCAGTTAATCGAACTGAATCAACTGCAGCAAGCCCCGCTTTGAAAATTCCCTTTGAAATGATTCCGAACAATGTTTGGGATTACCTTTGCTTTAAGAGGATGATCACCCCAAAATTGGTCAGCATCTTTTTTTGGATTGGAACTATTATAAGTGTGGTGATTGGATTAGGGCTATTTATTATTTCGCTTGTTAACATTAATTCTCAAGGAATACTAATCGGGTTTCTAACTATGTTATTGGGCCCCTTGGTTATTCGCATTTACTGCGAATTGATCATAGTCTTTTTTATGATCAATGAAACACTTACCGACATTTCAAAAACACTTGAGCAAAAGAAATAGCTAATTTAACATCCTGCCTGTACCGCGCTAGATTCAACAAGTTTATGGCCAGCTTCCAACAGTGCTTTTCTTAATTTCTCTAATGATTCGCTAGTAACAGTTAGAGCACAAGGCCCCAGCCTAGAATGAATCCACTGCGATGTGTCAGGCCATTGCATAATTCCATCCGTGATCAGTTCATTTTCCAAATGCACGACCAGCATGGTTTCAAAACTTGGAGGAACTGCATCCGATTTTGCACCAAGAATCAATTGAATTGCGGGAGTCAGCGAATGCCCCAACCTTTGTTGAAACCAATCGTCCAAGGCTGTTGGGGTGTAGCCAATCTGGTCGGCCTTTTTCAGCGTCTCGGGGCTAAGCTTATAAACTCTTCTTTGCTGCGATGAAGCATCTTCAACAAAATCTGCAAATCTGGGCAACTCGGTTTCAAGCAAAAGATCAGACCTGCTTATATCAACAACAAGTGTCACGCCATCGCTCTCAACTTGCACACATTTTTCGGGCATCAACCCATAATCTCTGGTCGCAGTCAACCTATACTGGCTAAAATCAATGCCTTCTTCACTTGTAGTTACCGCAAAGCGATCCGAAATTTTTAATGCAGGCAACCCACGCGAAAGCGCATTCTCAAGATCTTGTGCGGTTGGAAATTCCAATAGCGTTGCAGATGCATAAATCGTTATTCGTTCATGTTTATTCGACCAAGTTTTAATGGCATCCAATACCGCCTGTGGGGTTGCACGAGTGCCGTGCCTTTCCAGTAATCCGCAAATATCTTCGTAGCGTAAGCCTGTTTCCAAAGCGAAATAGACCGATTCGGGTTCCAACAACAACTGGCAAGCGGGGCCAATGCTTTTCAAAGTTGCGAGGTTGGTAAGATCTCTTGCAAGTGCCGGATTCAATCCTTGGCGAAAAGCAAGAATTTCAAGATTGGGCTGCACCAGCAAAGTTTTTGCAATCACATCTTGCAGATCATTTTCTTTTTGCAAACCAAGAATGGATCGCCCCACGGGACTGAGCCTGACCAAATATTTTCCGCCCAGCAACTTGGTTGCCTGGATCATCCGGATTTGAAATGCGATGCCAAGGAGGAATTTAACCAACCAGCCTTTTAATCGGGAAGGCCTAATCGATTCCCGGTCTTTCCAATAAGGATGATGATCAATCACCCAGGATTCAAGAAACTCTGGATCCACCCACTGATTAGGGGGAAGATTGCCAAGCGCAAGAACCGCAACAAGGCAAGCCGAATTGTAGGGGTTGCTTCGATCTTCAGGATTATCATTTAGGCCAGTGCAAGGGTTCCAGGAATCAATTGCGGGAAGCGCAGCCCAAATTTCAGTCAGCACTGCAAGCAAGCCTTCATCCCAAGAAGCGGGAAAAGTTCCAGGGTGCAATTCACTTTCTTTGGGGATAAGAATGCCTAGTTTCAAACCTATTTCAGTTAAAAGAATACCGAGATCAGGAACTTCGATTAAGCGGTCGGAAGGATCAGAAGAAAGCATGGAATTGGCACGAAGATTTTCGAGATCTCTTTTGAAAAATCCACCCTGCTGATTTTTACGCAGGGGATCTTTATGAACCATCTGCAATAGAACCGACATGCGAAGAGGAAACTCCATACCATCAGCTTGAAGGACAGGAGCAATGGGGTCGGGTTCAAGGAGTTCCGCACCTTCAGGTGGTTCGTATTTTTGGGGCAATGATAAAGGGAAAGCTATCGACCTTTGGCTGATGGGGGGAGGCAGGAAAATCGCCAATCCTTCAGGGCCGGGAAACCCAATCCACTGCTCAAAACTTTTGATGTATGGGCTTTTGCAAGGTTTTGGAAGACGATCCTTTTGTTCAAGGTTGACAACATCAGGCAATAAAAATCCTTGGTTCAACAAATCAAATACAGCAGACAAACCATCTTCCTGCCCCAAGCACATGCTAATCTCAATCAACTGCCCAAGCTTCCATTTGCATTGTCCGGATTGGGCCAAAGCAGCAAGAAGGGTTTTGCGCGATTCATCAAGTTCTTTTAATCTGCGGTTTAGTAAAACCGTGTTATCGAATGCTTCAACGCAACGGTCGATAAGTTCTTCAACAGGCCATTGATTTCTAGGGCGAAGGAATCGCTGCACGACTTCGCGCAACAATTTTTCGTCATAGCGACCAAGAATAAGACGTACAAGTTCAGGCCATATTTTCTGGATGGGTTCTGTCATTTTCAGCGCTGTAATACCTGAGGAGTGTGACCCATGCGCTGAAGTTCCGCAACAACGCTTTCAAGCCTGCCTGTTCTTACCAAAAGAACCTCGTTGGTTAATCTTCCGGATATATCTGATGCGAGCTTCTTTCGAGCTAGGATCTCTTCCGCAAGCAATGCATCTTCAGTAAGCACTAGGCATACCCTTCGATGCAACTTTACGGGAATCCGTGCAATACTTGTTTTATTGGATACAATCAGCATTTATGTTCGCATTACCTTTCTTAAACTGAACAACCAAATTCACTAAGCAACGCATCACCATCCATTACATTATAACTATAGCCCTGTTCGGTAAGAAACATTTGGCGATGGTGCGCAAAATCCTGTTCCCGAGTGTCCCGCGTGACCAATGTGTAAAAATAAGCTATTTCACCGCTTGGTTTAGGCCTCAGAATTCTACCCAACCTCTGGGCTTCTTCCTGCCTAGAACCAAAAGTCCCAGATACCTGAATCAGCACATTGGCATCGGGAAGATCGAGTGCAAAGTTCCCAACCTTGGAAAGAATCAGACTCTTTATTTCACCTGTTCTGAATTTTGCATACAACTCTTCACGCTCAGAATTTGGAGTCTGCCCGGTGATTAATGGTATATCGAATCTATCTCTAAGCTGACGCAATTGCTTTAAATACTGACCGATGATCAATATTCTTTTTTCCCCGTAGTTATTTAACAGGGCAGCAACCATGTCTTCCTTGGCAATATTTTCGCTTGCAAGCCTGTATTTGTTGCGCCATTCTGCAACTGCATAATCCATGCGATCGGATTCAACCAAACCAACCCTGACCTCGGTGCAGGATGCTTCTGCAATCCAACCCTTGGTTTCAAGTTCACGCCATGGCACATCATACTTCTTGGGGCCAATCAAACTGAACACATCGGTTTCTCTGCCATCTTCTCTTACCAAGGTTGCAGTAAGTCCAAGCCTTCGCCTTGCTTGAATCTGGGCGGTAACCCGAAATACTGGAGCGGGCAAAAGATGCACTTCATCGTAAACGATCAAGCCCCAATCCTGACTATCAAACAATTTAAAGTGTGGAAACTCATCAGACTTCTCGGGCCGGTATGTCAAAATTTGATAAGTCGCTATTGTTACAGGTGCTATCGCCTTCGATTCGCCTGTGTATTCAGCTATCAGATGTTCCGGAATATCAGTTTTATCAAGAATTTCTCGATGCCATTGCTTTACCGCAGTAATACCCGTCGATAAAATCAGCGTATTCTTTTTCAACATGCTCATCGCAACAATGCCCACAATGGTTTTACCCGCACCACAAGGCAGCACGATTACACCACTACCACCGCGAACATCACCACCTGCATGAAATACTTCGCAAGCCTCATTCTGGTAATCACGCACAGTGAATGGCACCCCGGACTTGCATATTTTCCTTAACCCAATGTCTAAATTCGCTCCCTCGGTATAACCTGCAAGATCTTCCGCAGGGTAGCCAATCATTATCAACGCCTGCTTCAACACGCCGCGGAATGATGGTTCGACCAAGTAGCTTTTTTTGTTTACCCGTTCATGCAGATACTCTTTCAACTTGGGCTGGCGTGAAAGCTCTTCCATTAAATGAGCATCTTCGCAAACCATCAAAAGCATGTGGCTATTCGATTTCGGATCAAGCTGATCAGATCGCCTAATGCAAACCCGCCCATAACGCCCAACCACTTCAAAAATATCTGAACTTATCGTGGCAGGCAGGGGAAACTTGGAAAAGGTTTTAAGCACCTCGACCATAGTCGCAGCGGTCAAACCAGAAGCAGCAGCATTCCATAAAGATAGATTGGAAAGACGATAGGTATGGATATGCTCAGGGCTTTTTTCTAATTCTGCGAAGGGCGCAAGTGCTTCACGAGCCTGCGCATACTTAGGGTTATCAACTTCTAATAAAACAGAACGGTCACCTTGGACAATAAGCGGATTAGTCGGGTCATAAGTCATAGATTTTTGCCATCCATCCTGATGCCTATTAGCAAATACAATTTTCCTACAATCTTGCAGTTTAGGGGAAACAGGGTGGTATAAGCAAGCCAAACCACAAAAACTTTTAAACTAAGAAGAAAGGCTTCATTAAATCCCCTTGTTTGTGCAAACCAAAGCAATGCTGTTATTTAATGACCAAAGATTTCTCAAACACAACGATATCTTGATTAACCCACTGTTTGATCAATTGTTGTTCTTTCCAGAATGGCCTATAAATCAAGCTAATCTTCACTGATTCGATTTTGTGCGGGAATCGCCAGACCCAGACTTTAGCCATCTCAGGCTCCAATCTGGAATCCACAAAGCCTGTACCACCCTGCCAAAAGGGCTGAATTCCCTGCTTATCTGCACTTAACAGGGGCCTGCCAAATAACACCCCAGCATTTCCCTCAAGGGTTTTATCAACCCAAGCTGGCAAGGTCGGGCCATCGATTGGTTTAAACTCTTCCCCCTGAAACTTCGCTCTCACCTGCAATATCATATGCCGGTCGATGTATCCTGTGGGAACTTTGTGCCCTACATTCACCGCTTTTAACTGCACTTTTACCACGCATTCGGTTTCCCCCAGAACAGCTTCCTCTTCATGGTATATCGAACTTTGCAACATCTGCTGCAATCCACCAGGCATTATCTGGTGCGATGCCACTCCCTTGGCTTCACGAACAATGCCACCCTTTCCCGGAGCAATATTTTTGAAATGCCCATCAGGCTTCATATGGCATGACTGACATTGCAACCCTTTTGCAGCAGCGGGGCTTTTCTGCCACTCTGAAAAAGTCGAATAGACATGCATGCCAAATAAAGTCCCTTCATGGCAGGAAGCGCAATAAAGGCTTTGTTGGTACACCGGACTAAAAGAGTTGTCATCACGAGTCGCATCTTTGATGGGGCCAAAAAACACCTGCCCTTTTTCTGGGCGAGCCAATCTCAACAAATCTCTGCCATGCGACAAACCAACACCCTCTTTTTTAACCGTCGCAACCTTATGACAAAAATCACAATGCACCCCCAGCTTATTGATCCCGCTAACTTCAGAAATATCTTCCAAGCCCGGTTGCCCCGCACCAACTCCGGGGGCATGACATGACGCACAAACAGTCTTACCTTCCGGAAGATCTCGCGAAAGGCTCCACCCTTTGATAACCTCACCACCTTTTTTTATATCCGAATACATGTCAAGAAATCGATGACCTGTGCTACTAAAAGAATGCCCGCTTTGTGCCCATTCCTGTGTAATCTGACCATGGCAACTTGCACAATTTTGCTCTCCTTCCAAAGGATGAACCCATTCGTAATTGGCAGCATCGCCCGCCGGTGTTTTTTTAAGTCGAACCGTATTCCCTTTCTTTTTAAGCCGATCATGCGCAATGAAGTACCCTTCGCAAGCAACCGCAAACTTAGTATCCGCTAAAGGGTATGCGATATCGCAACGGCCCAATACATCCGTTTGAAATTGATCAGAATTATGTTCAAAGGTAATTAATGCCCCTTCGATGGGGCCAACAGGGCCAACAATAAGAATCTGCACAGCAGGAATTTGTTGGATCCAAACTAATAAAGTGTGAGGCAAAAAGCCCATCAGAATTGTGAATGCCAAAACTGCTTGAACTGGACTGCGCATGGAGATTTATCCAGTCGTAATCAAATTTTCAAAAGCGAACCCAATGCCTGTGCTGATTGTAACGCAGCTTTCCGAATCGAACTTTTCCAATCGGGATCATCGGGAGAGGTGGGAAAAGTAACCCCGCGGGAACTGTTTACAATTGCCCCCAAACCATCCTCACGAAACGAAGGTCGGACCTCGTCAAGGCCACCGCCCTGCGCGCCAAACCCTGGAACCAAAAACCACATCTGAGGAAACTCTGCTCGTAAAGCAGCAGCTTCTTGCGGAAATGTCGCCCCGACAACAGCCCCCGCATCGCCAAAACCGCATTCCCCGATATGCCCTTCATTCCATTTAGCAAGTGACTTTGCAACATGGTGATAAAGCGGCTTACCCGAAGACTCAAGATCTTGAAACAACTTAGCACCAGGATTACTGGTTCGAACCAGTAGAAAGATTCCGCCATTCACTTTCCTGGCTGCTTTCAAGAAAGGCTCTACTGCATCAAAACCAAGATAGGGATTAACCGTCATAGAGTCGGCAGGCCAGCTGGCATATTCATGATTCCCGACGTGCCCACCAAATACAGCCTCTGCATAGGCGGTGGCAGTACTAGCGATATCGCCCCTTTTGTTATCCATAATAGTAATTAGCCCAAGAGATCGCGCATGCTGCAGTAACTTGCGCAGAACTTCCATGCCTTTGGGCCCACAGTTTTCAAAAAAAGCACTCTGCGGTTTCACCACGGGCACCAATGGTGCAACGATGTCCAACACTTCGGAACAAAACTCAAGATAAGCTTCAGCGACGGCTTCTGGGGTGGCATCCGCAAACTTGCTGCGAATCGCTTTGGGAAGACTTTCCCAGCGAGGATCAAGGCCCACACATAAAGGAGTTTTCTTCAGGATGATTTTTTCTGCAAGCCTGTCCGAAAAATTCATGCCAAACTCCTTGCGAGTGGCCCAGGCCTTTTTGCAGACCCAAAGTGCCATTCAATTGTCGCTTTAACCGCATCACAAACAGGGGTTGTTGGCTGCCAACCCAGATCGTTCATTGCATTCGAAATTTCAAACTTATTGCTTCGTGTTACCAACCCAACGCTATAGCGCGTAATATGAGGGGGCCTTTTAAGTAGAATCATTTTGCCTATAAACTCGGATACGAATCCTGCAATATAAGCCATGCGAACAGAATAAACTTTCCGCACTCTGGGATACCCAAGAGAATCGGAAAGCAATGCTAGGAACTCTTTTTGAGTTATCTCACCTGGGTTACTTAAGTTGTACGTTTTTCCTGCGGATTTTGGACTCTGCCCCGCTTTGATAACGCCATCTGCAACATCGCCCACATAAAGGACATTGAGCATATTTGTGCCATCGCCTGCTTGGGCAATTCGGTTCAACCTGAATGCAGCAAGTACTCTGGGCAAAGAGGTGCGATCTCTGGGGCCAAAAAACCAAGTTGGCCTCAGAATCGTAATCCCACCTTGATACTTTCTCCAAAGGGCTTCTGTCTGCAATTTTGCCCGAATGTAATTGTCTGCCCGCCATAAGTATTGGCCCGTTGGCGCAGACTCATCAATCGGAAAACTACTATCTTTGGGATGCCCATACACCGTGATCGAACTGACATGAGCAACTTTTTGCACTTTGTTAACGGTGCAGGCAATGACCAAGGATTCTACCGGTTTAATAATATTTTCAACAAATTCCTGCCAAGGGCCCCATTCCCCAACCTTGGCAGCGCAATGATAAAGAGTGTTACAACCTTTTAGAGCATAATTCAGAAATTCTTGATCGATCAAACTGCCCCTTAAAACCTCAACCCCAAGGCTCTCTAAAAACGAGGTGTCGCTGTTCGGTCGAACCAAAGCCCGAACGCTCCGGCCTTGCTTAACAAGCTTTTCCACAACATGGCTGCCTAATAATCCGCTCGCACCTGTTACAACATCCAAAGTACACCTCATCGTCCTTAATGATAAAATCATACCTTTGCCGATTCTTCCACTTATTTTAGTTATAAGGGTTTTCACTGTTCTAAGCACTAGGAGAAATAATCTATCTCCCCCACTAATTAGTATGCAGCAGAAGGGCTAAATAACCTTGGGAAAAGTGCTTGCATTTGGTTAATTATTATCAGGTCATTTAATGTTGACTACCAAGCAAGCTACAGAGGTATTAATATGAAACGTAACGTAAAAGGAAAAAGAATTCTTATTACTGGGGCCTCCCGAGGAATGGGCGCTGAACTCGCTAGGCTTTGTGCCAAAGCTGGCGCAAGATTGGCCTTGGTTGCGCGCTCCAAAATTGAACTCGAAAAGCTTGCATCTGAACTTACAGCCCTTGGCGCTGATGCCAAAGCCTTTCCTGCCGATATCACTTGCAATATTGAGCGGGATAATCTCTTCCGACAAATTAAAGACCACTTTCACGAGCTCGACATTTTGGTAAACAACGCTGGTTCTGGCTCATGGAATCATTTTGTTGATGGCAACGAAGAAATAGTTCGTCAACTCATGGAAATCAACTTCTTTGCACCAGCAGAAATGATCAGGCAATCCATCCCGCTGTTGGAAAATGGGGATCAACCTGCCATCGTTAATATTGCATCTATGACGGGAAGAAGGGCGATGCCCTCTTGGACGGAATACTCCGCTAGCAAGCATGCGCTAGTTGGCCTTACCGAGGCATTGAGAGGGGAAATGGCAAGGTTCGATATTGATGTGCTCTTGGTATTACCCGGCTTAACTATTACGCCTTTTTGGGAAAATCTAGCACTTAAGACTGGAAGAGCAAACCTTGGAATCGAAAAAGGGATGACTCCGCAAGTTGCAGCAAATGGAATATTAAACGCTATACTATCCAACAAGACAGAAACAGTTCTGGGTTGGGATGCCCATTGGATGCTTCGCTTAGACAAATTCTTCCCAAAACTTGTGAACTGGTTGCTGGCTCGTCGCGTGAAGCAACTTTATGCCACACGTTAAAATATTATCTTAGCTGGATAGTTGTATAAAGTAATAAGACAAGAATTGCAGGAGAGACAAAATATGTGTGGCATAGCAGGCGTAATTGACCTAGCAGGTCAGAGAACTATTTCCCCAAACATTATTCGTGCAATGGCACAGGCAATCATTCATCGTGGCCCCGATGAAGATGGCTTTTTAGAGGCCCCTGGCATTTCATTCGCCAACCGCAGGCTCAGCATTGTTGGTCTCTCTGATGGTAAGCAACCCATATATAACGAAGACCGCTCCATTGCGACGGTATTTAATGGCGAATTCTTTGATTATCAAACAATCAAAGCCCGACTTGAATCCAGAGGTCATAAATTTTCCACCCATTGTGATACCGAACTTATCCCCCATCTTTATGAAGATCATCAAGAGGGAATGCTAGACCACCTTCAAGGTCAGTTTGGGATCGCAGTTTGGGACGCCAGACAAAGAAGGGTAATTCTTGCCCGCGATCAGTTTGGTATTTGCCCACTTTATTACGCAAAAGTGCAATACGATGGTTCCGAATGGCTTTTATTTGGATCTGAAATCAAAGCGATTCTCGCATCAGGAATGATTCGAGCAGAGCCCGATCGATTGGGTATCAATCATCTCTTCACCTTCTTTGGAGTCCCCGGGCCACAAAGTTGCTTTAAGGGTATTTCTGCTTTAGAACCCGGGCATTTTCTAGATATCAGATTGGGTGGCCAATCGCACGCTTCCCGCATTGAGGATAAAACATATTGGCGTATGGACTTCCCTCAAAGAGGGCAAGAAAGAACCGGGCCCTCTTTAAAATCACTTGTTGATGATTTCGACAGGGAAATGCTAGCTTCGGTTGAAAAACGCCTACGAGCTGATGTTCCTGTTGTTTCGTATTTAAGCGGTGGGGTTGATTCTAGCTTAGTGGTTGCAATGGCTTCCAAAATCCGGGGCACCCCGATTCCTTCTTTTACCATCCGCATCAAATCTCCAAAACTTGATGAAACTCCGGAAGCCACCATTGTTGCAAAACACATTGGCACCACCCCTATTATTATCGATGTTGGGGCAGACGAAGTTCTCAACACCTACCCTGCCCTAATCCGTGCAGCTGAAGCCCCCGTGGTGGACACTTCTTGTTCCGCACTTTTGCTCCTTGCAAAGGAAGTTAACAAGCATGGCTACAAAGTTGCGCTGACGGGCGAAGGTTCGGACGAATGGCTCGCTGGTTACCCTTGGCACAAAGTACACCGCATTGCAAGTTGGGTAGATAGCGTGCCTGGCTTAAAGGTAAGCAATTGGATGCGCAGGTTTTTCTTGTGGATCACAAAAGCCCCTAGATACAACCAAGCAATGCAAAACCGGGCAATTAATGCCATGAGTGGCCCGAACGGCTGGCTTGATATTTATAACCTTTTTAGCATGGCAAAGTTCAGATTGTTTAGCCCTGAAATGATGGATCTCGTCAAAAATGTTTCTCCCTATGAAGATTTAAACCTTCCTTCTGAACGAATGAAAAGCTGGCATCCTTTAAATCGGGAGTTGTATGTTAGCGGCAGAGCCCACCTCTCCGGGCTGCTTCTTAATGCCAAGGGCGATCGTGTCGCAATGAACTCCTCGGTAGAAACCCGCTACCCGTTTTTAGATGTAAATGTATTTAACTTTTTGGCAACAGTTCACCCAAAGTGGAAGTTTCGTGGATTGTTTGGCGATAAATATTTACTCCGCCATCTTTCAGATCGTTACCTTCCTTCATCGATTGCATGGCGCAAGAAAGCCATGTTTAGAGCACCCTTCGATAGCTTCCATTTAGATAACGTACCACCCTTTATCGATCACCTCTTAAGCGAAGAATCCCTTAAAAAGACGGGCTATTTTGATGTTAAGCAAGTTATCCGATGGCGCAAAGAATTCAAAAAACTTCCCTCGTGGGGGCTTTCGAGAGTCTCGATCGAAATGGGGCTCGTTGGGGTTTTAGCAACCCAAATGTGGCACCATACCTTTATTGATCATTCGCTTGCGGACATGGATTATTGGCAAGCTCCTAAAATTTCTTAAAAGTTCTAGCTCGATAGTGATCAATTGAACACTATCGCTGTTTTTTCCATAAGTTGTTATAACATAAAATCTTAGAGACCCTAATCGTTACAGTCTAACGCCCAACGCCCATCTTATTTCCCGCTTTACCTCTTTTAACCTTCCAAGACCCTTTAACAACCGTTAACCTTATACTTATGTCATATGCTCTCTCTACATTATGGTACGACAGGCAACGATACCTGCCGGGCGTTTTAGCTGTTGGCTTTAGCGCTTTGCTCATAGCATTACAGTGCGGCCTATTGCTAGGCTTATTTTCAATCACCTCAATCCCGGTTGACCATACCACCGCAGATATTTGGCTTGGGGCCCCCGAAGTTCTTAGCGTCGATCTTGGCAGGCCCATCCGAGAAGCAAGTTTGGCAAGGCTCGCTAGCCAGCCTGAAATCGAACGCGTTGAAATCTATCTTCAAGGCTTTTCCTATTGGTCTAAACCCGATGGCGGAACAGAACTTTGCATGGTTATTGGCAGCAGACTCGATGAAAACGCATTGGGCAAAGTTAAAGAACTATCAAAAGATCTTTATCTGCAACTCAGCGAACCTGGCACTATTGTTATTGATGAATCCGACCTTGGCAGACTTGGTGTCAAAGGGGTTGGAGATCACGCCGAGGTTGCCGGTAACCGAGTACGCATCGTAGGCCTTACCACTGGGTTAAAAAGCTTGGCAGGCCCCTATGTATTTTGTTCGATCAACACAGCAAGGCCTTTGCTACGCGTTTTCCCTGACCAAATTACTTATGTTCTGGGTAAATGTTTTAACCCCAAAGATGCTGCTACTGTAGTTAGCCGCTTAAAAGAAAATCAAAATGTCTCTGCCTTCACCAGCCCCGAATTTTCGCTTCGATCTAGAATGCATTGGCTTCTTAAAACCAAAGCCGGTATAGCTTTAGGTTACGCTGCTGCCCTCGGATTACTGGTTGGCGCTGTGGTCACAAGCCAGACCTTATATTCTGCAACCGCTGCCTCCTTAAGAGAATTTGCGGTCTTACGAGCCATGGGTATCCCAAGATGGCGCATGCAGTTTATGGTTATGCAGCAATCCTTATTTGTGGGAATAATAGGTGTTGGTTTGGCTTTGCCTGCGGTCCACGCACTTGCAGCCGTTGCTGATTATTTTGGTGGCCGAGTTGAACTGCCTATTTGGTTGCAGAGTATCGCTGCTGTTGTTACGCTTACGATGGCTTTGTTTTCTGGGTTGTTTGCTTTAAGGTCTCTTAGAAATGTAGAGCCCGCTGCTTTACTCAGGTAATTAACAAAGGTTTTAGGGATGTCGACATCTCCAAATTTAAAATCAAATATCAAGCTTCGCTCAGGCGTTTCGGTTACCTCTATTACGGGTAAAGGTCTTTTTAAGTCATTTGGCGAAGGCGAAATGCGAACAATCGCCGTAAATGATGTTTCCATTGATATCAATCAAGGCGAAGTTGCCCTGATGATGGGCCCCTCAGGAAGTGGAAAAACCACCCTTTTAGCCATCTTGTCAGGCCTATTAAAACCGGATGCTGGGAAAGTTACAGCCTTAGGGCAAGACCTTTGGACCATGACTGAACTCGAAAGAGAACATTTTCGCCTGAAACATTGCAGCTTCATTTTCCAAGGCTACAACCTCTTTTCCTCTTTAACCGCTAGGCAGCAGCTAGAAATCGTGGCCCAATGGGGCGATGGAGCCAGCTCAAGGGAAGCTAGGAAAAAAGCCGATGAAATCTTAGACATTCTTGGTTTGTTGAAAAAAGCCCATTTACGCCCAGGTGAACTATCCGGTGGCGAGAAGCAAAGGGTTGCTATTGGCAGGGCTCTTATCAAAAACCCGGATTTCTGTTTTGCTGATGAACCTACGAGTGCTTTAGACTGGGCCCACGGCGAACAAGTTATTGATATTTTGCGGTCTGCTGCACATGAACGCGGTTGTACCATCCTTATTGTTGCCCACGATGCCAGAGTTATACCCTATGCGGACAAAATATTTTACCTCGAAGATGGCAAAATGATTGACGATGGTGGCAAAAGTATCCACAAAACCTATGGCAAAATGCCTTAAAGAGGATTGCTAAGATTACTCACTTAGAATTCTCAAGTTTTATAATTACATTCACAAGGACGAAATCCTTGTTGGGGAATCTTTAATGGAAAAGTTATTTCAGCCAATACCTGTTGCTTCTTGGACCCATTTGGGAAGAAAGCTTTTTTCGATTATGTTTGTTTCCAGCCTGATTGCAGGTGGGTTTATTTTTTGGAGTTATTATCAACCTCCAGAAAATGAAACGCTTGAATTAAATTTTGCCATCCAAGATCAAATTACTGCTCAGGCAAAACCAGCTTCCAAAGCCAAAATCACCGAAGATGCTGAGCGCAGAGCTGTTTGTATCGCCTATGTTGATGTAGATGGGGGCGTTACACCTCTTTACCCCATTCAACCAGGCAAAGTGCTTGCAATTCCAGCTAGAGAAAACACCGAAGTCGAAGCAGGCGATATTCTGATTCGTATGGATGATACCTTGCAAAAAGCCCAACTCGAAGAAGCCAAAGCAGATGTGCAAGCTGGCCAATCCCAACTAGACCAAGCAAAAGTTATGTTCGCCCAGCACGAACTTAAGATCAATGGGCAAAAATCCGCCATCGAAGCTAAACGCAGCGAAATGGCTGCCGCTGTCGCCAAAAAAGATCAAGCCGAGCGACTTGCAAGCAACAAACTTGCAAGCAATGATGATGTAAATGCAGCAACTGCAATCGTTAAAGCCCTTGAATTTGCAGTTGAAGGCGAGACCATCAAGCTTAAAGGCATCCAAGCCCTTGACCCGCACCTTCCTGTAAACCTTGCGACAAACGATCTGACAGCGAGAAGAGCACGATTACAAAAAGCTGAATATGCTTTAGGGGAATGTTCATTAAAGGCGCCCTTTAAAGGAACCATTCTTAGAATCAACACCAGCGTGGGTGAAACACTTGGATCAAACCCTAAGTTTCCTGCCATCATGTTTTGCCCTAGTGCTAAGCGCATTGTCCGTGCTGAAGTGGAACAAGAATTTGCAGGAAAACTCGCCTTGAACCAAATTGCTGTTATTCAAGACGATTGCAGCTCTTCCGAAATAACCTGGCGCGGGAAAGTAGTACGCATTTCCGACTGGTTCACACACAGAAGATCCATCCTTCTCGAACCTTTGCAGTTCAATGATGTGCGAACCCTTGAATGCATCATCGAGTTAGATCCTGGTCAACCATTACTAAGAATTGGACAACGTGTTCGGGTTCAGTTGATTCCTTCCGAGGATTCAACCAAGCCAGCTTCAGCAAAATCGAAGTAAGATATCAACATTACTTTAATCGTGTTTTTGCAGGTCAAGGAGGACCAATAATGACATGGTTACTAATTGCAACTGGTTTTAGTGGCGCCTACACCTTTTTATTTATCTTTAAAAAGATAGCCCACCTATTTACCGCCCCAAAAGCCATAGCTGTGCATTTCTCTCCTGCTGGGGGTTGCGCAGATGCTTTAATCAACGAAATACATAAAGCCCGACACGAAATCTTAGTTCAAGCTTACTCTTTTACTTCCAAGCCAATTTCTCAGGCGCTTGTGGATGCAAAAAAACGAGGCGTAAAAATCGACATCGTTCTTGATGGTAGCAACGAACGAGAACAATACACCGAACTACACTTTTTACTCGAGCATAGCATCCACCCAGTCATTGACTGTCATCACCCGATTGCCCATAACAAAATCATGATTTTCGATTCGAGAACCATCGCTACGGGAAGCTTTAACTTCACTCATCAAGCAGAACAAAACAATGCGGAAAACCTGCTTATTTTAAAAGGTCATCCTGAAATTGTCGACTTGTACAAAAAGAATTTTGCAATTCATAAAGAGCATTCACGAGCGGTGCAATTAAAAACCGAAGCTAATACTGGGGCACCCACGCACGAAATGTTTGAACATCACACCCCTGCCACCAGATCTAATGCAGCTTGATAACCTGCATTTGATCAAATTTCCCTAAAACTTTTCTTTTCTCGGGAAAGTATACTAAAATAACTAGAGATTTTCATCCAGTTAACTTCTGATGGTTTTTACGGTATATCTTTTATGTCGAACACAATTATTGGCGAAAAAGTTCTGAACGACGCCCACTTGAAACAGCAATTGCAAATTCTCAGGCAAGCTGACAATTGGACCAATCTTTATTATATTGCGATGATTTATATTTATCTGGCTGCAGTGATTTCAAGCACCCTCATGTTTTATTACCAACGGGAAACTTGGGCCATGCCCTTCTGGGTAACCATCCCCGTTTCAATCCTTGCAATCATTCTGATAGGGGCTGGCCAACATCAACTCACAGGCCTTGGCCATGAAGGTTCACATCACTCTCTTTTCAAAACTAAAAAATGGAACGAATTTGCTTCCGATGTTTTTTGTATGTTCCCTGTTTACAGTTCCACTCATTTTTACAGACTGCAACACATGGCTCACCATCAGTTTGTAAATGACCCCGAACGCGATCCAGATGTCTCGCAACTATTATCCAGCGGCCATTGGTTGGGTTTCCCTGCTTCTCCGAAAAAGTTCTACAATTTTTTGTTCAATCAACTTTGGATCCCTAATCTTTTTATGTTCATGATAATTCGGGCTGCTTATAATTCCACAGGCACAGACTCTAACCCTTATGTTAAAAAAAGTACCAGCAAAAACAAAGTCGCAATTCGTATTGGCATCGCTTATGTTTTTTCCATGATTCCAGTCCTTGCAGTTCTTACCTGGTTTGGCAATCCCCTTGTCGTTGTTCTAAGTGCACTCGCAATATTCCTTTTCTTTTCAACAATTTTACTACTCATATCAAATGACTGTTACCAACAAGCAAAAGTTCATCCGGTTTTTTCTTCAAAAACTTCAACCGTTATGCGCCTTGGCTATATAACCACGACTTTCACTACGCTTGCGGTTTTGCATCTCACCGTAGATCCTTGGGCGCCCATCTATTACTTTGTGCTTTGGTTGGTCCCAATTTTTACGTCGTTTTCTTTCTTCATGATCCTTCGGCAGGTTGTCCAGCATGGTAATGGCGACAGGGGTTGGATCACCAACACACGCGTATTTTTCGTCAACAAATTCATCAACTTTTGTGTGTTCCCGATCGGCCAAGATTATCATCTACCCCATCACCTTTATTCCACTGTGCCTCACTATCGTCTAAAAAAACTTCACGCAATATTGATGGAGTATCCTGAATATCAAAAAGATGCGATTAATGTGCATGGGTATTTTCATTCGCCTGAAAGCCCACAGATTCACCCTACCGTTGTGGATGTATTAGGCGACAACTACGCAAGCAAGAATTTCCGGGGCGTACACATCGATAACACCGTGCTTGATGATAACGAGGTGGAAGATAAAGAGGGCATCATCAATACAGGAGAACGAGAAAAACAAAAGGCAGAAGTATCAGCACGCAAAAAATCAATGCTTTAAGATCGGCTCAAACTCGGTACCCGAGACCATGGTTTTCAAAATGGGCGTAGTCATGAATGTGGTGACCAGAGCCATCATCACAAGCATACAAAAAACACTGTCAGAAATAATCCCAAAATCTTTCCCCAAATTAATAACGATCAATTCCATCAAAGCACGGGTATTCATTAATACTCCAATGCACGAAGCTTCTCTCACTGAAAACCCTGAGAAATATGCTGCCAATCCACAGCCAGCTATTTTTCCAATTATGGACGCCCCGATTACTCCACCTGCTATCAGCCAAAGTTGCAGAGAATCAAGCGATCCAATATTAGTTCTTAACCCGGTGTAAGCAAAAAAGATTGGAAGAAAAAATGCGGTCACAAAGTCTTTTAACTTCGCCTGAATTGCTTTACGAAACGCAACTTGATCGCTTAGTACAGCTCCAAAAACAAAAGCCCCAAAAATACCAAATATCCCAATAAGATTGGTCCCTATCGCAGATAGAAACAACAAAGATAAAGTGACTGCAAGCCCCGTCACAGAAATCTCGCCATCTTTAATAAAATTGTTGAGCAATCTTATTGCAATAGGTCGAACTGCAATAATCATAAATGCACCAAACATCAAAGTATAAAAAATCATCAGAAGCGTACTAAAAACATGAAACCCCGATGTTACAAAAGCTGCTACACCCGCTAATAAAATCCAACCTGTGGCATCATCAAATGCTGCTGCAGTAATCGTAACTACTGCAAGCCTTGTGTGAGAAACCTTCCAGTCCACCATCATTCGCCCAAGGATGGGTAAAGCTGTTATGGACATGGCTGTTCCAAGGAAGAGACTGAAACTCCAGAAATTTTCAGGGGTGTCCGGCTTATTGCTAACCAATTCAAACACAAGAAAAGATAATCCGATACCCAGTCCAAAAGGAAGTAAAATACCTGCAAGAGAAATTAAAGCTGTAGAGCCACCCAATGATAGCAAATGCGAAAACTCAAACTCCATTCCCACAATAAAAAGAAGAAGAATAAGGCCTATCTGACTAATGCCAACAAAAACCCAATGAAGTGTCCCCTCGGGGAACCCGTCGAGAGTCGGCTTGAAAATCATTTGGAAAGTATCAGGTGCAAGCCATCCAAATAAACTTGGCCCAAGTAAAAGCCCTGCAGTGATTTCACCAACAACCTCGGGTTGCCCGATCTTACGAAACAAAACACCTGTAATTCGTGCAGCAAGTATTATCAACACCAACTGCCATAGCAGGGGCAATAAAAGCTTTTCAACTTGCATGGAAGCAAAAATCATAACAAGCCCTTAATAGAATTAACGCCAAAAACTGTCTGGTTCTTCGTGTGGCGCCCTTGCGAGCCTTAACAAACTTACAAGCTGGGTTAGTTGCGGTTCATCAAGATGGCCCAATTGTTTTTTACTGCACTCAAGCACTTCGTGATCAAGTTTTTGAAGCAGTTTCATGCCCTGTGAAGTTATGCCAACTTTGACGACCCGGCGGTTATCATCAGGGCGTTCACGAGAAATAAGTTTGCGTTCTTCAAGGCGATCAAGAAGGCGAGTAATATCAGGAGCCTTTGAAACAAGCTTTTTAGCAAGCACAAGGGTATGTAACTTTTGGGGGTGCTCCCCTCGCAAGAGGCGGAGTGTGTTGTACTGTTGGGCTGTGAGGCCGACCTGCAAAAATACAGAATCCTCAATCGAACGAAGCCTATCATAAGTACGCCAAAGGTTTAAATAAGCTTCTTGATGGGTAGAATCGAAGCGAGAAGCACGGGGTAAAGCAGAAGGCGCAGCAATTTTTTCATGAGCCATTATTTTGAACCCAGCAATTAGAGATTAACCCTATTACTTGTTCTAACAACTATTGTTGGAGTAGGAAAGAAGTATTGCGCCTAATTCTACAACAAATTTACTCCGAGGCAGCACAGGATCATAACCCAACGATCGGGCTTTCTTAAGTAATTCAACATCCACATGCGACCCATAACCCAAGCAAGAAAACTTCGCATTCTGGCTCGCCCTTAATTCTGTGATTAATTTTTCAAGCTCAGATGATGCTATACCCAGATCTATCAGCGCACCTGCAAACTTTTCTTTACTGGCAGCCTCAATCAATTTATCCACGGTTTTTATCACTTTGGTCTGTAAACCAATGGCGCGAGCTTCCCCCGATATCTTGCTGCTAAAGATTAAGTCATCGCATAAAACAAGTACGGTATTATTTTCCTCAGGCATTATTCGATTTTCCCCAAACGCTGAAACATATAAAGTGTAGCCCACATTTTTGCATCAATCGGGAGATCATGATTATCGCACAATTCGCATGCTGCATCAAAATCAAGCAACAATACCTCGATATCTTCGCCCGGTTCAGGCTTGGCTCCTTGGTTTGCCCGCACATCAACATAAGCCATCGTGATAGCTTCATCCGTCAAGCCCATGGAAGAATGCAGAGGTTTGGTCACCTTGTTTATTTTGGAAACTTCGTAGCCGGTTTCCTCGATCATTTCACGCATGATAGTAGCTTCAACCGTTTCACCGGGATCGACTAACCCTGCGGGAAAGCCATAGGTATAACACCCTAGTGGTACACGGAACTCCTTGATTGCTATCAACTTGTTTGGTTTTCCTTTTTGTTTTAAAACAGGAACGATGATCACTGCCTCTGAAGCATCGTCTTTAGAATATTGCTTGAGTTTACGCGATGCATAAATCCATTTTCCCTGATGCTGATCATGGGTGTATTCTGCAACGAACAAATTGAGCCATTTCTGTTTAGTCAGCTTGCGAATCTTGTTTATTTTCATTCTGGAAGATCCTTAAATAGCTCATCCTTAAATAGCTCATCCTTAAATAGCTCATCCTTAAATAGCTTCAGGGCCTCGCTCGCCCGTGCGAATTCGCAAGCAATCTTCGAGAGGTAGGATAAAAATTTTCCCATCCCCGATGCGCCCTTCTGGGCCAGTTCTTCCTGCCTCCATAATGGCATTCACGGTAGGTTCGACAAAATCTTCGTTAACTGCGATTTGCAATTGCACCTTGCGCAATAGCTGAACCGTAAGTTCATGGCCTCGATAAACTTCGGTGTGGCCTTTTTGTCTGCCAAACCCCTGAACATCAACTATGGTTAGGCGAAAAACCTCAACTTTATTAAGCGCTTCTTTAACAGCTTCAAGCCTTGAAGGCTGAATAATTGCAAGTATAAGTTTCATCGTAATCCCAAGTTGAACATTATTTTTTGTTGCAAGGAATCATGGTACCACCACCGGAAAGATATTCATCCGTAACTGGATAATTCTCAAACTGGATGGTGTAATAAGATTCAAACCATTTCCTAATGTCACCTACCAGCCCTGGGTCAAAAGAAGGGGAAACATGCAGCGTATTGCCTGGAACTTGAAGCCTTATTTCACTCTTCTCGACAACTACTTTACCATATTTTAAAACCATGAAGGGAAGCTCAAACATGGCAAGAATATTGGTGCTTTCGTTATAGATGGTGATATCTGCATCCGCCCCCACGCCAAGATGACCCTTGTTTTTAAGGCCCAGCATGCGTGCAGGCCCAGCACGAGTAATGATCGCGATTTCATTAAGCGTGTACTCTCGATCCAAATCTTTTAAGCAACTGCGCTCCAAAACCCTAGGGTGAACCCTCTTTAAAATTTCTTGCCTGTAAGTTCGATCCATCAACAATTGGATAATTTCCGGATATGCTAAAAACGACCCGCCATTCGGATGATCCGTACTCATTGCTATCTGCCATGGATCTTTAACCAGAAGGTACCATTCCAAACCGATAGCCCATTGCAAAGCGTTGACAAAGCTTTTTTCCTTATAGACCATGGGCACGATGCCACACCCTGCTTCCATTTCGGTATCAGCACTCGTCCATTTTTTTCCAGTGACTTTATGGAGGTAATACCCCAATGGGCCATCGCCAGTCATGGAGGTGGTTTCGCCAAACAATACCTGCCCAACATCAACAGTAACTTCAGGGTGAGAGTTTACAAACTCCGCAAGGTCTTGAACCTTGGAACAGAACTTACCCTGATCATCGGGTTCGCCACCATAACTGTGAAATTGAATATGGGTGAGGTGAGCCCTACGGCCTTCCAAAGCATCCATAGTGGCTTGGGTGGTTCGCCAATTCCCTGGAATACCAAGATTGTTGCAATGAATATGAACGGGATGAGGTAGACCGAGATCCATCGCTGTCTGAGATAAACCCTGAATAATTTGCCTCGGGGTACAGTTAAAGTGGCCGATATCCTGATCAATTTCGCTAATGTTGGCACCACCACTTTTCCAAACTTCAACTCCACCTGGGTTCACCAATTTAATTGCATAGCCTTTCGCAGATTCGAGCAACCATGCAGAGAAACTATTAAGTTTTTCGTTGTCTTTTTTGGCAATCTGCTCTAAGGCATAATGATTATTACCCATCAGCAAGAAAAAACCTTTGTCAATGATGGGGGTATCTTGAAGCTCTTCATGCGCATGCCTTGCACTTAGCGGGGGAACCGCAGCATCGAAAGCGGTAGTGTATCCTAGGCCCGCATAAAGGTACCCAGTAGCAAAGGTGCTGGGCACGCTGCCAATGGTTCCGGATCTGGTTAAAGCAGTTCTTGAAACATGAGGGGCATAGCGTTTATCTTCTGGGCGCATTTTTCTGGCAAGATTAACCTTAGGCCCTGCAATATGACAATGCATATCAACGCCGCCTGGCATAATAATCCTGCCCGTGGCGTCGATAACTTTTTCAGGAAGAATATCAGCTTCAATGGGGGGTGCAATAATTTTGCCATCTTTGATCCAGATATCTCGGACTTCGCCGTTGATACCATGGGTTGGGTCGTAAATTTTTCCGCCCTTAATTCTTATGATCGCCATCGAGATGCACCTGCTTGAAAAGTCATTATTTAAAATCAAATTTAGTTGGAAGCTTGAAGTTTCGCCTGCAACAAGTGAAGAACCTTCTTTTCCAAGGCACGCAATATTTTCTCATCGCTTGGATAGGGAGATTCAAACGCAGGACGCAACGGAATAGGAACATCATCCATGCGATAAACGGTTCCGGGAACATTAATCCCATAAGTTGCAGTAGTGAAAGCAACAGCAGCAGCACGGGTGGTGGAAGTTTCTTTGGTATCAAGAGCTATAAAAGGAATAGACGCTAAATGCTCACGCGCAGCCTGCGAGAAATTCCCCATGGGATCCGATGCGATAATCATTGCAGCATCAGCTTCTTTCCTGGCTAAGGTATCAGTAGTGGTGAACTCGCCCGGATTAAAACGCGGGTAGCCCCTACCAAGGTTTACACCAAAGGGATAGCCAGTTTGCCAGCTAACCACATTATCCGCACCGGTAACATTGCCATGCCCACGCATGGGGTTGGCATAAAATCTAGTGAAAGCGTTTAGGTCTCTTGCTAATGCCAGGGCAGCTTCAACATTAAGATGCTTCCCTCGAGTCATGGAAAGCCCCATGCCAAAGAAGAGAACACCAAACTTACACGCCTTCATTCTGTCTACAAGGTTTTGCAACTGCTCAAGAGTCACCCCGGTATCAATCAAATCAGCTTCATTGATGGTTAACCCCTTAACCAAGGCCCTAAGCATCCAAAGCACTTCAAAATCTTTTCGAGGCTTAATTTGAAGAAAGATATCCGCTGCTGGCGCACTTTTTGTCCTGCGCACATCCACCAAAACCACAGTGCGATCTTTTCGACCATTGGGAACAAACAGCCCCTTGGGCATGGTAGAATACCTGCCCCAATGTCTGGGATGCGACTCTGCAGGATTGGATCCCCAAAAAATCACGAGGTCTGCGCGATTGCGAACCTCTCCTAAAGAACATGTGATTTCGCCCACCCCTTGAAATGCCATTCCAGAGGGACCATGACAAACCGAAGTAGTGGTATCAATAGAAGCCCCGACCCAATCAGCGATGGCAACAGTAACGCGTTGTGCCTCGCAGGTGGTATCAGAAAGCCCGTAAATAATAGGGAATTTTGCATCGACCAAAATGCGGGCAGCTTCCTCAACTGCTTCTTCAACCGTAGCTTCTTTACCCCGAATGCGGGCAACCGGCCCCTCCCCCGCCTGATGATTTAAAAACCAAGCCTTCCCCAAAACACACGCATTCTTCGCTTTAGTTATGTGGTTTCCTTCGACCGTTAATTCGATATCATCGCAAACGCATCCACAAAAAGTGCAGGTCGCATTCGATACTACTTTTAATTCATTTTGCATATTAAAACCCCCTCAGGGTCATCAATCTTTTTTAATGGCACAAACCTTGGAAAGATAAACATCTGTGCCCTTGCTATTAGGCATGCCTGTACCGTGTGTATCTGAACCCATCAGGCGACTCGACCAATCACCATATGCCATGAACAGTAACCCAGAAGGGAGTTCTTTTTCCTTGGCAGCAACACAGGGGATTTCAATAGATCGTTGTTCCGATCGGATACATACGAGATCACCAGCCGCCAAACCAAGTCTGGTCAAATCTTCGGGGCAAATTTGAACCACGCCCGTTTCCTCAAGATACTCCTTGCTGAATTTACTTTCATTCATGGAAGTACCCTGCCTGGTGCTTCGACCAGAAATCAGAATAAACAGTTCTTCTTGGTTTTTATTCATCTGGGTATTATAGAGTATTATTCTTGATTGCGATAATACGCAGTCAAACATTTCTTCGACTTCTTTTACTTAAGAAAATATGATGACAGGTCGGGCACTGTGACTAATTCTTTGCCAATAGTCCGCCCAAATGCTCTTTGACCCCTTCGCTTAAGCCTTCCATGCTGTAACCGCCCTCGAGGCAGGAAACAATCTTCCCCTTGCAACAAGAGTTTGCAAGCGATTGCAACACCTTGGTCATGGCACCAAAGTCTTCAGGTTCCAACCCCAAATCCCCCACAGGATCCCTATGATCTGCATCAAACCCTGCACTTAAAATCACCAACTCAGGTTTGAATTCAAAAGCTTTTTGAAGTCCTTTTTCCCATGCTGCAAGATATTCTTTTCGTGAAATCCCATAGGAAAGTGGAACATTTAGATTTGTACCTAGCCCCTTTAAAGCCCCTGTTTCCGAAGCCGCACCAGTGCCCGGGTAAAAACCATTCCCATATCGGTGAATACTCAAAAAGAAAACTTGCGGATCTTCATAAAAGATATCTTGAGTGCCATTACCATGGTGCACATCCCAATCAAGAATCAAAACTTTGTTTAATTTATGAACAGAAAGTGCTCGCTTGGCAGCCAAAGCCACATTATTAAACAAACAAAAACCCATACTCTTGATAGCATTGGCATGATGCCCAGGTGGGCGGACCAAGCATAAAGCATTTTGCTGTTTACCTGTCAACACTTGATCAACAGCTTTGACGCAGGCGCCCGCAGCAAACAAAGAAACCTTGAAAGAATCCGGACACACCACGGTATCAGGGTCGGCTTTTCCACCGCCATGCGCTGCTATCTGCCTTATTTGCTCAACCTGCTTGGGGCCATGAAGCTGCGATAATTCTTTTTCATTTAATGCATCCCAAGCAACCGAATCACACTTCAACCCAAGGCCTGATTTTTTAAGCATGGATTCAATAGCAACTAGGCGATCGGGGCTCTCTGGATGCTTGCCAGTTTTATGCTTCAGAAATTCAGCAGATCGTAGCAGGAGTGTCATTATAATTTACTGATCGTTATTCTTTTCTTCCACCTTGGCAGGTGGTTTGGGTTTTTCTTCATTCATAGGTTTGGGCATGGGGGGAGCAAAACCAGGAACAGGGCCGGGAAAATCCAGCAGCCTTTTCCCAGTGGTTACAGGACCAGGTTTCAACGCTCCAACAAGGCTTGAAAAAAAGAATACCAACTCGGGTTCGCCCGCTGGCTGCAAGCAAGATCGTTCTAAAACCGTAACTTCTTCAAGCGACATAAGGGTCCCGTTTCGCTGAATATGTTTAATCAAAGCTTGAGCCGCTGCAATTCTAACAGGTGGAATTCTTTTCGCATCCATCACAATAGCTGCAAGTTCTGGTTGAACTCTTCCGAGTGCTAGATTACCAAGAGCTTCCGCCAAAAAAATCATACCTTGATCGCTAAGGCGCCCTGGGGTAAGTGCGGAGAGCAATGCAACAGTTGCAGGCCTAGCATCGTACCCTGGCAATTCGCCCTTAGCGATTTTAGCAAGCCAGAACACAGCAGCTTCAGCGTAGTTTTTTCGCTCTTCTTCTGAAAGGGCGGGCGCCCCTATCTCTGCAAACACAAGTTGAATATCACGCTGAATTGCTTTGCTATCAGAAAAATGCCCCGTCGAAACAACCCGAATGTTATCCTGCTTCTTAAAATGTTTTTTAAGTGCTTCTACTCTTTTTCCCACTTCAACTTCATATTCATCCCCAACCGCAACTAAAATCTTCCTCAGGTCTTTTTCATCGATCAAAGTTTTTTGAATGCCCTTGTACTTAAAGTTCAGATCCTTGATTTCTTGCAGATGCCCATCATTAATCACTGACAGCGTTTCCGCCAACTGTTTTTCAGTCGCTTCAATATCAGATTCATTCCGTTTTTTTCGAACCTCTTTTAATTCTCTTTCAAATCGCTCATTGGTCTTTTTAACCGTATCTCGTTGATTGATCTCGATGGCTTCGCGATCTTTCTTATACTCTGCTACAATCTCATCAATTTGTTTCAGCCTGCTACTTGCTTTGCGGTATCGATCCACCAGATCCTTGGCAAGGTTGCCTTCAGGCACTGCAGCAAGAAAAATTGGAACATGCGCAGCATAAGACTCCGCTTTGATGCTTGCTAATAAATAGTGGATTCCAGGATCAGGCAAAGTGGATTCAATAAAAACCGCATCAATATCTGCAGCCTTTTCCAATCTGCGAATTGTCTCCATGCCATTAGATGTAAGAATTGGATCAGCACCCGCATCCCGCATAACTCCAACAACCTTATGACGCCAATCTTCATTCCCAACAGCAACCAAAACTCTGGGCTTGTTCATAACCATGGGTTCAGCACGAAGCGCTCGTGCCAAAACTTCAACCACCTCAGCACTCGCCTTGGATATTTGCGAATTGGGAATATTAAGAAGAGCAAGAGCGGCAGCCATTTCAACCCTGCGGTCACCATAATTCAAAGCCTGAGTAAGAGGCGCAACCCTGTTGCCTTTGGGCATAGCGGCTCGTAATTCAGCCATATCTCCTAATGCACGAGTAACCGCAAGCACTACCCCCGTTTGTTTTTCCCTTAAAGCCCGATCCAAAATAGCAAGGAGCAAATCTGCATCAACAGTGTTAAGCAGAATATGCAAATCTGGATTAGAACGAATTAAAGGAAGCCTGACATCGGTTTTTTCGAGATGCCCATGGAGGGTATTAAGAAGCTGAAGGATTTGGGTATCTTTATCGGTTGGATTTAAGATCAACGCCATCGAACTGTAACGGGCAGCGTAATAGGAATTAGCTTTTTTAACATCAACGGTAGGAAGTTCGGGCCATCCTGAAACCACCATCATGCCATCCCAGCGCCAGATTTGAACCCGTGCAGGATCAGGGAAATGAACTTTACCTTTGTAGTAATTCTCTGCAAGCAAGAGAAGCTCTTTTCTAGCTTCAGGAAGAGCTCCAAGCTCCAAATTAGTCAATTTAGAAATAGCAAGCTTGGCTTTATTTTTAAGCCCTTCAGACCTTCGAGGATCACTGGAAACAAACCACAATTCCGGAACAGCTTGAATTGCGCCACGGGCCACCAACACATCGATCAAATCCACTTGGGCAGATACGGGCATTCCTTCAAGAGCCGCAATCATCGGCGCTTCAACTTCAGATCCGAGTCTTTTTAATGCATCAAGAATGTATGTCTTTTCAATGATGGTTTGCTTTGCCAAGTCTGCAATTAGAAAAGGAACCGAGTAAGCTCCACTTCGATAAAGTTCTTTAAAAGCAAACGCTCTCTCTTCAGGATTACCCTGTAGTTGCTGGATAAGTTTTGCAATTCTTTCGGGGTCTTGAAGCTTTTTGAGGGAAGCTGCGCCCGCCATTTGAATCAAATCATCTGCTTCCTTTTTGGCCTGATCATTTAAGATTTTATCTTTCGACCAGACAGGAACAAGCCTGAGTTTGAAAATTGCATTCAAGGTGACTTTATCAACCAAGCTAGAAAGTTCAGCGTCTGCGTATTTTTTCTCGGTAAGGTCGTGAAGGTATCGCGCAGCAAAATCGTACTTGCCCACCTCTATTTCAAAGGTGATTGCTTCCCAATAATCAAAGATGTTTTGAGGCTGTTTAAAAAACTGCCTATACCCATTCCTCCGGTTA
>CALARU010000311.1 GCA_937888715.1 uncultured Planctomycetaceae bacterium | reverse complement strand
AGCCACCTGTGGAATTCGAATCCACGACCTACGCTTTACGAAAGCGTCGCTCTACCAGCTGAGCTAAGGCGGCAATATTCTTAAGATAAATAAGAAAAGCTTTTCAGGCAATAGAGGCCGAAAGACTTTTCTGGTTCAACCCAACCGCTACGTCTCTTTTTATCTTAAGATTCACCTTTTTTGCCTTCTTCCTTGGCAGCATCTTCTTTGTTAACGGGTGTTCCCTTAGGGTTAGGCTTGGTGGTAAAGACTGGATTGGGATTAGGCCCCATTTCGAAATAATTTTTAGGTACCCTGAACCCCGACATCTCAAGGTATTTTCTCAAATCAACAGAAATCACACCATTTTCTTTCGCTGAAAGGCGCATTTCGTTGATTGATTTGGTGAGTTGATTCATTTTTTCATTGATAACGCCTCGGGGCGCTCTTACGGAATCGATTCCATCACCAATAATAAGAAGATCAGTCTTTGGTGAGATACCCGGGGTGTTTCTTACTTCCAAGGTTGCAGGATCAAGAAAAGCATCAACCAAAACGCCTTGTCTTTCCAGTTGGGTAATCAATTCGTAGATCTGATCTTTGCCATCACCTGTAAGGTCAACGATACCCATAATTGCAATTCGTTTTCTGGCATTGGGGTTCCAAGTTGGATTGTATAGAACATCGCCTTTGAGTATAGGGTTTTTATTTGTATCTTTGACCGTCAAAATTTTACATTGGGAGAGATGTTCGCCAACCACATTGATTACTTCTAGGGTTCCCTTTATTTCAGGAACCGGACGTCCGTCCGTCCCTATTCCATGAATGCTAAAAGTATCTTGGGGATTGACCCGATCGCCATGGCCTACATTTATGTAAGGTAATGCCCCCGTGCGATCAATGCTAACGATTTTGTAATCGGGACGGATGTTTTTACCGATGTCATTACCTTTGGACTTGGTAAGTACAAGTTGGTCAACCAGGGCAGTAATTTCTAAATCTTTGTCTCTAGATTTCTTCTCAAGCTTGGCGATTTTTTCGGTAAACTCTTCGTTTTCTCGATTGCGTTCAGTTTTTTCGGCTGTTAAAACTTTGGTTAAATCGTCTTTTTGTTTTCTAAGTTGGTCTCTTAAATTAGCAAATTCAGAAAATTCTTTTTTTGCAGTGTCAGTAAGGCCTGCGTATTTCTTATTGATGTCTGCTTTAAAAACAGTAAATTCATCCAAAGCTTTTTTCTCTGCATCTTGAGCTTCTTTTTTTTCCATTTCTACTTTGTCGAATCGTTCTTTAAGTGCGAGGTATCGTTTGGATTGAAGAGTAGTGATTTCTTCAAAAGTGTTGCTTGGTTTTTTAGTTGCCTTGTCGAATTTTAAGGTTAAATCTTTATCTGCAGCATCTTTAAAAGCCATCTTTTCAAGCATTTCCATTCTGGTTTTTACTAGTTTTAATTCTTCTTTATTGGGGTCATATTTGGCATCTTTGGGGAGAATGGTTTCATCATCAGCCTTTGCCCTTAAGCCTTCATAGATTTCCAAATCCTCAGGTTTAAATCCATTGACAGTCGAAATATAAGTCCAGTAAAGCATTGACTGAAATCTGTAGAAATCGATTAGTTTCGCTTCGTTTTTTTGGGTTACATCGGATTTGTCTTTTTCTGCCCTAAGGGTTTCTTGTTCAGAAAAGCCAAAGTAAGTGGAAACACCTAGGCCAATGGTGGCAAGAATAAAGAATACCAGGGTGACAACTAACCCTTGTTTCGATTCACCCTTAGGTGAAGAAGAACTCCGACTTATTGCTTTAGCAGCCATGATCCATCACCTTGCTACGAAGTAAACGGTTTTATAAAAACCTACACATCTCCAATAGGATTGTAAATCATAAGCTGAAGTAGTCAATTAATGCAACCAAGTGTTATTGGAATCATGTATGTTATTTTCTGCAAATAAGGATAAATCGTGTTTAAAAGAACTTACAGTTACAAATTAATTATAACTGGGTAAGAAGTAGGAGTCGTGTTAATCCTTGGTTTTTTTTCAGTTATTCCTAGGAAAAGGCATAGACCCGATATAAATTGCAGAAGTTGTTCATTTTCATTAAAGAAAGCTAATGTCACTCATGGGTAATAACCCCGAAACGATGTATCTGATAGATTCCATGTCCTTGATTTTTCAAGTTTTTCATGCCATTCCTAACATGACCAGCCCGACTGGTACACCTACTAATGCCATTTATGGGTTCACCAGGGATTTGATGTTTTTGCGTGATAAGAAACCGGATTACATCATTTGTGGTTGGGATAGGCCTGAACCCACATTCAGAAATGTTGCTTTTCCTGAGTATAAAGCCCATCGGGATGCCCCTCCTGTTGATTTGATCGCACAGTTGCCAATGATTCAACAAGTGTTGGATGCCTTGAATATTCCTTTGATAAGCATTGCTGGATTCGAAGCGGATGACATTCTTGCAACCGTTGCAGAACATGCAAAAGCAAAAGGAATTAAGGTTTACCTGGTAACTTCGGATAAAGATTGCAGGCAGTTGATAGATGATAATGTAACCTTGTACAACATTCGAAAGCATCTTGAGTATGGTCGTGCTGAGTTGCTTGCGGATTGGGGGGTCACCCCTGCTCAGGTGGTGGATTTACAGACCTTGGTTGGCGATACAGCAGATAATGTTCCTGGCGCAGTTGGGATTGGGATTAAAACAGCTTCGAGCTTATTGCAAGAATTCGGCACGATTGAAAACATTTACGCAAACATGGATAAGATTAGCGGGGTGAAGCGCAAAGAAAATCTTGCTGCTTTTGCTGAAAGGATGCCCCTCGTTCGCAATCTTGTCACTTTGGATCGCAACTCTCCGGTTGAATTTGATTTGGAAGGTTGGCGTTTTAGAGAAATTGACGCTGGGAAATCGATATCCCTTTTTCAGACTTTAGGATTTCGTGGAATATTGGCACAAATAGAGAAATCATCTCCTCAAGAGCAGGGGTTATTTAAACAACAGAGTTCGACGCCTTCTTTTATTCAGGAAACTGCTCATGTTCATCCTGAAATCCCTGTGTTTACCAACAGTCGCTCTAAACTTTCGATTGATTTACCAATTCAATTAAGTGGTCGGGGTGATTGGGAATATGATTACGCCCTTATTAATAACGAAAAAGATTTTGAAGTTTTGGTTAGCAAACTTCTAGAGTGCAAAAGGTTTGCATTTGACACCGAAACGACGGGTTTAGACCCTTTTACTTCGAAAATCGTAGGCATTTCTTTTTCTCTGGAAAAAAGCAAGGCTTGCTATGTTGCAATTCGTACTCCCATAGGGGAACCCAGTTTAGATGAATCTTTTGTTCTTGATAAATTGAGGCCCGTATTTGCAAATAAAGACATCCTCAAAGTAAACCAAAATATCAAATTTGATCTTTTAGTTCTTCTGGTCAATGGTATGACGACGGAGGGCGTCGCAGGCGATAGCATGATTGCTGATTATCTTTTGCATTCGGGAGAACGAAGCCATGGGCTTGATGAGTTGGTAAAACGCTATTTGAATCATGAGATGATTCCGATTACCGAGTTAATAGGAGTAAAAGGTAAAAACAAAGTTCAAAAGTTGATGAGCGAAGTAAACTCGGAGATTGTTGCTCTTTATGCATGTGAAGATTCGGATGCAGCTTTTCAACTAGCCAGCTTTCTTGAAGATGAAATTTCGAAAACCGTGGTCGATGGAAGTAAGGATCGCCTACTGGAACTTTACAAAAAGATTGAAATTCCTTTGGTGAGCGTTTTGGCAAGGATGCAGTTCCGTGGGATATGTATTGATGCGGAGTTCTTAAAAATTCTTGGCGTTGAGATGGGCTTGGAGTTGGAAAGAGTTGAAAAAGAAATTCATATTCTTGCGGGCAAACCTTTTCAAATCAGTTCATTACCCCAATTACGGGCGGTGCTTTATGATGATTTGCAATTGCCTATGTTGAAGAAAACTGGCGTATCTAAAGAGGCAAGCACGGATCAGGAAACGCTGGAAAAGCTTGCCGTTCTGGATCATCCAGGCGCAGCGATACCTAAAAAGATTTTGGAATTTAGGCAGCTAGCCAAGCTTAAAAGCACTTATGTAGACGCAATTCCTGAATTGATCCAACCTTCGACGGGTAGAATTCATGCAGCTTTTAATCAAACAGTGACTGCTACGGGAAGGCTTTCTTCCAGCACACCAAACCTGCAGAATATTCCCGTACGCAGAGAAATGGGGCAGCAGATACGAAAAGCATTTTTACCCAAAGAAGGCTGGACACTTGTTTCTGCGGATTATTCGCAAATCGAATTAAGGCTTTTGGCTCACTTCTGTGACGATAAAAATATGATAAAAGCTTTCGAGGATGAAAAAGATATTCACTCCCAGGTGGCTTCCGAAATTTTTGCCATCCCGGAATCCATGGTTTCCCCCGACATGCGAAGAACTGCCAAGACCGTAAATTTTGGCATCATTTATGGCATTAGTGCCCATGGCCTTGCTCAGAGATTAGAAATTGATCGGTATGATGCTTCCAGATTTATTGATGCGTACTTTGCTCGTTATCCCAATGTGCTTAAGTATCAGGACGATTTGCTTTCTAAGTGTAGAAATACGGGTTATGTTAGTACGATTCTTGGCAGAAGAAGAAGGATTGATGGTATTCGAGACCGATCCACCTTCCAGCAGCGTAATCAACCAGAGCGCGAAGCTATCAACATGGAAATACAGGGTTCCGCAGCAGATCTTATCAAGCTTGCGATGATCGGGGTTGATCATGCTTTAAGTGAAAACAATCTTGAAGCAAAACTTTTGTTGCAGATCCATGACGAACTTGTGATCGAATGCCCCAAATCTGAAATCGATGCGGTTAAGAAGCTTTTGATTGCCGAGATGTCTTTTAAACCCAGAAAAATGTTGAACTTGAAGGTTCCAATTACGATTGAGGTTTCTGCGGGGCCAAACTGGTTGGCGCAGGAAGAAATCATATGAGTGCAAAACCTGCAAACAAATCTGTGATTGGAATTGTAGGCGGCATAGGCAGTGGCAAAAGTGAAGTTGCAAAACTGTTTGTGCGTTCAGGTGGAATGCTATTTGATGCGGATTCCGAAGTTCGGGATTTATTCACGGATGGAATAGTTAAAAAAAAGATTCGGGATTATTTTGGGGCAACAGTTTTTGATTTAGCTGGAAATGTTGCGAGGCCGGTTCTTGCGAAAGCGATTTTTGATAATACTGAACATAGGTTGTTTTTGGAGTCAATTCTGCACCCGTTGGTGTTAGAAAAAATTGAACATAAGATCAAGGAACTTTCAGAATTCTCGGAATCTTCATTTCTTGTGCTTGATGTGCCCCTATTATTAGAGAAGAACTGGCGAAACCTTTGCAGTTTAATTGTGTTTGTTGACTGTAATGACGCAGAAAGGGTAAGACGTTGCTTGGCCAGAGGTTGGACTGAGTCCGAATGGAAAAATCGAGAAAATGCCCAAATGCCCTTGACTAGGAAGGTCTCAATTTGTGATCATATAATCGATAATTCTGTAAACTATGATTATACGGTTAAGCAAGTCGATGATTTGTTGAAACTTTGGAACCTGCCTTGATAGTACTCTTCCAGTACAGAATGTTGAAAGTTTGATGTGTTTGTCGTAGTTAAATAAAAGTCCTCTATGCCGGAATATGGATTTTCTGGTAATGAAATAGGTGGTTGCCCGCTCCATTTGCAGATCTGATTAATTAGCGGGATATTTTCTGCCCCTGATGTTTACTGGTTTTTACACATCTCAACCAGCGAATTATTGGGCCAGATAGGAGATTAGTAATGGCGGAAGCCAAGGGTAAGAAAGATAGTTCAGTAAGCAAACCAAAAGCACGGGCCAAAGCTCCTAGCAAAACTACTAAAACTTCAGATGAAGTTAAGTTAAATGCTCCTGAGCAATCTGATGACATTTTGTTTAATAATCCTTCCGATAATTCTCCTGTAAAGGTTTCGAAGGATGATTCTCCAGTGCAAACTATTGATGCCTCGGATGATGATTTGGTGTTCACGCCTAAGAAAAAAACACCCGTAAAAGTGAAAAGTGTTGAGAAGGTTGAGGATAAAACTCCAGCCAAGGATTCTTATACCTCAAAAGTTGATGTCGTTGCCCCAACTGAAAATCCCGCCGTTGAGGCCCCAAAGGTCAAAAATGTGCCAAAATATACAGCTAGTCCTGCAGATATGGCTGAAGGGGTTAAGTCAGAGAGTAACATAAAAACTGCGTCGGGTTCTCTTTCGGTTGAAAGTGAAGAAGCTAAATCGAAGGGGTACGATGATGAAGTAAACAGCCGTTATGAAGAGATTAAAAGAGGTAGCAATCATTTAACCGATTTGCAGCAAAAGTCTTTGCCTGAGTTGGTCGCGATTGCAAAAGAAGTTGGAATAACGGAAGTTGAAGGGTTGGCCAAGCAGAATTTGGTCTTTTTGATTATTAAGGAACGGGTGAAGCAAAATGGCTTGATGCTGGGCGAAGGGACACTTGAAATCTTGCCTGATGGTTTTGGCTTTCTTCGCAGTCCTGATTACAATTATCTTCCCTGCGTTGACGATATTTATATTTCCCCATCGCAGATTCGAAGGTTTGGCCTTCGCACCGGTACGATTGTATCCGGGCAAATTCGGCCTCCCAAAGAAAACGAAAAGTATTTCGCCCTCCTAAGAGTCGAAGCCATCAATTATGCGGACCCTGCGCTTTTAAGTCAAAAGGTGATGTTTGAGGATTTAACACCTTTGCATCCTACTGAAAGATTAATGCTTGAGTATGATCCGTCTGAAGTATGTGGCAGAGTTATCGATCTTGTTGCCCCAATTGGTAAAGGGCAGCGCGGACTTATTGTTGCACCTCCCCGCACTGGTAAAACGATTCTGCTGCAAAAGATGGCCAATGGTATTCTGAAAAATCATCCCGAATGCTATGTCATTATTTTGCTGATTGATGAGCGCCCTGAAGAAGTTACCGAAATGGAGCGCATGGTTAAAGGCCCCAACACAGAAGTGATCAGTTCGACCTTTGATGAGCCCGCAACCCGCCATGTGCAGGTTTGCGAAATGGTTATTGAAAAAGCGAAGCGGATGGTGGAATACGGCACAGATGTGGTCATCCTGCTTGATTCCATTACTCGGTTGGCGCGTGCTTATAACTCCGAAATGCCAAGTTCAGGCAAGATTTTGTCTGGTGGTATTGATGCCAATGCCATGCAAAAGCCTAAAAGATTTTTTGGTGCTGCCCGCAATATCGAAGAGGGGGGTAGCCTGACTATTATCGCTACCGCACTTGTTGATACTGGTTCAAGGATGGATGAGGTTATTTTTGAAGAATTCAAAGGCACTGGAAACATGGAAGTTCATCTTGAACGAAAATTGGTTGACCGCAGAGTTTGGCCTGCTATTGACATTAATAGTTCTGGCACTCGTAAGGAAGATATGCTTCTTGGTGAAGAAGAACTTCGGAAAGTTTATGTGCTTCGAAGGGTTCTTAGCGACATGAATCCCGTTGAAGCCATGGAATTGCTGCTGAACCGAATGGCAAAAACCAAGACTAATCATGAATTTCTTAATAGCATGAACTTGTAGTGATGAAGTCAAACCTCGAAGAATAAGGGATAAGTTATGAGTTTGAATGTTCTCGAAGGGCATTTTAATTCTGGAAGTCATACTTTTGCAATCGTTGCAGCCAAGTTTAATCAGGCTGTAGTGGATCGACTTGTTGAAGGCGCGTTAGATGGTCTTCGCAGGCACGGGGTTGCAGATAAAAATATCACTTTGGTTCGTGTTCCGGGTTCCTATGAAATTCCATTAATAGCCAATAAGCTTGCGCTTTCTGGTAAGTT
Organism: uncultured Planctomycetaceae bacterium; assembly: GCA_937888715.1. GTDB lineage: Bacteria > Planctomycetota > Planctomycetia > Gemmatales > Gemmataceae > UBA969. Next base: position 5,384 of record CALARU010000311.1, on the reverse strand, counting down.
TTCTTCGATAATTTGCTTAGGGGCTGTTATTAAAGGGGAAACCGACCATTACGATCATGTTGCTGGTGCAAGCACCAATGGCATTGCAGGTATTTCGCTGCAAACAGGTATACCTGTGATTTTTGGTGTTCTTACTTGTGATACTTTGGAACAGGCTATTAATCGCGCAGGCGCTAAGGCTGGAAATAAGGGGTTTGAAGCTGCCCTTACCGCAATCGAAATGGCGGATCTGATTTTAAAGCTCCCCAAATAACGAAAAATTGAGAACTATGATATATCGAAGATCTAAAGCACGCGAAGTGGCGTTGCAACTTCTTTACAGGGTCGATTTAAACCCCTCTCTTACTAAAAAGCAAGTTGCAGAGTTTATAACAGATCGTATTAGTGATCAAATCAGCAGGGATTTTGCTCTTCTTCTTTACCAACAAACCATGCAGAATCTTTCTCAAATTGATGCATTGCTGGTTAAATTTGCAGAAAACTGGCGTTTGCCTCGAATGGCTGCAGTTGATCGAAATCTTCTTAGACTAGGTGCTTTTGAACTTAGCCATCAAAAAGACACTCCATCTGAGGTTGTTTTAAACGAATCCATTGAACTTGCCAAAAGATTTGGAACCGCGGATTCGTCTTCTTTTATTAATGGTATCTTGGATAAGATTTGTTCCACCGAGCGCCCCCAGCCTGAAAATGCCTAAAGGTCAACCTTTTACTTCTTTGTGTCAGTCTCTTTATAAAAACGCCTCGACCAGGCGAGTTGATCTTCATACACATTCTACTTTTAGCGATGGTCTTTGTTCGCCCAAATCGGTTTATTCTTCCGCTTGTAAGCTTGGCCTTGAAGCCATTTCGATCACCGATCATGATACTACCGCTGCCCACCATTCGCCTTTTCCACATGGCCGTTCCGAGATGATTGTTGGGGTAGAGATAACTTGCATTTTTAATGCTAAAGTTTATCATTTACTAGGTTATTTGATGGACCCACTTAATCTTGAACTGCAAGCAGGGCTTTCAAGAAATAAGGCCATTCGCAAAACCCGATTTTTGAAAATGATTGACTTTATGAAGGGTAGGGTGAATGAACCAGGTGCCGTGATGGATGAGCTTGAACCTCAGTGGAACAATCCAGATTATGCCGTGGGTAGTCGTCATTTGGCCCAAATTCTCGTAAATCAAAAAAAGGCCCATTCGATTCAAAATGCCTATTGGAAACATTTGAGGTTTTTTCAGGACGACAATCATGCATGGCTTACGATTCAGGAAGCTTGTGATTTGGTTCGTAATGCAGGCGGCATTTCCATGCTCGCTCACCCTCCTGAAAATATAACGCTCAGCGATCTCGCCTTGCTTAAAGGTTTTGGTTTAGATGGGATTGAAGTTGAATACCCTGGATTCAAAATGAATCGTAGAAAATTATTGAAAGAGTGGGCGCTCAAACTTGAGTTTTGTATTGGCGGTGGTAGTGATTGTCATGGGGTTCCTCCGCGAACCATTGGCTCTTCCTCTATCACCATTCTTGAACTTGAAAAAATCAAACTCAGATCAGAAGGCAACCGGCTATGTTCCGCGCTCTCTTAGATAAGCTGAAGCTTGGTCTCACTAAAACGAGAAATCTCTTTGCAGGGGTGGCTGGTCTTTTTCGCCTCAAAGGGAGAGTTGACCACGACTTCCTTAAAGAACTTGAAAAGAAACTCTACCTTGCTGATGTTGGCTCTGCCGCAACTGCGGGCCTTGTTGATCGCATGAAACAGGCTTTTCTTGATAAGGAAATTGATAAAGAAACTGAGTTGTTTGTCCGTGACTACCTTGCTGGTCTTTTGCAGATCGAAGGTGGGCGTGATATCAAAATTAATCCTGATGGACCAACAGTCATTATGATCGCTGGGGTCAACGGGTCTGGTAAAACCACATCGATTGCCAAGCTTGCTGGTTTCTTGAATCGTGATGGAAAAAAAGTACTTGTTGCGGCTTGCGATACATTCAGAGCAGCAGCCATCGATCAATTGGTGATTTGGTGTGAAAGGCTTGGAGTGGAAATAGTTAAAGGGCTTCCAGGTAGTGATCCTGCAAGCATTGCTCATGATGCATGCGATAAAGCCAGGGCTAAGGGGTTTGATTTTGTTATTGTAGATACGGCAGGCAGGCTACATACCCAAACCCATTTAATGCGAGAACTTGAAAAAATTCATCGTGTTACCAGCAAGGTTATTCCTGGTTCCCCTCATGAAGTTCTTTTAGTTTTGGACGCAACTACTGGGCAAAATGCCGTACTTCAAGCAGAAAATTTCCAGAAGGTGGTTCATTGTACTGGTATAATTCTTACCAAGCTTGACGGTACCGCAAAAGGTGGGTCTATTTTCAGTATCAAACAGCGCCTTAACATTCCTGTAAAATTCATTGGTGTTGGTGAAAAAATTGAAGACCTTGAATCCTTTGATCCAGCTTCCTTTGTAGAGGCTTTGTTTTCTTCATGAGTGCAATTGATCTTGTTACAGGTGGGGCGGGTTTTGTTGGATCACACTTGGTCGAGGCACTTGTTGCCTTGGGTAGAAAAGTTCGTGTCCTTGACGATCTTAGTACAGGCCGCATTGATAACCTTTCTTCAGTAAAATCTGATGTTGATTTCATTGAAGGTTCGATTTTAAGCGAAGATGACCTTATGAAGGCTTCTTCGGGGGTTGAGAATGTTTATCATCTTGCTGCTGTTGCCAGCGTGCAAAAAAGCATGGAGCAACCTCTGCTTAGCCACGAGATTTGTGCCACTGGCACTTTAAAAGTTCTTCAAGCTGCCAAATTGAATCATTGCAAGCGATTTGTTTTTGCTGCCAGTAGTAGTGCCTATGGCAATACTGGGAATGTTCCCCTTGATGAAAACACCTTGCTGGATCCACTTTCACCTTATGCATCTTCCAAATTGGCCGGTGAGTTTCATGCGGTCGCTTTTGCCAGAGCGATGGGATTAGAAACTGTTAGGCTTAGATTTTTCAATATTTTTGGTCCTAAACAGCGTGGCGATAGCCCTTACTCCGGGGTAATAGCTATATTTACAGAGGCGTTTAAAAAAGGGATTAACCCAACTATTTTTGGCGATGGCCTGCAATCTCGCGATTTTGTTTTTGTTAAAGATGCGGTTCAAGCTTTGATTCTTGCTGGAACTAATCCCAATATTTCAGGTGATGTTTTTAATATTGGCGCAGGTAAATCTACATCGTTGCTTGATCTGGCTGCTCATTTGCAAACACTTACAGGCAAGAATTTGGCCCCTAAACACCTTCCCCCTAGATTAGGCGATGTTCGCTATTCTCTTGCCGATATTACCAAGGCCCAACGAATGCTAGGGTTTGTACCTAAATTTGATGTTCCCGCTGGTCTCAAGTTTCTTCTTTAGCCTCCTCTGTTGCCTATCCTGCCACTTTATTGCTAATGGTTCCTGCACTTGACATTTCTACTAATCATTGGCATTAAGAATTATCTTTTGCTTAAACTTTAAAATGAAGTAGCAGGCTAATCATGAGCCGATGGAAATATCTGAATCTTGTAAAATTCTTGGTGCCAACTTCGCTGGTGATTGGTGGGTTTGGCTTTACCGGGTGTGCAACCGGCCCGCTTTTTGAAAATCCAGCAGTGGTTCGACCTGAACTTGAAACAACTAGCGAAAACCCTGTCTATGTTCCTCTTGGGCCAGCTTCGTATGGCGTCGTTTTTGAAAAATGCATGGATGTTGTTGACGACTTTTTTGAAGTCTCTTATTCGAATCGTTACGATGGCAGAATTGAAACCTTCCCTTGTATAGCCCCCGGTATCGGGCAACCGTGGAAGCCAGGTAGCCCAGATTTTAGGCAGCGCCTTCTTGCTTTTTGCCAGTCAATCAGGCACCGTGCTGTTGTCACAATTCAGCCTGCCGATGATGGTGGCTTTTTTGTTGATATCAAAGTGTTCAAAGAATTGGAAGATTTGGATAGGCCTGTTAGGCAGACTGCTGGGTCAGCTACATTCCGCAGCGATAACACTGTTGAGCGACAGTTTGAAGTTATTGACGATGCAGTTTTTGCATCTAACTGGATTCCAATTGGCAGAGATAATCATATCGAGCAAATCATGCTTCAAAGAATCGCCAAGTTCAAGACTGCAGCTCCACTAAACAAAAAGTTTTAAGTCTATTCGGGTTGATTCTATTCTTATTAATTACGCAGCAATCTGATCTGGGTTTAGTGGAAGCTTGATGATAAAGGTTGTACCTTTTCCTAGTGAGCTTTCAACTCGTAGCCTGCCGCAATGGTCATCAATAATTTGTCTGCAGACGCTTAATCCTAGTCCTGTTCCACCTTGGCCAGCTTGATCTGGGGTTTTAGTCGTGAAAAAAGGATCGAAGATTTTACGCAGGTTTTGTGGTGCTATACCATTGCCTGAATCTGTTATTGCGATTTCAGCAAGCCCCATTTCTTGATTCATTTTTAAACCGATTTTTAGTTCTCCACCCTTTTCCATTGCTTGCCTTGAATTAATGATAAGGTTCAAAAGAACTTGTTCAATTTGTGAGGCGATTACTGGGACTCGTGGTTTGTCGATATAGTTCTTAGTTAATTTTATCTGGTGCTTGTGCAAGTCTTTTTCGGTAAGTACAAGTACTTCATCGACCAATGCTGCAAGATCAGTGCTTTCTTTTTTGAGACTTCCCCTTCTTGCGTATCCGAGCATTGAACTGACGATTACCGCCGCCCTTTGGCCGCCCTTCAAAATCTTTTCTAACGCTTGCTTTCGGTTTTCTTCGTTATCAGTCCGCTGAGCCATTTTTGTGTAATTGATTATGGTGGTTAGCACATTGTTAAACTCATGCGCAACGCTGCTGGCTATTGCTCCTACACTACTTAGTTTTTGTGCTTCAAAAAGTTGATGCTTAAGCGCATTTGTTTCTGAAACAATATCGATAATTTCTTCACCAAGCATCCTTGCGATCTCCTTCAATTGGTCAACGGGTAAATCAATTGTTTACCAGTCAACAAAGAAATTATCGGACTGTTGTACTATCTTCTTGAACGGAAGTTGCTTGCATGAAACGGTTTATGGCGACCCTAAAGCAAAGCTGGCGTGATTGGAGGGGGCTGGTTGGCGTGGTAAAAGTAGCCTTTTTCACAAGTTGGCGAATTTTAGAAACATAGGAGGCTGCCTTTTGGCTTATGATTCCTTTTTTTGCCCTCAAAGTTTACATAGTTTCTCTGTTGTGTTTTCTTGCTTAATTATCCAAGTGTTTGATTGGTGTTAATACAGTTGTTGGATTTATATTTGAAATGCTTATAATCTCTGTGTTGCGTCCTCGTAGCTCAATTGGATAGAGCGTTGGCCTCCGAAGCCGAAGGTTACAAGTTCGACTCTTGTCGAGGACA
>CALARU010000310.1 GCA_937888715.1 uncultured Planctomycetaceae bacterium | reverse complement strand
CGTTAGTGCCTTTGGAAGTGAATATTTTATTGTATCTAGTTCTCTTGATGGCCCTTGCCATATTAATATCGTTTACAGTTTTTTTGAGGAAAAGAACCAACAGAAAATTCGTTTTGATGTTTCATATCTGCAAATGCTGGAATCTGAACCAACGGGAAAAATATCCTTGGAAGTAAATATTCCCGGTAGAGAACTTAAGTATGTTGAACGCGCCGCTAAAAGATTGGGCGTTTTTACCGTGGGTGATCAATCTGGTGAGTGGGCATTTCCAAATTAATTGTGTTATTGAGCTTTTAAAAGCTTTGCGGCTTCCACTGCGAAATAAGTTAGGACTCCATCAGCTCCCGCTCGTTTAAACGAAAGCAAACTTTCAAGAATTACTTTCTCGCGGTCTAGCCAGCCATTTGCTGCTGCTGCACAAAGCATGGCGTATTCGCCACTTACTTGGTATGCAAAGGTTGGGACTTTGAATGCATCCTTTACTCGAGCCACTACATCGAGGTATGGCATGCCCGGTTTAACCATCACCATATCTGCACCTTCAGCAATATCGAGGGCAACCTCACGGAGCGCTTCGCTCGAATTGGATGGGTCCATTTGGTAGGTTTTCTTGTCGCTTTTTCCGAGGTTGTTTGCAGAACCAACTGCATCGCGAAACGGGCCATAAAAAGCAGATGCATATTTTGCAGCATAACTAAGAATTGCAACATGAGAAAACCCAGCATTATCTAGCGCTTTTCGTATAGCGCCCACTCTGCCATCCATCATGTCAGATGGAGCTATTACATCGCATCCTGCCCGAGCTTGCACTACCGATTGCTTACACAATACTTCGACGGTTTCATCATTTACCACAACGCCGTTGCGAACTAGCCCATCCTGACCATGCGAGGTGTAAGGATCTAGGGCTACATCGCATATTATTCCGATGTCAGGAACTGCGGCTTTAATTGCTCGAATTGTTCTGCATACTAGGTTTTCAGGATTGAAGGCTTCTTCGCCATCTTGTGTTTTTAAATTTGTAGGTGTTGCAGGAAATAAAGCTATTGCTGGAATGCCAAGATCGCGGGCTTCTTTTACTGCTAAGGTTAATAAATCGATGGATAACCTTTCAACGCCTGGCATGGATGCAATCGACGTTCTTAAGTTGTTTCCTTCTTGAATGAATACAGGCCAAATAAGGTCGTTTACGGTTACACGATGTTCAGAGACCATGTTGCGAATCCAAGGAGTAGTCCTAAGTCTTCGTGGTCTGATAATTGGGGGCCAATGAATGTGGGGAACCGATTCATTTGGATTATTGGTCATGGACTATTTCCTTATTTTGTATTAATCATCATTCGCTTTATCTTATTGCACTTTTAAGCGGTATGAAAGAACTCGTTTCATGATTAATTGAAAAATACTTGTTGAATAAGTGGCGTGATTGAACGCTTAGAGAGAATTGTTTTTGTTCTTTTGTTCTTTGATTTTGTAGGGTTTGTAATTAAGCATTTTCACTTTTAACGGTGCATCAATTCGGTAATGAATGCCACGCCATTCGATGTTGCGGGAAAACAACGCAAATAAAAGTGCTTTGGGGTAAAGCAGTTGCGTAAGAATCATTGCTGGAATGAATGCGATAAGTTTTAATGGGGTCATCCATTTGGTACATTCGTTTCGTTTTTTTACTATTCTTCTAACAAGGTATTCCAATAACAATAATTGGCATAATGTAATTACAGCGTACCCAACTAAGCTGGAAGTTGCCAGAACTGCAATAAAAGGCTGATTAAGAAGGGCGCTGGTTGCAATCAGGGTTAATAATAAAAGCGGAACGAGAGTTACCAAAATGCCATGCATGACAATTTTCCACCACGATGAATGATAGAGAATTGCCCAGAGTAATTGCCTTTGTATCCAAGGAATCAGTGAAGATAAGGTTACAGATTCTCGATTAATCATGAGGACTGAGGGTGCAAATTCGATTGTGTATCCTTGTTTTTTAAGAATATCAAAGAGGGGCACATCTTGAACCAGTGCTTTTTCATAATAATCAAGCACATTGCATTTTCGCAAAACATCCATCCGTAGAGCTAAAGATCCGCCCCAAGGAATTTTAAAGAATATCATTTGAAGAACCGCAGCAATATTCCAGATATAGCGAATTAGATCTCCCATATTTGCACGAGGTGGGAAGTACCAGCGCTGACCATTTACAGCACCGATTTTTTTGTTTCGTAGTGGCGCAATTAATTCTCTTAACCAAGTTTTATGTGGCACCGCATCTGCATCGATCATTGCAACCACTTCATAATCATTTAGATTGTTCTGTATGGTTTGAATCAATGAACTGTTTACTAGGCTACATGTTTCTTTTCGGTTTTTTAATACACCTAATTTTACATTGGTTATATTGCTGGCCCTAATTACCTCTTCTGCAAGTGCGTATACAGGATCATCTGGATGGTCAACCACGATGATTACATCGTAATTTGGATAATCTTGATTAAGTAATGCAGGCAGTGCTGTTGTTAAAAAAGGATCTAATCCTCTAAGATTTAAGCAGACGACTGTTTTTGGGCACTCAGAATCTTGGAGTGGAGTTGATTCCCAATTCCAAAAAGTTGGGGCGAGGTATATTACTAGGATCGAATGAATAAGAACCAATAGGAACGCAGCGAATAAAATCACCGTTGCAATTGTAGTCATTCGCTTTGTTTTCTTTGGTAAATTATCTGCATCTTTAGCTATTATTAATCAATGTTTTATACTAGCAGTTATTTTACTTGCTAGCAATCCTCTGCTAGATTTAGTTGGGTTATTACTTGGTAAACACTGGTTTAATGTTTTTTGAATAAGGGTGGTTTTTTGTTACATTTGCAAGCACTTAAATAATGTTCTTGTTATTATTTCTTCAAGATGTTTTATTTTAAACAGCTATATTTTGTTCGTTACCATTTATGAGGTTTATTATGAGAATCATTTTAACTGCTATGGTTCTTTGCTTTTCAATGTCTTTTGATCTTTTTGCTCAACAAGGCGGTTCTGAAAAAGAATTGCTCTCACTGTTGACGAAAATGGAAAAAGATTCATGGGTTGCGATGAAAGATAAAAACCAAGAATTCTTTAAGACTTACATGGCTGATGATGCGCGGGGTTTTATGGCTGACGGTACTGAAGTGTTAAAGGCTGATTTTATAAAGAATTTAAAGGATTGGAATTTAGAGTCTTATTCCATGGGCAAAACATCGTTATTGCAGATTCAACCTGGTGTTTGTTTCATATTTTACAAGTTAGATTACAGCGGAAATCACAAGGGGAAGAAGATTACGTTCAATGATTTGCAAAGTTCCTCTCTTTATGTTCTTCGTGATGGCAAATGGTTGGAGATTTTTTATCAGGAAACTGTCATGCCTGCGTCTAGCAAGGCTAAATAGTGTTTCCTACCGTCGCTAACGCTTCTTGCTCAGAAAATGCCGCTATAAATACATCCGCCACTCAATGAAAAAATCATTTCGCCGGGTTGTAGATTACCCAGACTGCAGGGCGATCACGGATCTCCTTTGCTTCTCGGGAGTGGGCTTGCGGGAGCCAATCACCTGCGTTGCCATGCAGCATGAAACCATGGTTGGCGTGTTTGCCATTGGTCCAGAAGCGGATTGCCTGTGTGAAATTCCAAGTATTCACCTTACCCTGGCTCGGCCCGTGAGCCAGATACAGGGGTAGGAAATCGGGATCATCCCCATAATAAACGCCGCCGATGGCTTTCCAGAATTTGTCCTTGGCGTATTCGTAGGCGTTCACTTGGTATTCCTCCCAAGGCCGAGCGCATGGCTCTACCACCCAAATGTTGGGCTGGTCGGGATTGTGATCTTTGTTGAATTTATCATGGGCACGAATAACGATAAGTTGGGCCGCGAGAATCTGGGAGCCTTTGGGGATGCTGGTGAGGTCCACTCGCATCATTGGGCTGCGGTGACGCATGAAAATTTCATGGCTGGCTCGATTGCCGATATTGTCGGTCCGCTCGAGAGTCATGCCATCGGGTCCGTGGCTAGACCAGTAAGCGTCTTTCCAACCTGCGTACACTTTTTCGGGTTGGGTTGGATCAAAGCCCTTCTCCCCATCGCGAAGCACTGCTAGCACTGCGTTGGGGTGTTTATTTTTCAGATCGTTGTATAGTGTCCGTAGTTCGCCTTCCACCTGCTCGAGCGTCTTCAACTCGGGCTTTATCCAACCTTCCTTGAGTTTCATGCCAAGTTCTCGCACTCCGGAGACAACCATATCTGTACCGAGTACCGAAAATTTTCTAGTTTCCAGCGCAGGCTCTTCCTTGACAGTGGATAGGCGGATGTTGTCCACATAGATCGATTCCCCTTCATGTGGGGCGTACATAAAGATTTCAAAACGCACGACCTTACCCTGCTTGGTGTTGATCGAATAATTGTTTGAATCGTGGATGCTCCCGGTGATCGTATTCTTACCAGACTTCAGGAACTCAGTCTTAGTCCATCGGCCCACGGTAGGGTCCCAACCGCCGCCGCGCTCGCTCTTTTCTTGCATCACAGTGAAGCCGACGAGACAGTCTCGGCTCGCCGTAACATCCGCCCGAAAAGTCCAGTAGGGCATCCAATCTCCGGGAACTTCGGTGGTCGTGATAGTCGGCCAGCGCCCACCGGCATAGGTCATTTTCAGACTATGTTTGCCGGAGGTCGCGTGCTCTGTGGATAGTTCAATCTTGACCGATGGTTCTTTGTCTTTGGTGCCAGGCAAAACGAGGTTCGACCAAGCCTTGGGATCGGTTGGTTCTTCGAAATCGAAAAGACGAATTTCCTTGGTTTCCTGTTTCGGCTTTGGCTGCGAGTTCGATTTCGGTTCTGGGTTGGCTTGGGGGACCGAACGCAAGCCCGCTGAATACTCCACCTGTCCTGCGCAGGCGTTGGCCTTGTCAGCGAGCACCCGAAGCGTGCGGATGCGTTGGTTATTGGGCTCGAAGTCTACAAATCCCTCCAGCGCCATCTGAGCGATGTCCTCGGTGTCAGCGGGTGGCGACACATTAAAATTGAGTGATTTGTGCTTCAGTTTTAGCACGCCTTCGATGCGTGCGCTGGCAACCCCTTTGTCCACGGAGATCACGGTTGCTTTCAGTGCTTGCTCCACGATGGTGGTCTTGTGATAGGGGGCGTAGCCGTAGCCATTCGGCAAAAAAGTCGTTAGAAAACGGGCCGAAATGTCCTTGCTCAATTCCCAGGATTGCCCCACAGTCACGGCACCTTCCGGTAGCAGTTTGACGGAGTCCGCTTGGCTGAGTACAGTCCAATTTTCTACCGGGAATTCATTCCAGGTTCCCTTGTAAGAGCGGGCAACGGAATGCAAAACGAGGGAACCTTGAGTGCTCTTGGGTGGTTGAGACTGCGGCATCGGTTTGACCAAGGGTTTTCCGGGAGGGGTCTTTAGCTTCTCAACAACTGCGGTCAATCGGGCCAGCAATTTTTCGGGCTGAGTTGCTGTTCCTATGTCTATGCTCTCAATGACTTCACCGTCCGCAGGAGACAGGATATAGACATGAACTGTACCCGAGCGCTTGAGCTTGGTGATTGCTTCGCGGTAGATGCGATGCCACTCTTTTTTATCTGCTTCGGGTGCGTCTCCCTTTTCGTGGGCTTCGTGGGAGATGTAAACTGGAACAAAAAAGGCATTGAGCAAATCGATCACTTTGTCGTGCGAAAGCGAACCGCCTCGCAAATTGGTAGCCCCACCTCAGCAGCGGCCCAGATCCATCTGCCCCACATTGCTGAACAGAAAGACCGGGCGCCCGTTCTCTTTGGCCATCCGCTCGGCCTCCGGAATGCTGGAAACCCACCCGATGGCATCGAAACGCAACTCTTTCGCAGTCGGTTGAATCTCACGAATGCGCTTTTCAATCAGGTCGCGGTCAAATGGAACCCGCTTCTTCTCTTCGGAAGAAACCGGCAATGCCAAAAGGCTGACGCTCCCCAACACGACAAGCCCTAGAATGATCCGATTTATTTGGTAGGAATACATGGTCAATGTCCTTTTATTGTTTTGATTCCAGCAGGCCTTCCCTTTTCAAAAGGGGGAGTAATTTTATTGCAGCGGACTATAGGAATCCTAAGCTGTTCTCTTGGTTATTTGATGACACTTAGATAACCAGATTAAATTCAAACAAACTTAAAACTTAGAGTTATCTTCCCATATTCATATTTCGATACAAGGAGGAATAGTTTCATCTGAATTGTAAAGTCTTCTACTTATTAATGCTTATCGACCTTCACTTGGATTAGGTTTTTTAATTGCAGAGTTACTGCCGCCCAGTAGGTAGGCAGTTGGCATTTGATTTTGCGCCATAGTTTCCGATGGGATGCAGGTTCTCTTACTGCCAACTTAGGTTTTGCAGAAAGGGTAATGTCATTGACCACTGTCAGGCGATCCTTTACGATAAAACTTTCTTTAGTGCAGTCAAATCAGGATACTGACATGAGACTTGTTCCTTACTTTTTTAGGTTTGTATTGCTGCTGCTGACCGCGTGTTGCTTTTCTACCGATACCCGTGCCGCTGATCTGGAGTCAGACTCGTTTGCCAAAGTCAGGCAGGTATTCATCAAGAATTGTGTTTCGTGCCACTCCGAAGCGGGGAAAATCCGAGGCGGGTTGGATCTGACTACTGCGGAAAAAGTCCTTGCGGGTGGATCTTCCGGGCCGGCTTTGGTACCGGGGCGATCAACCGAGAGCCTGATGATCCAGATGGTCCAACCGGGTCGCATGCCACACATGCCGCCGAAAGGGCAATTGCTGCAGGATGAGATTGAGATCTTGACTCGATGGGTGGATGGAATTAGCCCTACAGTTGCCAAGACTAAACTTGCCAGCCGCGATCACTGGGCCTTGCAAAAGCTTGCGAGCCCAGCAATCCCAAAGATTGGGGAGAAGGACTGGGTTCGTCAGCCGCTGGATGCTTTCGTGCTTGCCCGCCTCGAATCAAAGGGGCTCAAACCCTCGCCGCAAGCAGATAAAACTACCTTGGTGCGCCGAGCCTATTTTGACCTCACAGGCTTGCCCCCTAGTCCGATGGCAATCCAGAAATTTTTGAATGATACTTCCACCAATGCGTTTGAAAAAGTGGTCGATGAACTGCTCGCTTCCTCTGCATACGGTGAACGCTGGGGCCGGCATTGGCTTGACCTTACCCGTTACGCTGATAGTGGCGGTTTTCATAACGACATCCCGCGCCCGAACGCTTGGCGTTATCGTGATTATGTGATTAAAAGTATTAATAATGACAAGCCTTTTGCGCAATTCATCCGCGAACAACTCGCTGGCGACGAACTGGTGGATGCACAAGAGGAACAACTGATAGCGACTGGATTTGGGCGTAATGGACCATCCAATGACGACAATATGGGCAAAACCCCGAAGGATATTGAAAAATATCGCCTTGATGAACTTGATGGTGTTATAAACACGACCTTTACCACCTTCATGGGTATGACGCTTGGCTGTGCCCGCTGCCACGATCACAAGTACGACCCCATCTCGCAGAAAGATTACTATCAGGTTCTGGCGATCTTTAACGGAACTTCCAAAAAAGATCTGCCTTTGTCAGGCAACACTGTTGAAAAAGGGAAATTGAAAGATCCAGAAAAAGGGATCATGGCACTCATCGACTCCAACCCGCACCCGAAGCCGACCCACCTTCTCTGGCGTGGAGATTTCAACAATCCTGGGCCCATCGTCCCACCCGCAGTTCCCGCAGTTCTTACCTGGAAAGATTGGCCGATTCAGGAAGCTGCGAAAAACGCAAAGTCGTCCGGAAGACGACTCGCTCTTGCCGAGTGGATCGCCTCGACCGACAATCCTCTTACCTATCGTGTCTTGGCTAATCGATTGTGGCAGCATCATTTTGGCCGTGGGATTGTCGAGACCTCGGGTAATTTTGGTCGTAGTGGGGGTGCGAATGCGCATCCGGAATTGCTCGATCACCTCGCAGCTTGGTTGATCGCAAATGGTGGTCAATGGAAATCGTTCCATAAATACATCATGCTTAGTGCTACTTATCAACAAGGCTCCGGGCATGATGCAGCATCCGTTGCCATCGATCCCGAGAACCGGTTTCAATGGCGCCAGAACAAAAGGCGGCTCGAAGCTGAGGCTATCCGCGACAGCATCCTTGCAATTGCAGGCACGCTTGACCCCAAAATGGGTGGTCCGGGAATCAAACCGCGGATCCGCTCCGAGTTGTTGCCCGCAAGTCAACGCAACAAATGGCCCGTGATCGCAGTCGAGGGGCCAGAGCATTGGCGGCGCAGTGTCTATATTTACTCCAAGCGTCAACTGCTTTTTCCCTTGCTGGAACTCTTTGACGCACCGAATACGAGTGATGTCTGCGATTGCCGTCTGGCAAGCATCGTGCCAACTCAAGCATTATTGCTCATGAACGATGAATTCGTTGCTGATCAGGCTAGGCGATTCGCTGAATCGCTGTTGAAAGTGCACGGCCTCGATTGGGACATGTTAATTCAACAGGCCTACTCCAAGTCCCTTGGTCGCACCCCGTCCACAGAACGAATGAGTCAGGCAAATCTCTTTATCAGCCAGCAAGCTTCGGCGCATCGGGAATCCCAAAGCAAGACCCCTGATCTCGATGCACTCATCGATTTGTGCCATGTGTTATTCAATGCCAACGAATTTATTTTCATCGATTGAAAGGCGAATGTCATGTTCACACGACGCGATTGGCTCCAACAGGCCGGTGTGGGGTTCGGCTCACTGGCTCTCGCCAGCCTTCTTAACCAAGATGCGCACGCGGCGGATCGCTCTTCGAACCCGCTTGCCACAGCGACTCCCCATCACCCCGCTAAAATTAAATCGGTCATATTCCTTTTCATGTACGGCGGTCCAAGCCACATTGATCTCTTCGATCCCAAGCCGGCTTTGACGAAATATGATGGTCAGGCGATTCCCGTCTTCAAGCAAGATGATGTTTTCATGAGTGGCAAGACGAAAAACATTGCCATGAAAAGCCCCTACAAATTTGCCAAATACGGGCAAGCGGGCATCGACATCTCTGAAACTTATCCAGAGTTGGCAAAACACGCTGACAAACTTTGTGTCATTCGTAGCATGCACTGCGAGAGCAACAACCATGGACCAGCGATCTTCCAAATGAATAGCGGTTCTATCCTCGCAGGTCGGCCCAGTATGGGTTCCTGGCTGACCTACGGCCTTGGCACCGAAGGCGAAAACCTGCCGGGTTTTGTCGTGATGCTTGATCACCAGGGAGCTCCGATCAACGGGGCCATGAACTGGTCGAATGGTTTTATGCCCGCAGCATATCAGGGAGTTCCATTTCGACCTAATGGCGAACCCATTGCCTATCTTTCTCCACCAACCGGGGTGACTCGGGGTCGCCAACGCGCCCGTCTCGATTTGCTTAAACAGTGGAACGAAGGCCATGCTGCGGCCAATCCTGCAGAATCGGCCCTCTCCGCTCGCATCGCCTCTTACGAACTGGCTTTCCGTATGCAAACGCACGCAACGGAAGCGGTCGATCTGACTCAGGAATCACTCAGGGATCAGAATCTCTATGGGCTCGACAACAAAACTTCTCATCACTTCGGTAGGAATTGTCTTCTCGCCCGGAGGCTCGTTGAACGCGGTGTCCGTTTTATTCAGCTTTACAGCGGGGGCAATGAAGGGCCCAAGGCGTGGGATGCACATGACGACCTGAAAAAGAATCACGACCTTCATTGTGCTGAGACCGACAGGCCGATTGCTGGATTGCTCACCGATCTGAAAAACCGGGGATTGCTCGATAGTACCCTGGTCATCTGGGGTGGAGAGTTTGGCCGCACACCGACTGCCGAAAGCGGCAAGGGCCGCGACCACCATGCCCGGGGATTCACCATGTGGCTTGCAGGTGGCGGGATTCGCGCTGGCATGATCCATGGGGCGACTGACGAATTTGGCTATCATGCGGTTGAAAACAAAGTCTCTGTGCCAGACCTACACGCTACGATCCTTCATCTCCTCGGCCTTGATCACAAAAAACTTACCTATCGCTTTATGGGGCGGGACATGCGCTTGACTGATGTCAGCGGCGAAATCATCAAACCGATCCTCGCCTGAAATATAAACTGGCTGACAATTACAGTGGCTCTCAATTTCCGGTAGGGTTTGAATAGAAGTAAACCTGCTTATTCCGTGAGCGCTCTGTAAAGCACATGTGCCAAAAAGCGAATTAAATCAGCTAGGTTT
>CALARU010000309.1 GCA_937888715.1 uncultured Planctomycetaceae bacterium | reverse complement strand
GTCTCAGCAAATTCCCTACCCTCAATCCACATAACGCAAGTGGTAACCAAAGTGCTAAGTTCAGAAGAGGCGCCATTACGATCCCGAAGTTTACCCAACACTTCCTCACATTGCCTAAGGGCTCCTTCCTTAAGATAGTTCTGTGCCCTACTAACCATGAGTTTAGTAAGGGTGGATCGAAGTTTTTCAATTCTTGGCAGATTACTACGCAGTGATTCCGCACTAGTCAAATCAATCCAGGCAGCTTCTTCGTTATCAAGGGTAAGATGCCGATCCGCTCGGTGGGCAAGTGCGTTGGCGAGGGTGGAGATAAGCTCGCGGGTTTTAGAATTGATAGGCGATTTTTGCACTCGAATAGATTGCAGCGCCTCATCAAGCCGGCCTTCCTCAACCGCGACCTTGGTTTTCTGATAAAAAGAATCAGCATTATTCGCCATGCGTGGGGCACTCGAAAGAAATAAAACAAAGAGAAGAAAAGATTCTACCCTTTTCGGAGGTCTTTTTGCCAACGAATAATAAGATCAAGAAGTTGATCAGAAGAAAACTTGGCCACATCGAGTTCGCGAAGAGATGCAAGAATAGGATCTTCTGTGCTTGCAAAAAGGCTACCTTGGATAATTTTAGGTCTGCGGATAAGAGCGCCTTCTTGTTCATTAGAAAGCAAATGCCGTTCTTCCAAATCTGCGAGTATGATTTTTGCACGATCAAGAACAGGCCTTGGAACCCCAGCTCTTTGGGCTACATGAATACCATAGCTCTGGTCTGCACTTCCAGCTTCGATACGGTGCAGGAAAATAATCCCCGTGGGAGTTTCACGCACACAAACCCTCAGGTTTTTAAACTTCTTTAAAGATTCCTCAAGCTGTGCCAACTCATGGTAATGCGTTGCAAAGAGAGTTCTACAACCAACTTTGTCGTGCAAATGTTCCGTAATAGCCCAGGCAATACTTACACCATCGTAGGTGCTGGTTCCCCTTCCGATTTCATCAAGGATAACCAAACTTGAAGCGGTGGCATTATTAAGAATGTTGGCAGCCTCGGTCATTTCAACCATGAAGGTACTTTGCGAGCGCCCAAGTTCATCGCTTGCACCAACACGGGTAAAAATGCGATCCGTCAAACCAACTATCACTCTGGAAGCTGGCACAAAACTACCCACATGCGCAAGCAAAGTGATGAGTGCGACCTGCCTGATGTAAACGCTTTTTCCACCCATGTTTGGCCCGGTGATCAGCAAAAACATGCCATGCTCTGGATGCAACGAAGCACTATTAGGAACAAAAGTACCCGAAGGCATAGTCTGTTCTAAAACAGGATGCTTGCCATCTACAATATCTAATATAGGCTTTTCAACAATGTCAGGACGAGTCCAACCTCTTTCAGATGCAAGCTCCGCTAGCGAACATAAAACATCAGCAATTGCGAGGGTTTCTGCAGTTGCCATCAGTTCCAAGGTATGAGATGAAGCCAACTCTCTGAGTTGCAGAAACAATTCATACTCGTACTTCTCAAGTTTTTCTTGGGCGTTAAGAACTTTCTCTTCCTGCTCTTTGAGTTCAGGCGTAATGTATCGCTCTGCATTTTTCAAAGTCTGCTTGCGCTGATAATCAGGGGGAACCTTTGCTGTATGGGTGTGGGTGATTTCAATGAAGTATCCAAAAACCTGATTGAACCCGACCTTAAGACTGGAGATTCCGGTGCGTGCGATTTCTTGGGCTTGGAAGTTTGCCATCCATTCCTTCCCGGAAATTGAAATATTACGCAACTCATCCAGATCAAAATCATACCCCTGTTTGATAATCCCGCCCTCTTTGGCAGAAAGGGGAAGCTGCTCTTCAAGTGCTGCGAATAATTTATCCCTCAGGTGGGGTAAGAGAGCGATTTTTTGCGAAAGCGATTGCAACAAAGAGCTGTTTCCCCGAGCAAGCACCGCTTGTATTTCGGGTAGCAAAACCAATGTGCGGGCTACAGACCCAAGATCTCTTGGCCCGGCCCGCCCAGTTCCAATTCGTGCGGAAAGCCTTTGCAGATCATAAGCCTTCGACAAAACATTACGCAAATCAGCACGCAACCTATAATCGCGTTTGAAAATATCGACCGCATCAAGTCGCTGATTGATGAGATTAATATTTGCAAGGGGGGAAAGCAGCCAGTCGGAAAGCAATCGTGCACCCATAGGCGTGGAAGTTCGATCAATACGATGAAGCAGCGAACCTTCACGGCCTCCATCGCGCATGGTGCGGGTCAGCTCCAAGCTTCTGCGGGTTACTTCATCAATCGCAAGAAAAGAACCCTGAGAAAAAGGCGTGATCTTTCGTAAGTGAACCAAGGCAGCTTTCAAGGTTTCATGAAGGTAACCAAGAAGTGCGCCTGCAGCCCGTAAACAGATTTGCTTATCTTCAAACCCAAACCCTGAGAGGGTAGAAACATCAAAATGCTTATGAAGCACACCTAACGCTGAACCAGACTCGAAGCACCAATCGGCTCTGGGTGAAAAAGCTGCACCAGGAAGCAGTGCCACAAGATCGAATGGTGGCTCAGGATTTTTAGGATCATCAGGAAAAAGAATTTCCGCAGGCCGAAGCCTTGAAAGATAATCACGGAGGTCTGAAGGAGAAAGATCAACTGCAAAAAACTGCCCAGTAGAAAGCTCTACCCAGGCCAACCCACAAAGGGAATTCTTTGCACCCTGCAAAACACAAACAAGATGATTATTACTTCTAGGGTCAAGAAGATCATCTTCAGTAAGGGTGCCAGGTGTGATGATGCGGGTAACTTCCCTGCGCACCAAGCCCTTGGCTTCAGAAGCTTCTTCAACTTGGTCGCAAACTGCAACGCGCTTGCCCGCCTGCAATAGTTTTCTTAAATGATTTTCAAGCGAGTGATGAGGGAACCCCGCCATCGGCACCGATTTATCCCGCGAGGTGAGAGTCAGGCCAAGAATTCTCGAGGCCTCCTGAGCATCTTCGTTGAATAGCTCATAAAAATCCCCCATTCGAAACAGTAACATCATGCCCGGATGGCTATTTTTGGCCTCCAGGTACTGCTGCATCATTGGGGTGGACATTTAAACTTTTGGAAAAGCGGAGAAATAGATTAGGCTTTTTTGAACACTTTTTTCATGCGAACCGAATTGCCTGTTGAATTATAGTTCACTTCGGTCATGTAATGGCGCATAAGCATTAAGCCACGACCGCAAGGCC
>CALARU010000308.1 GCA_937888715.1 uncultured Planctomycetaceae bacterium | reverse complement strand
CATCGGTAAGCTTTCCGCCTTTTACCAATTAGATAAACCATTAAAAATTGCTCATAATCAGGGTTTTAACCACCTTGATGCTATAATTAATTTAGATGGAGAGTTTCTTAAAGAAGTACCTACCATGCCTGAACAAGAAAAAAAATTCGATGGCTACATCATTGCCAAGGAGGGGTATAAACCTCTGATTGTCTCTGGTGAAGCATTAAAAAAGCTGGCGAAGAAAGGAAAACTTCGTGCAGATGATCTCGTATTTTGTGACTTTCAAAAGGTATGGAAAAAGGCTAGGCATGTAAAAGGGTTGCGCACTTTTTTTGCAAAGCGCTATCCGAATTTGAATGGCCCGGTTTCTGAACACGAGATTCATCATGCTGAAAAAGATTACGATGTAATTGCTGCAATCGAGCAGGAAAATCTATCCTGTTTGCATATGGTCTCCGCCCAGAGTGTGAATGATGGCGTTCACAATAATTTTTCAAACCCCGATATCCACCATTTTACCGAAGACGAATCTCTTCAAGATGCAGTGGCATATTTAAAAAACGGCGCGCCCTCGGATGATGCTTTTGTTTCAGATTCTTGGTCAGGCATTTTCAACCCCTTGGTTATCTTTGGGGTTCTAACCTTCCTCACTCTGAGCTTTCTTGGTTATTACTTTTTCTTTATGAAGCAAGCATCTGAAGTTTCATAAACCAAAAAGCCATGTTGGACACTTGCAAAAACAACCCTAAGTAAAAGAAACATTGGCAATTAAGCACTAATATTGAGCTTAGCCTGTTTATTCGTCCCTGCCTTACTTATTTTTTACCGAATTATTATTAAGACGGATTATTGGATATTGAACTGCCTTTAGATTTATCTTAATTTGAATGTATAAATTTCCTGCAAGAATGCAGCTCATTTGCCATCCTTGGTTTGCCCGAAGTTAGGACCCCGCTAAAATCCAACCCTTGGGATTTCATGCATAGTTTCGTAGGGAAGCACCATCTACACATGGTTTTCCCGTTCATTTTTTGTGGTTTGTTGATTCTGGAATATACCAGTGCAGCAGAAACCGCACGCATTACGCCCTCATATAAAGCTTTGGTCAGACCAAATATTCCAACAGAAACAATTTCGTGCTTCAATCCCATCGATACCTTCTGGAAAGCTTCCCTCAATAAAGCAGGCATCATTCCAGCACAGGAAGCCGACAAACGAACCCTGTTGCGCAGGCTGCATATGGATATGACGGGCCTGCCCCCCAAAGCGGAAGAGGTGCAGAATTTTTTAAATGACAAATCACCCGATGCCTATGAAAAAGTGGTGGAAAAATTATTGGCATCGCCTGCATTTGGCGAACATTGGGGGCAGCAATGGTTAGATCTTGTACGGTATAGCGACTCTGAAGGTTTTAAAATTGATCGCATCAGACCTAATGCATGGAAATTTCGCAATTGGGTGATTCAATCTTTTAACGATGATCTTCCTTATGATAAGTTTATCTCTTGGCAAATCGCAGGGGATGAGTTGGGTCCTGACAACAAAGAGGCACGTATAGCTACCGGTTTTTTAAGGCTTGCCCCTGAAGAATCCAACGGGGCGGATTACACTCAGATTCGTCAAGATATTTTAAATGATATTACCGATGTCACCTCACAGGCTTTTCTGGGTTTGACACTGGGCTGTGCCCGATGCCATAACCATAAATTTGATCCCATCCGCCAAGAAGAATACTTTCAGTTTCAGGCATTCTTCAGCGGTATACTTTATCCGGATGCTATCCCACTCAGTTCCATTTCACTTACACCAAGCCAAAAGAGCAAGGAAGAAAAAGCGCTGTTCATGCGTAAAGATCTTGGGCTAATGATGCAGGATCATGAAAAAGATTTGTTTGAAGAAATCGTAGTTGCATTAGATCCGCAGACTCAAATAGCATTAAAAACCCCTGCAGAAAAACGCACCGTCACCCAATCTCAGTTAGCAACTCTGGCAAGTAAGCAAATAGATCGAAGAAAAACAAAGCTCTACCGCAGGTTAAAACCCGAACAACGAACTATTTACGACAAAACATTTGACAACCTTGCAAACCTTGCAAAAGAATTACCCCCTCAGGAAGCCTACATGGGCATATCGGAAAAATACGCGAAGCCACCTGCAACATTCCGCTTAGCACAAGGCGATGTACGAAAACCCAAAGAAGAAGTGCAACC
>CALARU010000307.1 GCA_937888715.1 uncultured Planctomycetaceae bacterium | reverse complement strand
TTGGCTTGAAATTTATAGGGCATACTGCGGCATCCTATTTTCTTTGCTATCAGATGCCAAATCACCTATGCTTAAAATCGGGGTTTGTAATTTGAAATTCTTATTTAAACCCTATCGTTTATTTATAATGAGTGATTTAAATGACAGATGAAAATTCGCCAAAAAGATCAATCGGTAATCTAGACCCAGCGGCAACTTCTGATCCTAATGATACAGGTGATCAACCCCCAAAAGAACTGGATACCCTTGGTGATCTTAATGCTACAAATGAAACGAGTTCCAGTAAAAATCCAAAGGCTGTAGCATCCAACACAAATCGAGAGGTTTTGCTTGGCCGATTTCGGGTTCA
The DNA here is from genome assembly GCA_937888715.1 of uncultured Planctomycetaceae bacterium. Taxonomy (GTDB): domain Bacteria; phylum Planctomycetota; class Planctomycetia; order Gemmatales; family Gemmataceae; genus UBA969. The sequence continues at coordinate 1,575 of CALARU010000307.1, read as the reverse complement.
GAAGGTTTTAGGCGAAGGTGCATTTGGAAAAGTATACCTCGCCAAGGATGAACAGTTAAACCGTTTGGTTGCTATCAAGATATCCAAAGAAATAATTAACGATAAAAATGTTTTGGACTCTTTTTTAAGCGAAGCGCAAATGCTCGCAAAGCTTGATCATCCCAATATCGTACCGGTGCATGATGTTGGAAACTCAGCGACTGAAGGGTTTTTCATTATTTCGAAGTATCTGGATGGCGGCACACTTTCAAAGGCATTAACAACAAATGCCTCGGATATTACTTGGGTTTGTAAAACTATTGCCATGATCGCAGATGGCTTGCATCATGCCCATACCCGTGGCTTGGTGCATCGAGATATCAAACCAGATAACATTCTGCTGGATGCTTCCGGTAGCCCTTGCATTGTAGATTTCGGCCTGGCTTTGAAGGAAGAATCATTTGGTCAAGGCAAGGGTTTGATGGGAACCCCCCTTTACATGAGCCCGGAACAGGCCAGAGGGGAAGGTCATCGGGTGGATGGTCGTTCTGATATCTTCAGCTTGGGGGTTATTCTCTATGAAATGCTTGCGGGAAGAAGACCTTTCGAAGCCAAGACTGTCATGATGCTTTTGCAAATAATCAAAATGGTGGAGGTAAAACCCTTAAGACAGATAAACTCAAAAATAGACAAAGAGCTTGAAAGAATCTGCCTGAAAGCCCTTAGCCGTAAGCTTCTGGATCGATACGCCACCGCAGCAGATATGGCTGCAGATTTGCGATCCTTTCTAGCTTCGGGGTTTAGGCCATCGGTCAATTTGCAATCTGTGCCTTCAATTAATATTGAAGGTAATAAGTCTGGCTCAAAATCGGGGAATATATCGGGTCTAGATTCTAAAAACATTCAAGTGGTTTATAAAGGATTGCGTTCGTTTGATCAAAGTGATGCAGGTTTTTTCCTAGAGTTATTACCTGGGTCACGGGATCGGGAAGGCTTGCCCCCGAGTATTCGATTTTGGAAAACCCAGATTGAAAATCCATCCTCCTCATTCAGTGTTGGTGTAATATACGGCCCGTCCGGGTGTGGTAAATCCTCCCTTATGAAAGCAGGGCTGATTCCCAATCTTGATGGCAAGATCATTCCCATTTATTTAGAAGCCTCCACCACAACCACAGAAGAGTCCATACTCAAGCAATTGCGTAAACGCCTTCCAGATCTCCCCCAAGAACTTACCTTAATCGAAGCCTTTGCCTTGATTCGTAAAAAGAAACCAGCAGGGTTGAATAGAAAATTACTACTCATTGTTGATCAGTTTGAACAATGGCTATCTGCAAATCCAAATGTTGATAACGCCCCTTTGGTTCAAGCTTTGCGCCAGGTAGATGGCGATTACTTCCAAGTCATTCTTATGATTCGCGATGATTTTATACTTGCGATGAATCGCCTGATGGCAGTGTTAGAAATCCCGATTGTAGAGGGAGTGAATTTCAGTCTGGTTGATTTATTTGAACAGAAGCATTCACGCAAGGTATTAAGGCTGTTTGGCAGGGCCTTGGAATGTCTTCCCGAAGGGGAGCTTTCGAAGGAGCAGCAGCA
>CALARU010000306.1 GCA_937888715.1 uncultured Planctomycetaceae bacterium | reverse complement strand
TCCCATTTTGCATCCTTGGCTTTCAAATCCAAGACAAGCGAAGTTTCATGCCAGACGGGCATATTCCCTTTACCTCTACTTTCCCAACCGCCAACCACGATGAGCTTACCGCCTGCGACAACAAGATCGTGAGAGGATCTACCTTCCGGGAGAGAAGCTATAGGAAGCCATTTATTTATTTTGGGATCGAAGCATGAGCAATCAGAGATGGAGACATTATCAGTGGGTGAATCGGGGGCGTTTTTAGGTTGCAAGCCACCGATGCGATAAATTTTTCCGCCATGGGTTGCAAGGTTCATTCCCTGCACCTTGGGGCCACCAGGTAGAGATTCCCATTCTTTTCCCCCATCGAGTTTCAAACGCTGGAAGGTTCCGAGAACGGTTTCGGTATTGTATTTGTGCGTTTTGCCTGCATGGCCACCATACACATAAAGGTAGCCACCAAGTTCTACAGCACCGAGGCTGGAAGTGGCTTGGGTTAATGGCGGTAGTGCCAGAGAAAAGGGCACCAAAACAACTGCGAGAATCAAGCCAAGAATCTTATGCATCAGAATTTTCCTTTCATGGTTGTTTGTAGATGGTACCAGATTTCATCACAAACTTAACTTTACGAACATCTTTTATTTCTTTTGAGGGATCACCCTCGAAGGCTGCCAGATCTGCGATCATGCCTTCTCGTACTATGCCCACTTTGTTTTGCAGGTCAAGTAATTTAGAAGCATCTGAAGTTGCACAGCGAAGGGCTTGCAAGGGAGTCATGCCATATTTTACCAGCATTTCAAGTTCTTGATAGCCCTGCCCATGGGGAAATACCCCGATGTCGCTGCCGTTTCCTATTAACACTCCTGATTCCAATGCCGCCTTGAAACTTTCCTTTTTAGAGACAAGCGCTGCGGGCAATGGGGATTTGGGCCTCCAGCCTTCATAACGGGCATAGGCTTCCGCAGTGGCGAGGGTGGGGCAGTAGCCTATTTTCTTTTGAGCCATTAAACGAAAAACTTCGATATCGCCTGCATCGCCATGCTCGATGGTGGCAACACCTGCGAGGGTGGCTCGCTTCATTCCCTCTTTCGATTGGGCATGTGCTGCAACTTTGACGCCAGCATCTGCAGCGGTTGTAACCACGAGTTTTAATTCTTCGATTGAGAAGGCTGGCTTTGGGTTTGGCCCTAAGCCGTGTGGTGTGTCTGCGTAGATTTTAATCCAATCAGCACCTTCGCGAATCTGCCTGCGAACTAGGGTGCGTAGATTCTCGCCATCGGCTTCATCGGCAGCTTGGGGAATGCGCCATTCTGGGGCGAAGTTTCTGGGGGCGTAGCTTCCCGTTGCAACAATGGCACGGGTGGTCACCAATAATCTTGGGCCGGGGATAATTCCTTTTTCAATTGCAGATTTGATGCCTACATCAGCAAGCTGGGCGCCTTCGGTGCCAAGATCACGCAGCGTGGTAAAGCCGCTGAGTAAGTTTGCACGGGCGTGGACGGTGGCCCTGCTGATGCGTTCTGCAACGGGTTCTTTCGATACCTGATCTTCCCATTTTGCCTCATCGTATGGGTGTAAAAGGAGGTGGGAATGCGCATCAATCAGCCCTGGTGTTAGCGTGGTGCCTGAAAGAAGAAGAATCTGGGCATTGGTAGGTGGGTTAAAGCTGGTTTTTGGCCCTGCAAAGAGTATTTTTTCGCCTTGTATTGCGACGACCCATCCTTTATAAATGGTAGAAACACCATCAAAAACCCTGTCTGGTTGTAAAACGGTTACAGGGTCTGCATGCAGGGCGATTAAAGAGAAAAAAAACAAGGGTAGCATAAATGAAACCTTTTAAAAAAGCACGATATAATGTTAATATAAGTAAGGATGTAATCGTTGTCTAACTGGTAACCAATAATCTGTGGTTAATAATGTTATTATAGAGGGTTGAACGAATGAGAATTATATTTGCGATTGTAAGCATGGTTGGTTTGGTGCTAGGTATGTCGGTTATTTTAGCGCAGGAAAAGAAGGAGCAAAATGCTTCAGAACAAAACGTTTCGAATCAAACGCTTTCCGCCCTCATCAAGTTGAATAAAAAAATTGAGAACATTACTTTTGTTGGTGTTACAGGAGAAAAAAAAACACTCGAAGAATTAAAGGGTGCTAATGCCACCATTGTTGCTTTTTTCAATTTTCAGTGTCCGATATCCAACGGGCAAACGCCTGAACTGATCGAGTTGGCGCAACAGTACAAGGAAAAGAAGGTTAACTTTATTGGGGTATGCTGTGATGTGGAGTCGCCGAAGGAGTTGGCAAATCATATTCAAGAATTCAAAATCAATTTCCCCGTCTTTTATGATCCCGAGCATTTTGTATCAACTGCATTTCTTGCAGACATCACGCCACAAGTTTATTTGATCGATAGTGCAATGACCCTTCGTTATTTTGGCAGGATCAATGACCAGCATGAGGACCGTGCAACTCGGAATTTGATAATAAAAAACCATGACCTTAAAGAAGCTTTAAGCAATGTACTGGCAAATAAGGAAGTATTAGTCCAATACACGGAATCGGTAGGTTGCCCGCTGGATAGGGTTAAAAAACCCGTGGTTGAAGATGGAAAAGTTACTTTTTACCGTGATGTATTGCCTATTCTTCAGAAGAACTGTCAGGAATGCCACAGGCCGGGTGAAGCTGGCCCTTTCTCGTTGTTGACATTCAAGGACGCCTATAATTGGGCTGAATTAATTCAGGAGAATGTGGTTTCGGGGGAGATGCCACCATGGAAGCCAACTGCAAAAAGCGTCCCCTTAAGGCATAACCCCCGCTTGAGCAATCAGGAAGTTGAAACCGTCAACAAATGGGTTGAAGGTGGTAGTGCTCGAGGTGATATAAAAGATTCTCCGCCACCAGCCAAGTTTAGATCTTCCAAAGACTGGAATGACGAAAATCCACCTGATATTATTCTCGAATCTCCAGCAGATTTTCATCTCGGACCTTTGGGTGAGGATCATTATCGTACGATTGTGATGTCTCTAAACAACAAGGAAGAACTGTTCATAAGAAAAACACAGTTTATTCCTGGTAATCCTAAGATTGTTCATCACTCCTTGTACTTTTATGATGGCACTGGGCTGTTGATGGATGCGCAAAAAAAACTAGGCAATTCGACCCCGCCCGCAAACGGGATTGGCGATTGGGGCCCCGGATATAGTTCCGGCATGGGGCTTGGATTTATTCCCGATCCTTCGAAGGTAAAACGCAATCAGGATAATCCAGGTTCTGGCCTTGGTGGCTGGGTTCCCGCAGTTGATCCTATTACTGCCCCTCCAGATACTGCTTATATCCTGCCGCCTCAATGTGATGTCTTCCTGCAGATGCATTTCCATCGTAATGGCAAGCAAGAGGTGGATCGTTCTAAACTAGGCCTTTGGTTGACAAAAAAACCGCCTACCAAGTTCATCAAAAGTTATTTGGTGGATACCACCTTTACCATTATTCCTGCGGGGGTTAAAAAGTATAAAGCCACCGGCTCTAGAGTTCTTGAAGAAGATATCAAGCTTTTTACCTTTTCACCCCATGCCCACAGGCTTGCAACGGAATCACGACTTTACTATTCACTTCCAGGCTCGACGGAAAAGGTTCTTTTATTTGAAATAAAGAACTGGGATTTCAACTGGCAGCAACGCTATTATCCAATTGATTATGTTTCGTTACCCAAGGGGACTACGATTCATAACGAATGGATTTTTGATAATTCATCCGGTAATCCCCAAAACCCTTTCCACCCTGCGAAAACTATGTTCCTTGGCGAGAATACCGTCGATGAAATGGGTTTCTACATTATTGCAGGCGTGGTTGATGTAAGGGAAAAAGTTGTACCTACGCAATTGCTTAATTACTTCGAAAGGCTGCTTAAAGCCGAGGCTCTGAAAAAAATATTCGGGTCTAAATAAGCTCGGCTCGGCACTCTGATTCTTGTTTGATTCCTAGGTAGACTGGATCAAACAAGTTCGGGAAGTGCGTTCCATTCATCCACCAGATAATGTGGCCTGCCTGCGTGGTCCTTGAGTGCGGTGGTATGAGGGTTGATGCCAAAGTGCTGATAAAGGCTAGCATGAACCTCGCCGAAATGAATAGGCCGGGTGGCTATGCTGCCCCCATCTCGATCGGTTGAACCAATCACCTGACCAGTGCGGAAACCGCCCCCTGCCAGTAGCGCACCGCCAACCTGTGGCCAATGATCACGGCCAGCATCCTTATTAATTCGTGGGGTTCTGCCGAACTCGCCCCAGGCCACAACAGCAACATCTTTATCCAACCCTCGTTGATGTAGATCAGAAATCAGGCAATGCATCGCATGATCAAACATGGGAAAGTGGGTGTTTTTACATTCGCTGAAGTTGTTGCTATGGAAATCCCAACGGCCAAAATTTAGGGTTACCACCCGTGCGCCTGCTTCGATGAGTCTGCGTGCCATCAGAAAGTGTTCGATGTTTCGTGGTGCGCCATCGCCATAGTTTTTCGAATCGCCCTTACCAAATTTTTCACGCACGCTCGAGGGTTCCTTCGAAAGATCCAAGGCATCCATCAACTTGCTGGAGGTAAGTATTTCAAGCGCTTGAAGGCTGATGGAATCCATGGCATCGATTGATCCGCGGGAATCGAGATCCCTGCGCATTGCATCAAAACTTGAAAGCAACGATCGCCTGTCAGTAAGTTGCGAAGATTTAATGCTATCCAATACCATGTTATCTTTTACCGGGCCGGAGGGCCTGAATGCAGCGTTGGCAATGCCAAGGTATCCTGGATGACCGGGTGAACCATAAGGCGGATGGCCAGCAGTGGGGGCCAGCCCAATGAAAGGTGGAACTGAATTATTACTGGACCCTAGTATTTTTGAAATCGAGGAACCAAGCGAAGGCCACCCGCCTTGAGGTTGGTTTTTTACCGTACGACCGGTGTAACAAATAAAGGAATCATGATCACCACTTGGTGAACCATAAACCGAACGCAAGGGCACAAGCTTGTCCATGATGGAGGCGAGCTTGGGCAGATGTTCAGAAATTTGGATGCCGGGAACATTGGTGTTGATCGGTTTGAACTCGCCACGAATATCAGCAGGCGCATTCATCTTAAGATCGTACATATCTTGATGCGGTGGTGCACCTGCCATGTAAATCATGATTACCGCTTTGTGCGATTTTTTTATGCCCGCAGCTTGCTCTGCCTGAAGCAACGAGGGAAGGGAAAGGCCACCCATACCGAGGGCGCCTATCTTCATGAATTCGCGACGGCTTTTTGTCTCTGCTTTGCGAAAACTTGTGCAACCTTTTATTTCTGGCATGGCTTACGGTCCTAAAGTCTTAGGCGGGATCACTACCTTCATAATTATAGCCGCTTTCAACTGTTTGATACAATTGAAAACTTGGATGCTAATGTTAATATCGGCATTTAAGGCAAGATTAATCAATACCATTGGAACTTGGGTTTTAATCAAAGCCCAACTTATAAGATTTTACGAACTCCGGGAATTGACCGGAGTAATGCGCTTGTTCCCCAACTTAGCACCAGAGTTAGGATAAATACAATCAATGCCTTGGAAATTGCGGGCATTGATGAGCCGAGTAATGAGTATTGCGACCAGACGATAAATGGGTAATGAACCAAGTAGATGCCGTAAGCATTATCACACAGGTTATCAATGATTGAATATCGAGTGTTGGCGAATCGAAGGAACAAAGCAATGAAGGTAATACTTACGGTCGTACAATAAAGGGTCATAGAAAATCCCACTTTTATCCATCCCTCAGGGGCAGCCCATTTTGCAGTTGGATCGAGGTGCACGCTCGCAAAAGTGATCAAAAAAAACAAGGCACTGAATATTGAAGCAATCAACCAAAAAAACCATTGTTTTGAAAGTGGCCCTTCCTGCCTAAGAATACTTTTGTCTAACCCATGGGCGCCCACAGCAACGCCTGCAAAAAAATAAACCAGATACAAAATGAAACGGCATCCCTGGCCTATTAACAGTGGCCCAAAAGCAATCCATTGGAACGGTCCAAACAAATACAGCAATGGGAGAAAACTTGCCAATGATAATGTCAAAAGGGTTAAAAAGAAAACCAGCGGTTTTGTGAATACGAGTGCAGGAAGAGCGATTGTTGATTTTGAGAAAACCCAAAAGCAGACTACTGCAACCAGATTAAAAACGAGTAGCATCGATATGAACCAAGCTGGTCCACTAAACCAAGACCAACCCGCCCAGTAAGAGAAAAAATCAGTAGTGGCCCCAGTCATTAAAAAAGAAGGATAGTATGCCAAGGGCATTATCACAGTAAGTGAAATTACAAAAGGAATACCCAGCCTTAGCCCTCGGTCTTTAAGAAAATGTACCGATCCTTTTTTTACTAGGCTTTTCCAGACAAAAAGCCCTGAGATGAAAAACATTAATGCCATGAAAAAAAGATTTAACAGCGGGCCAACTATGTCGAAGCCCCCCCACTTGTTCGGGTCAATGATGGGTGCTGCGGAATGTTCAGCATAATCTGCTGGATCAAATTTACCCCAAGTGGTGTAAGCCAATATATCATGTAAAATCAAAACAAAAACCGTCATCAAAGCTCTAAGGTAATCAATAGCGGAACTGCGAACTATTGAGGGCTTTGGAACAGGGATTTTATTCTGCATAGTTGTCATAATGAAATCATAAAATCATATGATTGATAGCCTGTCAAAGGTTTTCATAAAAAATCAAAAGCCACAAAGAATTACCGATGTTGTAAAGGTTTAAAAAGGCGTAGGAGGCCGATGGGCCAGGTTCAAGGCTTCCTTGGGTTCGGATTAAGTTAGCTTGGGGTTAAAAGGGTAATTAGTTTCCTTGTGTATTATCTTCTTCTTGAATCCATTCGAGGAGTTTATTCTTCAGCAATTCTTTTGAGGGCAAGTAAAGCTGGTATTCGCGGGCATGAATGTTTGCGCCTTTAGGCAGGGTTAATTCGATGATTGCGTTCTTTTTTGATTTGCATACCAATAGCCCTATCGTAGCGTTTTCTTCAGGAAGTTTTATATTGCGGTCGAACCAATTAACATACATCTGCATTTGGCCAAGATCTTGATGGGTGAGTTTATCAATTTTCAAATCGATAATTACATAGCAGCGCAAAAGTCGATTGTAAAATACGAGATCCAAAAAATAGTGGTCATCATCAAAAGTAAAGCGTTTTTGCCTAGCTTCGAAAAGAAATCCTTTGCCAAGTTCGAGTAGGAATTTTTCCAGATGATTTATAAGCGAGGATTCAAGATCTGATTCAGAATAGTTTGCTTTATCAGGAAGCCCAAGAAACTCGAGGACTAAAGGCTCTTTAAAAATATCCTCCGGTTTTTTGATGATTTGCCCTTTTTCAGCCAGACGCTTGACTCCTGCTGGATTACGGCTTAAAGCCAGGCGTTCGTATAAGCAAGAAGATTTTTGACGCCTAAGCTCGGGGACAGACCAGCTTTCATTGGTAGATTCGATCTCGTAGAACTTGCGCTCTGCAGTTTCTTTAATGGTGAGAAGAAGTATGTAATGGGACCAACTTAGGGTGAAAGGCAATTTCCGAGAAGGCTTCTCGGAAATTGGGGTTGAGGCCGATATGTCACGAATTGCAGGGCTAATTGAGCTTTTTGAATTTCCGAGAAGGCTTCTCGGAAATTGAGAGACTTGGTCTTTATAGGTCAAAAAAAACTTTCTCATATTGGAAAGATTGTCTTCCGAAAATCCTCGTCCAAACTCTTTTGTGAGTTTTTGAGACAGCTCTTTTAGTAAAGCTGTTCCATATGCAGCACGCTTTTCCCCCTGCTGCTCATGTTCGACAATCCGCTGGCCAATCTCAAAATTGGTGTGAACTTGAAAAGAGTTGATGGAATTGGCAATCGCATGACGGGTCGAGTTGATCAACCGTCTGACTTCAGCGATAAGAGGATTAATACCCTTGGTTCTGGGCTTTATTATAACGGGCTTTTTGGTTGAAACAGATTTCTTTTTCATCGGGCATGCGCTTTCATCATCTCACCTGTTGTTTCCTGGAGAGGTTTTAAACGCACCATTATAAATATGTTTATTATTTCTGCTTGATAGGCATATTAAAAACTTGTTTTTAAAAGACATTAAACATCCTCTGGGCAAAGGATCATCCTAAACAGACATTAACAAATGTTGTAATGGAGTAAAGCGATAAATTAAAGCTTTTAAAATTCTAATGCCCATACTGCTGCGATGCCGCATTCGCACGGTTATTGAAGTAGAGCCTTCTCCTTACTTCAATAACCATTTGCCTGCTTCGAGTTCCTGCTTGGAAGCATCGCCTGCATAGAGGTTAAACTTGGTTGCGGCTCCTGCTTTTGTGTAAATATCTGAAACAAATGCGGGAGTTTTGGTTTCTCCTGCAAGCCAGATTGCATGAGGGGCATTAAGCGCCATCATGCCAGGAAGATCCAGATACTTGGAACCACCTGGAAGGAAGCTAGGATCGCGGTAATCCAGAAGGTTCGAGAAGCGGAAACCCTTGGTATCAACAGCAGCACGGTCGATAGCATCGCCTGCGAGAGCCCGGGCAGCAATAACGACGGGGCCTATTTCCCCAAAGCCAGCCACACCAATTAAGGTGGGTTGAGGATGCGAACCAATCTTTGCGGTTTTAAGAAAACGGGTGAGTGTAAGCACATCGTGGGTGCGTTGTGCAAAAAGGGTGTGGTTATAACCATAAGTGAAACCAGCGAACTCCCTCGGGTTAGAAACAAGTCTGGTTTGCTTCATGGGTTTGCCATCCTTTAAGAATGCACCTTGGAATAGAAGGTCTGCACCCATGACGGTAGCCCCTGCATTCAAAAGTTCTTGAACGCCCGTTTTGACGGAGCCATCTGCATTGTAAAGGGAGGATTTGCCGGCATCATCAAGCCAAACAATTGCCTGGCCTTTCCATTCCTTGGGGTAAAGCCAAGTAACGGGGAGTTCCTCGGCATAAGTTTTGTTGCGAATGATTCCTGTCATTTCAACATACTTACCTTTGTCTTTTTTATCGTTGAGAATCCAATCGGAATCACCAGCTTGCGCATAGGATCTGCCAATGATGATTTCAACCGCTTTGCCAATGCCATTGCGAAGTGAAGCAGCAGAGGAAGTGCTGGGTTGCAATAATTTTTCGGAATCATCCTTAAAGTATTTTAAAAGGTAGCGTTCAAAATCCGGGCCGTTTGTTTTTGGTTCGGGGTGCTCTGCATCCCATACGGTGAGTTGTGCAGGGGTAAGAGGATCGAAATCATTTTCAATCACAGGCGATTTATGGCCTAGTTTAAAGTGATGATTTAAGAAAGTGAAAAAAGCAGAACGACTTAGTGAGTTGTAATTGTGGGGGTGATGCTCGCCCCGATGCAGCATTACATTCTCAGGTTTCCCTAGGGTTGAGTAAAGTTTCTTAAGATCTGGGAACCCTTTGGTTGCCATTTCCTTGGTCCAATCGTTTGCGGTAGTCATGCCCTGTGGTTTGGGCGCAAAGAGTGCAGCGAATTCAACATTGCCTGTGTTCACTCTAAGCATTGAGGAATTTTCGCAGGTGCAACCGCCTTGCATTGAGGTGCTGACCATGACTGCGGGGAATGAAAGTTTTAGGCGTGGATCAATTGCAGCAAGCAGCATGGTCTGGGTGCCACCGCCACTTGCGCCTGTCATTGCGGTGCGTTCTGAATCTACTTCAGGAATACTGAGTAAGAAATCCATGGAGCGAATGGCGTTCCAAGTTTGCAGGCCCATGATGCTCTGAAGATTAGATTCGGCTTGTGGGCTATAGAGGCCCCAGTTTTCGGTTTTATTCATTTCGGGTCGTTGTTTGCCGAAGGTATGAACAACTTCGCGAGAGAACTGGTGGGAATCAGAATCGCTGAGCATATCCCATTGCCAAACAACGCAGCCCATACGTGCGAGTTGAATGCACATGGCTTGAAATCTGCTAACACCACCTTTTTCAAATCGTTCTTCGCCGGTTGCGATTTCGTGACGAACTTTATTCGGTGCTTCTTCGCTAAGTCGAGCATCTTTCCAATGGCCGTGGGCAAACAAAACGCCTGGGACTTTGCCCTTCACATTTTTAGGTTTGTAGAGATTCCCTG
>CALARU010000305.1 GCA_937888715.1 uncultured Planctomycetaceae bacterium | reverse complement strand
TAAAAGAGCAATACGACCCTATAAGGGATATTGGAGTGTTTTGGGCGGCAGAAGCAATCCGGGAGAAACTTTCCGGGAGACAGCCAAAAGAGAAGCTTGTGAAGAGGGATTTAAGGGAAAAGATTTTGCCGATGCCTTAAAATGTTATTTGCCAAAAAGTTTCAACATGGAAATAGTCCCTGAAGAAATTTGTTACAACAACCTGTTTTTTAAATGGCGAAATTATTTGGTTGAGTTAAAGAAACAGCCCCCCATTGGAGTTTTTACTCTGAATTATGAGAATTATTTAGCTCAATGGTTCCCTGTAAATGCACTTCCCGTTGATGTATTTCCGGGAATTCCGAAAACGATAAAAAAATTCAAGCTGGTTTGATCCATTATCAGATTGCTCAAGTGTTCAACGATTTATCAATTCGAAATAATTTTTTGATCTCTGCGAATAACTCGTACAGCAGATTTTGTAATTCAACAATTTCATTCTAGTTACAAAGAAAGAATTAAAAATGAATAACACCGATTTTATCCCTGAAGAAAGAAAAGCAAAGGCCCAAAGATTATGCGAAATGTTTGAAGCTGGGCATTTAGAACTTGCCAGAAATATGCTGGAAGGTTGCATTGATGAAACCTGGCTATTTGAGGAATTGCTCGAAGGTTGTTTAATAACCGAAGGCAGGCTTTGGCCATCTGATAAATTGCGACGGTTTCAAAATTGTAGATTGATCATGCTAGAAATTATCCTTAAGCTTCCCCAAAATATTAAAAGTTTAAGCCAATTCAATATTCGAAGTATCAAAGAAGTTTACCAAGATGTTAATCTTGAAAATTTACAATGGTATTCATCGGTAATTTCTAAACTTCCAAAAGAAATAGAAATTACCGGTGATGCTCAGGGTTTAGATATTATCCGTGAGTTCACAGAAATGGAAGCATATGCACTCAGTAGGCATATAGGAAATCATTCAAAACTTTGCCTATCAAGCCTTTGCAAGTTGCCAAATACTCCGGGCCATATCGAATTGGGCAAAAAATTGATTTCGGGCGATGATAAAGGTTTCAATAATGGGGCTAATCTTGAGGAAGTTTGCGCGCCAATCGCAAAGCTTTTGATTGAAAGAAGGGATAGCCAATATGCTTTTTTCGAGAAACTTTCAACACTTTCTCCAGATGTGGCGAAGGAATTAAGCAAGTTCAAAGGTAAATTGAATTTAGAAGGACTGCAAAAAATATCTGCAGCGGTTGCTAGGGAACTTGCCAAGCAAGAGGGCGTTTTGATTTTGGATGGACTGGTTTCGCTTGGAGCAAAAACTGCGGAAGCTTTGGGAAAGCGTGCCGGAGAATTACATCTCAAACGATTAGAAAGATTATCTGATGAAGAAGCTAAAGGATTGGGGGAGTCACCCGGAGAGCTTTATCTTAACGGTTTGACTACTCTTTCTGAAAATGCGGCTGGCTATCTGAGTGCCAAAAAGTCATCGCTTTTCTTAAACGGATTAACAACATTAACGGGAACCGCTGCCGAAAACCTTGGGAATCCGAATTTGAAGGACTTGTGTTTAGACGGTATTCAGGACTTGTCTGAAGCCGCAGCAAGAGGTTTAAGCAGAGTTGGTGGAAAATTGTATTTAAAAGGATTAAAGACGCTTTCTGATGGTGCAGCCCAAGCTTTATCCGCCTGCAATGGAAAATTATTTTTTTATAGTTTGAGTGCGCTTACTGATTCCCCAGGCCATATTGCTCTTGCAAAAAAAATAGCTTCCTCAGGAGATGAAATTAATTTCGCATTATTAACATCATTATCTGATGAAGTTGCTGAAGTATTAGGCAGCCATTGCGGAAAATTGAATTTGTCTTCGCTTAAGTTTCTTTCTGATGCTTCAGCTAGGTCGTTGGGTAGGCACGAGGGGTGCCTGGACCTTTCAGGTTTGGAGTCTCTTTCCGACAAGGCTGCAGGGTTTATATCTGGAAATAAGGGAAATTTAAATTTAGTGGGCCTGAAGCAGTTGTCTGGCAGAGGTGCAGTCGCGCTAAGTTTGCATCAGGGGGAATTGGATCTTTCCAAAGTTACAAATTTAACAGACTTTGGGGTGCTGGCTTTTTTCAAACATAAGGGAGTCGTGAAGCTTTCATGCACCACTATTATATCGGATAAAGTTGCTGAAATACTGGCCGTCGAACCCAACCCTTTGTTTGTGCCCAATATAGATTGTTCAAAGGGAACCGCTGGATTTGTAAAGCTGGCATTAAAACAAAGAAAGATTAATCAATTAGTATCGTTGACAAAAGAAGGGGCCCAAGAATTATTGAATTTTAAAAAAGAGGGCTGCTTAGAATTATCTAGTTTGAAATCTCTAACGGAAGATGCTGCTGAGGTTTTAGCTACCTATAACGGGGAACTCGAATTTTACAAATTAAATGAAATGTCTGAAATGACAGCCGAAAAATTAAGCAAGCATGTAGGGCGATTGAATTTAATGGGTTTTACCAGTTTATCAGATGATTGTTTTAAACATTTAAGCAAGCACAAAGGCTGGATTTCTTTTTATAGGATCGAATCGCTTTCAGACATTGCTGCTGAATATCTTTCTAGTCATGAAGGCGGTTTAAACTTCTCAAATCTTAAAAATATTTCAGACATTGGCAAAAAGCATTTGAACCGCCGTTAAGAAACAATTGTTTGATTATTTGCCCGTTGTTGTTTTGATAATAAGTAGGCCGACGATTAACCCGGCCACAAATATGAAAACATCTCTGATGGTGAATAAAGATTTTTCGCTTTCGCATACCACATCAATTTTAATAGGCTCGCCATTGGGTCTATAAGTTTCATGGGCTTCCGGAATTGCGGGTATTATTATTGCTGATTCTGGTTCTTTCTGATCTGAAAGATAATTTACCGGTTGTTGATTTTGAATGGTTTGGGTCGGTAGAAACAAGGTAGATATTTTTTTGCATCTGGGGCAGAAAAAACTTTCAAACACCTTGCTTTTATAACTGCGTACGCCTGTCTGCTTACAG
>CALARU010000304.1 GCA_937888715.1 uncultured Planctomycetaceae bacterium | reverse complement strand
TTCGGCTTACTTTGCCCCTTCGTTCCGATTTTCCCAAAGGTTACATTCAGGGTTTCACCCTTTACTTCCACTTCCCAAAACTTATTTGAGGTACTATCACTAAATTCAAATCTGCGCATGGGCGTAACTCCTAAAAACTCAACTCGTGTTAACTACATCTTTTTAAAAACCATTGTCATCATCTTGGTTCAAATAATCTTCTTCATCTAATCTCACCAACATTTCCTCTGCATCTTCATACCCTTGTTCTGCAGCCAACCTTAACCATTTCACTGCTTCTACCTTGTCTTTCTTTAAACCATACCCTTTTGCATACGAGTACCCCATATTAAACTGAGCATTTGCGTAGCCTTGTTCTGCAGCTAAGCGAAACCATTTCACTGCTTCTATCTTATCTTTCTCTACACCTTCTCCGTTTACAAATGCGCTTCCAAGATTACACTGGCCAAAAGCATCCCCCTGCTCTGCAGCTTTACGGAACCAGTAGATTGCTTTTGTTAAATTCTTTTTTACGCCAGTACCGTTTACATAGCAAAGCCCAAGTTTGTTAATCCCAATTGCGTTGCCCTGCGCAGCAGCCAAGCGGAACCATTTAACCGCTTCCATTTTGTCTTCCAGATCTCCTCTTTGTTCATGAAAAGACCCAAGGCAAACCTGCGCACCAACATTACCTTGCTCCGCAGCCTTACGAAACCACTTGGCAGATTCCTTATTGTTTACCTGCCAGCCATTCATGTTTTCATAACAAAGGGCAAGATAGAACTGCGCATTTGCATTCCCCTGCTCGGCTGCCAAGAGATACCATTTGATTGCTTCGTTTGCGTCTTCGGTAACTCCTTTTCCGTGATCATAGCAAACGCCAGTGCAGACCTGGGCTGCTACATCCCCCTGCTCGGCACTCATGCGAAACCATTTAAAAGCTTCCTCTTTATCCTCTGTAACGCCTTCGCCGTAATCATAGCAACAACCAAGATTAAACTGCGCCCCCGCATGGCCCTGCTCTGCAGCTAGGTGATACCATTTAAATGCTTCATTTAAATCCTTTGCAACTCCCTCGCTTTTGTCATAACAGTAACCAAGTTTGTGTTGCGCCTCAGCATGGCCCTGTTCGGCAGCCAAGAGATACCATTTGATCGATTCCTCTTTATCTTGCGTAACGCCTTCGCCGCAGGCGTAGCAATAACCAAGATTTAATTGCGCATGCGCATTCCCCTGTTCAGCAGCAAGGTGATACCATTTAATCGATTCCTCTTTATCTTGCTTAACGCCTTCGCCGGAGGCGTAGCAATACCCAAGATTTAATTGCCCATGCGCATGCCCCTGTTCAGCAGCAAGGTGATACCATTTAAATGCTTCCTCTTTATCTTCTGCAACTCCTGCGCCATAGTTATAGCAGTAAGCAATACTTAACTGCGAATTCACATCCCCCTGTTCAGCAGCAAGGTAATACCATTTAAATGCTTCCTCTTTATCTTCTGAAACTCCTTCGCCATAGTCATAGCAAAAGCCAAGATTATACTGTGCACAAATATTCCCCTGTTCAGCAGCAAGGTGATACCATTTAAATGCTTCAGCTTTATCTTTTGCAACTCCTGCGCCGTAATCATAACACCAACCAAGATTTACCTGGGCATCCGCATGGCCCTGCTCGGCAGACTTCCGGTACCATTTGCATGCTTCAGCTTTATTTTCTGCAATTCCTACTCCGTTGTAATAGCAAGAGCCAAACTGGTTTTGTGCACTTGCATGGCCCTGTTCGGCAGCTAAGAAATACCATTTGGCTGCCTGCTGTTTATCTTCTGCAACACCTTCTCCGGTGTCATAACAATCGCCAAGCTGGTTTTGCGCATTTGCATACCCCTGGTCTGCAGCAAGGCGGTACCACCGGAATGCATCGTTATAATTTTGTTTTAGGTTGTATCCAAAGGCGTAACATAAACCTAAAAAATGCTGACCTCGTGGATCATTCGCCTGAGCAGCCTTCTGCCAAGATTTTATTTGCCGACAATTATTGCTTATCCATACTTTGCGATCTGAGCTTGCTTCAAAATCTTTAGAATCTGCGGAAATTAGCGCAGACAAATTAGAATCCATCTCGCAGATAATTTGGCCTGGCCTAGGTATGGGGATTTTTCCATGAAGTGCTTCCTCAAGTTTTTCCAAATAGAACTCTTCCTTTTCCTCAATACCGTTTGCCAAAAACAATTCTTTGGCACCGTTGATCAAGGTTTCGCAAAATGCATCTAGGGCTGATGAATCTCCGGAATTCCTTGCTAAATTTCTGCACAGAAGTAGCCCCGACCACTTGCTTGATCTATGTAAGTAACCAAACACGCCCGTATCAAATCGATACTGATTCAAAAACGGCACGATGCCTGAAACCGGCAACGATTCAAACGGCGCATACTTGCTATGCACCTTGGCATATTTATCTGCTACTTTTGCAAAGAAGGATTCTGGTTGGTAAGTTTCTTTGCCTGTGATTTTTCGATTCTCAATCAACGCATCGTAAACAACGCGCAAAGCATCTGCATAGAAAGCCAGGGTTATCAGTGGTACTTCAGCGCCGCCCTTGGCAAAATGCACAAGTTCAGGCCCCAGCAACTCATCCCGTGTTTGGGTACTCAAGTAATCAGAAATACTATTCAAGTAATCGGATACACTGCTTATCGCTTTTTGTAACCCCGGCTCAAAAAGTGATTCGACGGTATTGATCATTTTCACCCGCCTTGCTTTTTGTACTTTTCGACTTTCTTCTTAAACAATATGCATATGATTCCATCAACGGAACCAGCAGCCAAACTTGGCCAAATAATTTCGACAAACACTTTAAATCTTAAATTTTCTTAGATTTAGTCAAAGGCTGAAGCTTCGCGGGGAATGGCTTTTAAATACCAAAGCAGAAACGAGTAAAGCAGTTCAGGTGCTAAGCAGTTATAAAGCAGTCCTCACCAAACGAATTCCATAGTTGCGGTAGAGCCGCATGGTCGGCGTGCTGTTGCCCCGGACGGAAG
>CALARU010000303.1 GCA_937888715.1 uncultured Planctomycetaceae bacterium | reverse complement strand
CTTGGCTTTGTTCTTACCGGCTTGCACGGAGTAAGATTTCGCATCCTTGCCAACGATTACGACAACTGTTTCCGCAGAACAATCTGCGCCTTCATTTGCGATAAAGCTGGGATCGGTGTTTTCGCCAGGGCCCGCATTTACATTGCGATGAACCTGAAAAATTGCTTCTAATCCTGGCACACGCCTAAGCGTGCCCGTAACCTGCGGATGGCATCCCTTCTTAGAACCGTTGTTGAAAATCGCAACCCGAGGCTCAACCGTGTTGATCACCACCGGGTTATTGCTGATCTCCAATCCATGATGGGTCGTTTGATATACATCTATTTTGCCAATCTTATCTGTAGGATGAACCAGCTTGTATTCGACATTCCAAGTAAGGTCGCCCAGATCTAGGAATTTCCAATCGCCAAACTGTAGTAAGAATCCTAAACTCTTAGCGTTATCGGAAGGATCTTCTGGGCGGGGCTGATGTTGCTTTGCTATCGGGTTTTCAGGAGCGCCTGGCTTATCTTTCACTACTTGACCACTGGCACTCAAAATACTTAATTTAATCTTCGGAGCACCTTCTAATTGTTTTAGAGGAACTTCATCGCCCGCTTTTAAGGTTTTTGATTTATCGCCACCTGCTGCTTTATATGCCTGAATGAGCATCGGGAAATTCTTAGCATCTTCAGGAAGAGTTTCAGGAATGCCACGATCCCAAAAATGGTGGATGGGCATCAGCGCACGCAGGCGTTCTGCACCGCCGTAATGATCAAGATGCCAATGTGTGATAAATAGATGATCGATTGCTTTGAGGCCAGCTTTTTCGGTAGCAACTTTGTGGATGCGTTCAGCATCGCGTTTGCCTGGGTTACCACAATCGATGAGAAGTGATTCACCAGCAGGAGTGATGATAAGGGTAGCAGCGCCACCTTCGACATCGACAAAAAAGATGCGAAGGTCAGAAGCAATAGTGCTAGAGGTTAAAAGTAAAATGGAAATAATAGCAGCCAAGGAGTGCTTAAGCATGGTGTTCTCCGGGAGTGAAGTAATAGGGTTATTTTGAATGACGGGAAGGGGTATGGGAAGTGAAATTTTGGAAAAAGTGGAAGATAGAAGTCACGGTTCCCTCGCAGTCAGGTTTACTTTTTGTTACTGACTAATTCAAAGGGTGGGAGTTTGTTTTCGCCATTTTTAAGTTCTGCGTTTAAAGGTGTTTTGTCTTGCAAGTTGTATTTAGAGGGCAAAAGGTTGACTTCGGGGGCGCCCATGGCTTTTACTTCTATCGGTGCGATCTTGGATATCAGCACTTTGTATTTTCCCGGTTTAAGCCAGTTATTATCGTTGGCATCGGGCTTGATGATGAATTCGCCTTGGGCATTCGTTCTGCTAAAGGCGGTTCCAAGGTCTGTATTACTCTTAGGCATAAAGCGTATTTGAGCATCTGCCACGGGAGTGCCATCAAGAGTAACCATACCAAAGACTTCGGCTTTATCACCTTTTCGTGTTTCTGAGCATCCCAGAAGAAGACAAGCAAAGCCAATGAAGAGGGTCAATCGCAAAGGTGCAAAGTTAGGCATGAAAGATAATCCTAAAGCAAAAGATTGAAAGTTAGTTAGAAGTCGTTAATAGGAACGCCATCGCGTGGGTCGCAGAGGCTGGCCCAAGTAGCAGCGGAAATACTTGCTGCGACATTGCGAACCGAGCCATCCCCCAAGCCAACGGTGGTGCCGCCTGTGTGGGGCGAACTGCCGCCACCACTTGCGTTTGGAGCATTCAATACCAGAGGTTTAACTTGAAAAAGAGGGCAAGGGGCATAGCCCGTGCCGCCCGCATAAGGCGCGCTGCAGATTTGGGCCATCCAGCGGTTTTCAGAGTTGAACCAAAGGCTGGAGCAAGGGGTTCCGTTGACATTGCCATTACCATACCAAGCGTAGCGTTCGCCAAAGAAAATGGTTTGCGAGGTTCCATCTGGGAAAGAGGCAGGCAACTTGGCTGCGCCTTCTTGTCGGTTGCTGGCTGGTTCGCCTAGGGCCAGATAGTTCCAGGCATAGTTGGAAATGGCAAAGGTGCCATCAGGTCCTACGGGGCTACCAAAGCCATTGCCACCACTGCCGCTGGTATCGGTGGGGCAAACAAGCATAGAAATTTTAGTGTTTTGATAAGCTGTGGGAGTGGAAACATTTCCACCTTGAGCGATGACCTTATTGTACACAGCGGTTTGCTCGATGTAAGGGAAAAGTTGAAAGAAGCCCGGGGTTTGCCCTTTGAAGGGCCCATTAGAAACCACAGAGTTCCAACCTGAACCATTGGCAGGCCCCGCACCTGGTGGTGGGAGAACGCCAAAAGTGCTGTTCAGGTTGTGTACTGCCAAACCAATCTGTTTAATATTATTCTGGCATTTCATGCGGGCTGCAGCTTCTCTTACTTTTTGCACTGCGGGCAATAACAATCCAATTAATATGGCAATAATAGCAATTACGACTAACAACTCAATCAGAGTGAAGCCTTTTTTAGATTTCATAGGATGTGTCCAATGCAATAATAAAGTATAGAAAATGTAATACTTTCAGTCACTAATTAACTCTAACTTACCCTTATTTTATAGTCAATAGAATAAGCAATTCTTGTGTATTGATTCAATCTTGGTTAGTTTGGGATTGCATGCCAGTTGCTTTACCCCTAAATCCACGGGATTTAAATATGATTTCTCGAAGAACCTACCTCGGCGCAATGCTTTCAAGTATCGCTCTTTCTCCCAGCCTTATGGCTCAAGGTGATCCTAAACAAAAAAAGAAGCTTGCCATTATCACGACCGAATGGCGCTTTCGTTCCCACGCCTGGCATATGGGTGAACGCTTCCTCGGTGGGTACCCGGTAAAAGGCAAATGGCATCACCCCGCAATTGATGTTGTCTCTGCGTATGTGGACCAAGTTCCTGCAGGAGATCTTAGTAAAGCTAGGGCCCTTGAATCTAACTTCAAAATCTATCCCACCATTGCTGAAACTCTGCGTTGTGGTACCGATAAACTTTCTGTCGATGCGGTGCTCATCATTGGGGAGCATGGCGACTACCCCGATAACGAACTGGGTCAGAAAAAATACCCCCGGTATGAATTCTTTCAGAAGGTGGTTGAGGTGTTCAAGAAAGATGGTTCAACCACTCCGATTTTCAATGACAAACACCTATCTTGGAATTGGGATTGGGCCAAGGAAATGGTCGACACTTCGCGCAAGATGAAGTTTCCCCTTCTTGCGGGCTCTTCACTTCCTGTAACTTGGCGCATGCCCGCAGTTGAAATGCCGGAGAATGCACAACCCGAAGAAGTCATGTGCCTGGCAATGGGTGGAGTTGATAGCTATGATTTTCACGCATTAGAAGTAATGCAATGCATGGCTGAAAGACGCAAGGGTGGCGAAACCGGGGTGAAAGCGGTGCAAGCCATTCGTGGTGAGGAAGTTTGGAAAAGGATGGCATCAGATTCGTGGGAAAAAGGTGGTTGGAACCCCAAGCTTTTTGAAGCATGTATGAACAGATCACAAACCCTGGCGCAAGCCCCGACTTACAGTCATCGAAAACCAACGACCAAGCAAATGGCGGACTGGGTTAAAGCACCAATGGCTTACCGCATTGAGTATTTGGATGGCTTAAAGAGCACCATGTTGTTGATGAATGGGCTGGTGGGTGATTTTACTTTTGCAGCAAGTTTGAAAGATCAAGCTGAGCCTCTCTCAACTTTGTTTTATCTTCCGACCAATCCTAATGTTTCTTACTCTGCAGCGCTGATGAGTAATGCGGAAGAAATGTTTATTACGGGGAAGGCACCCTACCCTGTGGAGCGAACTCTACTAACTTCGGGAATCTTGGCAGCCTGCTTGGGTTCGTTGGGCAATGGCCAGAAGCGGATAGAGACGCCACATCTTAAGGTGAGCTATCAGCCAAGAAAATCCACCTTTTGGCGAGAATAGCTCAAAGTTTAAAACAGGCACAGGAGAGGTCTGTTTCTAAGGCGCTTGAGTTAGGTTTATTTTTTGGATCGGGTTAAGAGTTGGAATGTTTTTTTCGCTTGAACCAATGACGGTGGTTTCCCAATTATTCATATCTAAAAAAGTTGCAAAAGGGCTTCTGCCACAAATCATTCTGCCCAGAGAGTAGCGCAATCTTCTCAATTTAGAAACAGGTTGATGGGCGTAGATTCGCATAGCTGATTGAAATTTCTGATGTAATTCGGGCGTGATGATGGGAGCAGGATCTTTGAATGCGATGGCCCAAACTTGCAATGGTTTGTTGGCTGGGCCTTGAAACCCAATTAGTTTTTGTGGGTATTTTTCAAGCAGATAAGCAAATGCATCTGGGGTAAAACGCCAGTAATCATTGGGATAGGAATGGCGATGTAGGAAAAACGGGCACGAAACAAAAAAGGCGCCCCCCGGCCTGAGCACCCTATAAACTTCATCAAACCCTTTCCAGAAACAGCGTACATGTTCGAAAAGATTCAGAGCGATCACGGTGCCTACCGAATTATCTTCCATGGGAAGATCTTCAACATTGCCTAGGATATCGACCCCTGGGCCTTTGCGCATATCAAGGCCCTGGTATTCGTGATGGGGAAACAGTTTCCGCAGGTTCGAGTAATATTCCTGCCCTTGTACTTGATATGCTCCTATTTCCAGCATGGTATCAGGCAGGGTGAAGGTTTGGGCAACGGCTTGGGTTACGCCATGAAGAAATTGGTTCATAATTTTCTACTCCAGATTGAAATCAATCTTGTTGATTTGGCCTGAAAGAATTTGTTTCACCTGCCCGGAAAGACTGGGATCGGAAAACTTGGGTGGAAGCACTTGCGAAGCAAAAGAAACTTTGTACCAGCCTGCATGAATCGAGTCTTTTCCTGGTTGAGGTAAGACAGTGTAGGTGCCATCTGCAAAGATTTCGCCTGCCGCCATCGGGCCTACCGAACCGCGATCCATATCTGGGGTAAAAACGATTGTTCCACCTCTTAGAGGTTGTTTTTGAAACAGGATTCTGCCTTGGATGGAAGTGGGCACAACCGGGCCGGATGAGCATCCCAATATCACGATAAGCAGGCAGAAAGCAGGCATTAGCTGGCGCATTCTCCCTCCTTGGAGATTACATCTTGGGGAACTTAAGTTCCTAATATTCGACATAGTACAACAAACTTGGGAAAACAGGCAAGACAGAGTGGGTTTTGATGAGCTATTTCAGACTTCGCCTTGACCCCATGATTTCACTTAGGTAGAAGCCTTGGAATGTATTGATTTTTCAGGTGATTTTTAAAGACATGACCTTTACCTCGAAATCGCATGGATGCGGCTTCCATTAAGTCTTTAACAATCCCGGATTCAGGAGAAATTACTGTGAATAAGAAACTGGCATGGTTTGCTGGATGTACCACCCTCG
The DNA here is from genome assembly GCA_937888715.1 of uncultured Planctomycetaceae bacterium. Taxonomy (GTDB): domain Bacteria; phylum Planctomycetota; class Planctomycetia; order Gemmatales; family Gemmataceae; genus UBA969. Next base: position 918 of record CALARU010000303.1, on the reverse strand, counting down.
CAATGGCTGTTTACTTTGGTACCAATTTGCTGCGTGCTCAAACTGCACCTGCAAAGGTTCCAATCCAAACAACGGAACAACGCTCACGCATCGCTTTGTTGAACCTTCATCATGTTGTTAAAAATTATCAAAAGGCTGTTGCTCTCAATAATGAAATGAAAGAAGTGTTCACCCCTTTGCAAGTAAAGACCAAAGCTAAGACAACTCAGTTGGAAGCCTTGAATAAAGAAGGCCAGATGAAACCTGAAATGCGCGAAACAATCGAAAAGCAAATGCGCATTCTCAAACGCGAACTCGAAGATCTCTCCAACGAAGCTCAAGCCCTTATCGGCAAGAAGCAAGATGAACAAGTTGTTTTGATTTATCGTGAAGTTCAAGAAGCATCACAACGCGTTGCAGTAGCTCATGGCTACGACATGGTTCTTCATTACAACGACCCTACGACTTCTGCAGAATATTGGAGCGCAGGCAATATTGTCCGCAAGATGCAGGCAGGCGCTTGTATGCCAATCTATTTTGCACCTGGTATTGATATCAGTGCTGATGTAGTTAACGCATTGAACCAAGCTTATAGCAGGGTTGCACCACCAGCAGTTCCCGCAGGCTCGGCTATCACGCCAACCTCTGCAACGATACCCAAGTAGGAAGTGTTAAGAGCCCGGCAGAATGGATTTTGCCGGGTTTACTTTTCTTTTATTAGTCAAGGATGGCCTACTCGTGATACCGATTTCATCACGCCAAGAAAGAACATTGGCGAAACCAGTTGAAGTAGAAGGCATCGGCTTTATTACTGGATCGTTTGTAACGCTTCGCTTCTGCCCAGCAGCAGAAAACACAGGGATAGTGTTTCATCGCACTGATCTTTCTCCCAAAACTTTTATTCCTGCTCATGTTTCGAATGTGACAGGAACCAACAGG
>CALARU010000302.1 GCA_937888715.1 uncultured Planctomycetaceae bacterium | reverse complement strand
AATTGGGCATGGGTTTGTTAGGCTGTTGATGTGCATTCGTCTTCGCCCCAAAGGGGCGGGATGAGATAGCCCAGGGCAACGCCCTGGGAATAGGGCCCCAAAAATATTATCAGCACTGAAAGGGCGGACTCCTATGTCCCAATCTCTCGCCCAAATCCTTGTTCATCTGGTCTTCTCCACGAAAAATCGTGGGCCTTTGCTAACAGATGGTATCCGGGATGAACTACACGCATATATCGGTGGTATCATAGAAAATAAAAAAGGAACCTTGCTTAAGGCCGGCTCTGTTGCCGATCACATCCACTTGCTCATTGCTCATCCGCGGACCTGTGGCCCATCAGAGTTGGTTCAAGAAATCAAGATGGGTTCATCGAAATGGCTGAAGGTTAAATCGGTGGGCAATGCGGATTTCCATTGGCAAAGTGGTTACGGGATTTTTTCCATTAGCCCGACCCACCGTGCTTCATTGGAGCAATACATTGGTAATCAGGAAGAGCATCATCGTAAGGTTACTTTTCAGGATGAGTACCGGCGCCTATTAAACAAATATGGAATCCATTTTGATGAACGCTATGTTTGGGATTGAATGTCATTTCGCCCTTTCAGGGCTTAGTATTATATGATGCTATTTACCTAGGGCGTTGCCCTAGGCTATCTCATTGGGCCCCTTTGGGGCAAATATAAGGTCCGATCAAAGATTAACCCGCTCAAAGGTTCTAGGTTGGGGATTCGTTTTCGCTTTCTGGCTAAGCGATAATGTGTGATAACGAAATCAGTTTTAAGCCCCAACGGTGTAAAGCATTGCTTGTAGAAAAAGAATCTCGAGAAGAATGTGTAATAACGAAATCAGTTTTAAGCCCCAACGGGCAACGCCCTGGGAATGGGGCCCCAAAAATATTATCAGCACTGAAAGGGCGGAATCCCCTCGCCCATCCATGGCCGAGGCATTTGGTGATGTCGAATACCCATGTGAAAACCCATTAACCCGATACGCCTGCATCGAAATACCCGGGTCGAAACCCCGTATTTCTTAATGAAGATAGCGTTAGTGTTGTTATTGAACCCCTTTTTGTTAGGCTGTTGATGTGCATTCGTCTTCGCCCCAACGGGGCGGGATGAGATAGCCCAGGGCAACGCCCTGGGAATGGGGCCCCAAAAATATTATCAGCACTGAAAGGGCGGAATCCCCTCGCCCATCCATGGCCGAGGCATTTGGTGATGTCGAATACCCATGTGAAAACCCATTAACCCGATACGCCTGCGTCTAAATACCTAGGCCGTGGCCTTGGGCGAAACCCCGCTTTCCTTTTCTGTTGTGAACGAAATCAACTTTGCTAGGATTTGATGTAGTAAACCGCCTGCCTGATCTTGCCTGTAATTCTTAAACAAGGAATATCGTGAAACATTACCTTCTTACTTTTGTAGTTGCGCTTTTAGCTGCTTCATTTTCCCCTGCAGAAGAAACCCTCAAACTTCCTGCAAAGGAAAAGTTCCACCTGTTTTTATTGGTTGGCCAATCGAACATGGCAGGCAGGGGAGTGGTTGATGCGCAAGATAAAACACCTGATCCTAGAGTTCTGATGTTGAATAAAGCGGGGGAATGGGCAAGTGCAGGTGACCCATTGCACTTTGATAAACCTGCTGCTGGAACTGGGCTTGGAAAAACATTTGCCCTACGAATTGCAGATGCAAACCCTGGTATCACCATTGGATTGATTCCCTGTGCGGTGGGTGGTTCGCCTATTGATAGCTGGAAACCAGGCGAGTTTTATGCGCCAACAAAAAGCCATCCGTGGGATGATTCAAGCAAACGATCCAAGATCGCCTTGAAATCAGGAGTGTTGAAAGGAATCCTTTGGCATCAGGGAGAATCCGATTCCAAGGAAACTCTTGCAAGTGCCTATGAAGAAAAGTTGCACGATCTTGTTAAAAGATTCCGTAAAGAATTAGAAGCACCTGAGGTGCCGTTTATTGTGGGTCAGATGGGGCAGTTTGCAGAGGTACCCTGGGATGCTGCACATAAAAAGGTTGATCTCGCCCATCAGAATCTTAGTAAAAAAATACCCTTCACTGCTTATGTGAGTGCGGCTGGCCTTAAGCACAAGGGCGATAAAGTTCACTTTGATGCAGCCTCTTATCGTGAGTTTGGCAAACGCTATGCAACAGCTTATTTAAAACTAATCGAACCCAAGAAACCCTAGGATCCAAGTATTCAACAGGAGTATGTCTATCATGAAAAAAAAATTGTCTTCGTTGGTAGTGTTGTTGGTATTGCCCATGGGAATGCTGCTAGCTAAAGACCCGATGCCGCCCAAAGGCTTTCGTTCCATTTTCAATGGCAAAGACCTTTCTGGCTGGTATGGCTGGAACCCTCATTCCTCCACCAAACTCAAAGATGAAAAGTTGGAAGCCAATCTTAAGAAACAGAAGGAAGAGTTTTCTAAGACTTGGAAGGTAGAGGCTGGCGAACTGGTGAACGGTGGGGATGGGCCTTATGCCACCTCAACAGAAGAATTTGGCGACATTGAATTACTGATTGAATATAAGACGGTGGCTAAAGCGGATAGTGGCATATATCTGCGTGGCACTCCCCAAGTGCAGATTTGGGATATCAATCAGCCTAGCTTGGAAAAAGCTCCGGATCGTAATCCTAATAGGGGTTCGGGCGGGCTATTTAACAATACACCAAAATCTAAAGGCCGTGATCCGCTTGTGGTTGCTGATAAGCCTTTTGGTGAATGGAACTCCTTTCGCATCAAGCAGGTGGGGGCGCAAACATGGGTTTGGCTCAATGATAAATTAGTGGTGGATGACGCAACCATGGAAAATTTCTGGGATCGCAAGATGCCCTTACCTGCCAAGGGCCCGATCATGTTGCAGACGCATGGTGGCGAGATTCGCTGGCGCAATATCTTTGTGCGCGATATCAATGCAGAAGAAGTCAAAAAGCTTTTGGGGAAGTAATCAACCTTAAATAAGGGTAATTAACAGGCAAATGTGCAGTTGCGCCCGCTTATATCTCCAAAGTAAAGTGGTAAGGGCTATTTTCTGGGATACTTAATGATGTTTTTCAGAGCCCTTGGGGCAAAACAGCCCTGTTTTTAGCGCATATAAGTCGTTTGTAACATTATTATTTCAGAGTTTAATCCCCTATTTTATATGCTTTTAATGTGACCGGTCGGTAAAAACCCTTCTTGCACGACATGTTAGCCTTGGAGTTTTCA
>CALARU010000301.1 GCA_937888715.1 uncultured Planctomycetaceae bacterium | reverse complement strand
AACCAGCGGCCTTGATGAACCATGAAAAGTAATCTTTTTTAAGTTCAGGATTCCAGCCAGTACGAAGCATGCGCAACGCCCGGGCGATTTCCATCTGGTCTTCCTGCGTTGCTGCATTTTTAAGAAGCGCAACACCCTTTATCGCCACTGTTGGTGATTGAAGGTAAACCAGCATCTGGCAAAGTTCCGCATTAACAGTTTTGTTATTCCCGGGAAGGAAAGCATCCAACTGGGTTGCAAGCATTTTTGCTGTAGCCTCGTCAGGCGAACCCGTGCGAACAAAAAGCACACCCATAGTTCTTAAAAGATCGAGCTTTCGCGTGTCATCAAGCTTATCAAATGCGATAGATTGTAACGCAGCAATGATTTGCGTTTTCAATTTCTGATCAACTTGTTCTATTTTATGCAGGGGATCGGAAGATGTGGATCGAACCAGAGCAAGCAAAGCAGTAATTGCTTTGTTGGGATCTTTTTCTGCAAGAGCTTTGTCCTGCCAAAGTTTCACATCTTGGTGCTCAAGTGCGACCCTCGCTGCATAGCGGATGAATCGATCAGGGCTGCCAAGATAATCCCATGCTTTTGCAACCGCTTCAGGATGCTTAGGTTCGTGAAACTTCTCTAACCCCAATCGTATTGCCCGATCTTCAGAACCTTTAGAATCACCTTTCGAAAGTGCAGTGGATTCTTCCCCAGTATAAGTTACACGATAAAGCCCCGATTTTGTCTTTCTGCCACCGATTGCAAAATACAATGCTCCATCCTTAGGGTTCACAACCAAATCAGTCAAAGGCAAAGGAGAACCCGAAATAAATTCTTCGACTTCAGCTTTATAGGTGCTTCCAGAAGGAGAAAGATGTACTGCATACATTTTGCCGTAACTCCAATCGCAAACAAAAAACGCTTCCTGATACTTCGCAGGAAATTTGGCCCCGTAGCCAAAGGTTACCCCTGTAGGAGAACCTGGCCCGATATCTACGACTGCGGGAAGGCTGTCTGCATAGTGGGCAGGCCATTTACCCGCACCATTTCTCCAGCCAAACTCGGCGCCACTTGTAACATGGCAAATTCTTGTAGGGCGATACCAAGGCGTGTTGAAATCCCATTCCATATCAGCATCGTAAGTAAATAATTCGCCCTGCCTGTTAAATGCAGCATCGTATTCATTACGAAATCCAACGCCTAGTATTTCCCAGTTCTTCGCATCGGGATCGATTTTGTAAATGGTTCCGCCTGGCCCCATTACCCCTGCCATAAATCCCCTGCCATCTGGCATACGGGGAAGCAGATGATCTTCACCCCAGCGAACTGGAACCTTGCTAGATTTGAATTCAACCAACTTGGTTTGATTACCGACAACTACAACAAGGCTTTTACCATCGGGAGAAAGTAAAATGGCATGAGGACCATGCTCACCACCGCCTGAAAACTTCTGCAGCATGGTGACCTGATCTAATTGATCATCGCCATCGGTATCTCGCACTCGATACAAGCCGTGCTCATACTTACCACCCTTATTAACCATCACATAAAGGCTGTTAAAAGCCCAGAGAAGCCCCTGAGCTTCACCAATATCAGCAGGTATTTTTTCAACTAGGGTAGGAGTTTTTGAATCGCCAACCGGGGGAGGTGTAACGCGGAAAAGTCCGCCATTCTGATCTGAAACAATTAACCGACCTTTGGGATCGGTACACATTGAAACCCAAGAGCCTTGAGTAGCAGCGGGAACCGAATGAAGAAGCTCGACTTTAAAACCCTTGAGGGTTTTGATTTGGGCAGGAGAAGTAGCTGGCGGTTCTTTTCCCGCCAGCTTAGGATCTTCTGGTGCTTTCTTTTTACCTGCACCTTTGCCTGTTTTAGTTACTTCTTTTTTTTTTCAACAGGGCTGCCAGCTAATTTCTTAAGCGTTATTTCCTTGAATTGCACAGTCATTACTGGGCCAACATGAATTTGAAGTGCAAGAACTCCGCTCTTCAACGCCTTGGGTGATTCATCAAGAATTTCAGCAGTTACATTGCCATTGATCATATGCACCAGTTTGTTACCGTTAGCAATGATCACTAAATCATTCCAGTCATCTTTTTTGATAGCAGCTTGAAGCTCTGCAGAAGACTTTTCAGTCTTTCCAACAACTTCTTTCTTGTTATCAGCGTTCCACTTTACCTTTTCGCCACGGCCACACATGATACCTCTACCACCCGCAATACCACCTTCATCATAAAGAATGCCAGAGAAAGTAGCGCCAGCTTCGAAGTCTCCTTGGTAGCCACCAACCTTAGGCCCAAACTCGCCTTGGCCCATTACCTTGCTGCGATATTGGATACCAGAGTTACCACCCACAATCTTGTATTTGCATTTGAATTCGAAATCGCTGACATCGCCACCCTTATAAACCAAAAAAGTATTGTGCTTGAGTTTGTTGTGGGGTTCGTTGCCTGTTTTGCCAGTAATTGCGCCATCTTCAACGGACCAAAGCTTGGGGTTTCCTTCCCAGCCGGTGAGATCTTTACCGTTAAAGATTGAAGTTGTTTCTTCTGCAGAGTAAGCAGTAAGAGCAAATACAAAACCTACAAGCAAAATTGAAAGAATTCTCATTGTCAGACTCCAGTGAAATACAAAACAAAGGCGGGAACTATCATTTAATAATGATGCATCCTTTAGTAACTGTAGAATAATGGAGTTTAAAACAAGAATCCAGCATTAGTTTGAAGATAATTGCAAATATTTTAATGCAGCCTTTGCAAGTTAAATATTGAACCATAATCGCTTACAATCTATGCTAAACAATGAACTCGTTTTCCTTTCGACATCCTTAATATTTGTTTCAGGGGCAATAGTATGAGTGCGAAGAAGTGGAATGTAGCAATGGTAGGTTTGGGTTTTGGTGCAGAATTCATGCCGATTTACCAAAATCACCCTCTTGGGAACATTTACGCCATCTGCCAACGAAACAAAGAAAAGCTTAACAAAATAGGCGATACCTTCAAGATTGAGAAACGCTTCACTAACTACGAAGATGTTTTAAAAGACCCAAATGTAGATTTCGTCCACATCAATTCCCCCATTCCTGATCATGCGCCTATGTCCATCGCTGCCCTCAAAGCGGGCAAACATGTTATGTGTACCGTACCAATGGCAACCACCGTCGAAGAATGCAAAACCATTGTTGATCTGGTGAAAAAAACCGGCCTCAAATACATGATGGCGGAAACAGTTGTTTACTCTCGCGAATTCCTTTTCATCAAGGAAATGTTTCAAAAGGGCGAACTTGGAAAAATCCAATACATGGCTGCTTCCCACCCACAAGATATGGATGGATGGCCCGACTACTGGCAGAAAATGATCCCGATGCATTACGCAACCCATGTTGTCAGCCCTTGCCTCGGGTTGGTAAATGGCAAAGCTGAAAATGTTAGTTGCTTTGGTTCGGGTACGGTAAGGGAGGATATCCAAAAAATATCAGGCAACAAGTTCGCTGTTGAATCCTGCCATATCAAAATCAAGGACTCTGATATTGCATGCCATATCTGGAGGTTCTTGTACGATACAGCAAGGCAATACCGCGAGAGTTTTGATGTGTATGGTACTAAGAAAAGCTTTGAATGGAGCTTGGTTGAACATGAACCACATATCATTCACACTGCTAAAAAGCCCGAACCTGAAATCCCCAGCAAAATAACGGTTCCAGATTTTGCGCACTTACTTCCTGAGCCCATTAGAAGGTTCACCCTTCCTTCGGAAATTCATGATGCAGGCCACCTTTCATTCTTGCAGGGCGGTGGACATGGCGGTTCCCACCCGCACATGGTCAACGAATTCTTGAACGCCCTAGCGGACAACCGCGACCCATGGCCCAATGCTACTCAAAGCGCAAACTGGACTTGCGTTGGAATTCTTGCCCATGAATCTGCATTACAAGGTGGCAAAGTATTAAACCTTCCTGATTTCACACTATAAATAATATTGGATTAGTAGCTTTCAAATTAAAGGCCTTAAACATGAAGAAGTTTATTTTCAGCGTTTCAATTCTCCTCGCGGTAACTCTTGGGATCACTTTAAATCCAGTAATCCGGGCGCAGGACACCAAAATCAAGCTGTTATTTTTAGGCGACAATGGGCACCATAAGCCCAACGATCGCTTTCGGCAAATTCAGCCTGTTCTTGCAGCCAAGGGCATTGACCTTGTCTACACAGACAAAGTAGAAAGCCTGACCCCCAAGATTCTCAACTCTTATCAAGGGTTGGTTATTTTCGCCAACTTGACAACGCTTTCGCCTGAACAAGAAAAAGCAATGCTTGATTATGTTGAACAGGGCAATGCCTTGATTCCATTGCATTGCGCTAGTTACTGCTTTTTAAATTCGCCTAAATACATCGATCTGGTTGGCGCTCAATTTTCCAAACATGGCACAGGCACTTTCCGCGTTGATAACATTCTTCCCACTCACCCAATCATGAAGGGTTACAAAAGTTTTGAAAGTTGGGATGAAACTTATGTTCACACCAAACATAATCCCAAGGATCGTATTGTCCTTGAAGAAAGAAAAGATGCTTCAGGATCCGAGCCTTGGACTTGGGTGCGAACCCAAGGTAAGGGAAAAGTTTTCTATACAGCCTGGGGCCATGATGCCCGAACTTGGTCCAACCCAGGATTTCAAAATCTTCTCGAACGCGGCATTCGATGGGCAACCAATGGCGACCCTTCTAAAGTTGCAGCTTTTTCTGATCAGACCTTGATGACTGAACTTCCTAAAAATCTTAAGCCTTTTGATTATGTTGAAGCTGATGTTCCCTTTTACCCTGCTAACAAACAATGGGGCAAAATGGGCGATAACATCAGGAAAATGCAAAAGCCCCTTGACCCCAAAGAGGCGCAAAAACACTACATCGTTCCCGAGGGATTCGAACTTAAACTCTTCGCTTCCGAACCTGATCTACAAGGCAAGCCCATCGCGATGAATTGGGATGAGCGCGGTCGTTTATGGGTCGCACTCACCATTGATTACCCCAACGAATTACAACCCCAAGGCCAGGGCAGAGACAAAATCGTTATCTGCGAAGACACCAACGGCGACAATGTTGCTGATAAATTCACAACCTTTGCTGACAAGCTTAGTATCCCCACAAGTTTGATTTTCGCAAACGGCGGCGTCATTGTGCATCAGGCCCCAGATACTCTTTTCCTTAAAGACACCAATGGCGATGACAAAGCCGATGAACGCAAAGTTCTTTTCACGGGATGGAGCACAGGCGACACCCACGCTGGGCCAAGTAATCTGAACTACGGCCTAGATAATTGGATCTATGGCATGGTTGGGTACTCTGGCTTTGCAGGAACCGTAGGCGATGAAAAGCAATCTTTCCGTACTGGTTTTTACCGCATGAAGTCTGATGGTTCTAAAATCGAATTTCTTCGCAACACCAACAATAATTCCTGGGGAGTTGGCCTAAGTGAAGAAGGGCTTCTTTTTGGTTCCACCGCCAACGGCAATCCGAGTGTGCATCTGCCCATTCCCAACCGTTATTACGAAAAAGTTCGTGGCTGGTCGAGCAGCGTTCTCGAAGGTATCGCAGGTAGCGCACCAATCCACCCCATCACCAAACAAATCAGGCAGGTGGATCATCACGATAAGTTTACCGCTGCAGCAGGCCATGCACTTTACACCGCCCGAAACTACCCTTCTGATTATTGGAACAAAACTGCTTTTGTAACCGAACCTACAGGGCATCTGGTTGCAACTTTCCCCATAACGCCTGAAGGTGCAAGCTTTACTTCGCGCAATGCATTCAACCTTGTTGCAAGTGACGATGAATGGAGTTCACCCATCGTTGCAGAAGTTGGCCCCGATGGAAATGTATGGGTCATCGATTGGTACAACTTCATTGTGCAACATAACCCCACGCCTGCTGGATTCAAAACGGGAAAAGGTAATGCTTACGAAACTAATCTGCGCGACAAAAAACATGGCCGTATTTATAGGCTTGTTCATAAAGAAGGCAAAAACAGTGCATATGTAAACCTGACAACCGCAGACTCCAGTAAACTTGTTGAGACTCTTCGAAACGATAACTTCTTCTGGCGTAGGCACGCTCAAAGGCTTTTAGTTGAAAAACAAAGTAAAGGGGCCATCCCTGCCCTTATCGAACTTGCCAAAGAAACAAAAATCGATGGCGCAGGATTAACCCCTTGCGTTATTCATGCGCTTTGGACTTTAAAAGGACTAGGCGCCCTCGAAGAAGAAAACTCTCCTGCTACGAAAGTCGCAATTGCTGCTCTTACCCACGCCTCTGCGGGAGTTCGGTTAAACGCTTTGAAAGTTCTTCCTTTAAAAGCTAGCTCGATTGATGCAATTCTTAAAGCAAATCTTTTGGGTGATACCAATGCGCAGGTTCAACTTGCGACCCTTTTGGCGTTATCCGATATGCCCCCTTCAGAACAATCAAGCAAGGCAATTGCCCAAATGCTAAAGTCGCCTAAACGCCCCTTGGATAAATGGCTACTTGATGGCGTCACCACTGCAGCAGCAAACAATGATGTCCTATTCTTGAATTCCGTCACCGATAAAAACGCACCGCCCTCAATTGAATTATTAACCATTGTTGAAAGAGTTGCAGAGCATCACGCCCGAGGCAAGCCCGATGAAAACATTGCCAACCTGCTTGAAAAACTATTGCAATCAGAACCGCTGATTCAAACAGCCACGCTCAAAGGCTTGGCACGAGGATGGCCCGCAAACCAACCCCCAAAATTAGATGCCCGTACGGAAAAAGCCCTTAAGGATCTCTTCGTAGTTCTCCCGATCGCAGCTAGGGGGCAACTCGCCCAATTAGGCAAGAAATGGGGCAGCAAATCCCTCGCAGAACAATCGAAGGTAATCGTACAAGGCTTTTTAAAAGCGGCATCCGACACCAAGCAAACCGATACCGAGCGTATCTCCTCCGCAAAACAAGCGTGTGAATTTGGCTCTTCTGATTCTTCTGTTGCAAAAGCGATTCTCGAATTAATCACGGCTCAACTTTCACCTGAAGTCGGGCTGGGAATGCTTGAAGCGGTATCACTTTCTGATCAATCAGAAACAGGCAATGCAATGGTAGAACGCTTCCCCGATTGGACACCTAATCTCAGACAGACTGCGATCCGTATACTTCTTTCCAGAGCCACCTGGACTGAAGCATTGATCGCATCGCTTGAAAACAACAAACTAAGAATTTCCGAATTAAGCCTTGACCAGAAGCAAGCTCTTTTGCAAACCGGCAACAAGAAAATAACCGACAAAGCAAAAGTCATACTTGCCCGTGGGGGTGGTTTGCCCAACGCTGACAGGCAAAAGGTCATCGATGACTCCATGTTTGCAACTACTCAATCTGGAGATGCAAATCTTGGTAAAATCGTTTACAAAAACCAGTGCTCCAAATGCCATCAGCATCAGGGGGAAGGCGTAAAAATCGGCCCTGACATGACAGGCATGGCTGCACACCCCAAAAAAGAATTACTCATCCACATCATGGACCCGAACAGAGATGTTGAAGGCAATTTCCGACAATATGTTGTTTCCACTAAAGGCGGAAAAATACTTACAGGTATGCTTGCATCAGAAACAAAATCTTCCATCGAGCTTATTGATACCGAAGCAAAAAAGCAGACTGTTCTGCGAGATGACATCGATGAAATTAAAGCTTCCGATCGTTCGCTCATGCCCGAAGGTTTTGAAAAACAACTTTCAAAACCCGATCTCGTCAACCTTCTCGAATTCCTTACGCAACGAGGAAAGTTCCTTCCATTACCACTTGATAAAATTGCAACCATCGTAAGTACCAAAGGAATGTTTCACAGTGAAGAAGCTACAGTTGAAAGACTGATATTCCCCGATTGGAAACCCAAGGTATTTCAGGGCATTCCTTTTAATCTTGTCGATCCACAGGGTGATAAATACCCCAATGTAATCATGTTGCATGGAACCAACGGCACCATCCCACCAAAGATGCCCAAGCAGGTCAAACTGGCATGTAATGGCCCCGCCAACGCTATCCATTTATTAAGTGGGATTAGCGGATGGGGATTCCCTGCAACCCCAAAGGGTTCAGTCTCCATGATTGTCAGACTTCATTATGCTGATGGAAAAACCGAAGATCATTTGTTGAAGAATGGCGAAGTCTTTGCAGACTACATTCGTAAAATTGATGTACCTGATTCTACCTTTGCATTTTCATTGCGGGGCCAGCAGATTCGATACCTTGCAGTTCGCCCCAAAAGGCCTACTGAAATCATCAAGGATATTGAATTTGTAAAAGGGCCAGACACAACCTCACCAATCGTAATGGCAGTCACCGTTGAAGGACCTGAAAGCAAAGATAAGTCGAAGTAATGGGGGATTCAAATTCTGATAGTTACTTGATTCTATTTACCAACAGATTGGGCGACTCTTTTTCCGTCTTGCGTTTTGATCAAAAAAGAGCCTGACAGGGCAGACCTGACAGGCTTTTTATCTTGCGGAGTATACTCTGCATCAATTTCAATCGTATAGGAATTCTTGCTTGTTTCCTGCACTTTAAGGGTAACCTTAGAGTCAGGAATGGGGCTAATCATAGTTGGGATTTTTGCTACCGCATCTTCCAGAATAAAACCTAACGCTATTTCTTGGGCAGACATCGCAAGATTTTGAACCTTAGTTTCAAGATTGATTTGCTCAAACTTCTTACGGGTAGAAAGTTCCTGCACAACAACCGACACTAACAAAGCGGAAGTCAACGCCATCAACACTAGGCAAGTTATAAGCGCAACACCTTTTCGTTGATTACTTGGAGCCTTTATGACAATCATTTTCGGGCTCCATTCAGACTGGCACGGAAACTTAATGTCCGCTCCCTGGTTCTACCGGAATCAGCTTTATCAAGGCAATTAAGTTCCACCATTAAACCATCATTTAACAATTGAAATGAAACATCCTGTACCCCCATCAATCGCTGTTTTCCTTGAAGACTTTTACGCATGAACGCACCATTTTCAACCTCATAAGTTATCTGCCCCCCGGATAGAAGGGCCAATTTTAAACCTGTGGTTTTATTCGCGTTGGTTGTGATTACTGCAAATGAAGCAACCCGAACATCGCTTCGAAAAAGGTTGGCTAGGGCCACAACCTCCATGTTCCTATTAGCCAATCCTATTTCTGTGGATGAAAAATACATCAGGCCAATGATCATCGTAGTCGAGATCAACATCACAACGCCAAGCAATGCCATCACAACAACCATCTCGATCAGGGTGAATGCGTTTCTGGTTTTGCATTTATCTAACATCATTTTTCACCCTGCAACCCAATAGATCTTGGCGCAATCGAAGTAGTGAGCGTACATTCTTTAGGGTCAAAACTCCGCCCGTAATCCCAGCGCACCACCACTTCAACATTCTTGATCAACTTAAATTCTTTTGATGGCGTAACCTTTACCATTATTACCGAACCAGGCGGCAACGATTTATACCGACGTGTGTCTTGTACCATTTCCGCCCACTTTTCATCCAGCTTTTCCCAAGGCGTGCTACGGGCCTCCTCGATGATATTTATTCCCGCCTGATTGCCAAGAAATACATTGCTGTTACGATGCCTTTCTTGAAAACACCAAGTAGTTGTTTGGGCTATCACCACCATAACGATGGCTAAAATAGAAAACGAAGCTATAATTTCTACGATAGTAAAACCTTGCCGCCTTAGTACTGGTCTTTTTGGTTTTATGTTCATGACAACTCCACAAGCATTTTTATCAATGGCATGAACATGGCAATTGCAATAAAGCCAACCATAATGCCTAAAAGCAACATTAATAAGGGAAAGACAACCAAAGAGAAGCGCTGGGCAAATAATGAAGCTAGGCGCAGTCTTTGATTTCCGATTTCTTCCAATGCCCAGGGAAGATTGTTCACTTTTTGGGCAGATTGAACAAAGGGTTTCATGGATTTAGGCAACCAACCAGAAGCATCGAGACTATCTTCAAGCGAGTGGCCGAATTTGATGGAAGAATTAAGCTTTACCAACTGTTTTTGGGAAGGCCCGGAAAAACAGTTTGACTCTTCCAGAAAAGTGAGTGCCTTCGAAACCACCACTTGCCCCTGCAAGGTGATCCCCAGCATTTTCAAAAAATTCCCCTGCAAGTGGATTCGATAAATCGAACCAACAATAGGGAAATACCATCTAGCGGTCATATTCCAAAAAGGCAGTACTGCAATAAAAGGAACAAGGACCACAAAAAAAATCCAGACACCTGGAGCAAATTCAGCGATGACATTTCCTTTCTGGCCAAAGGTAGGCAACCAATTAAAAATCTTCAAAAGTACAAGAGTTACCCAGGGAAGGGCGTAATCAAAATCTTTAAAAAGGCGCTCAAATTTAGGAGCAATAAAAACCATAAAAAAAACTGCAACATTCAATGTTGAAATCACCATAAAAAACAAGTAGGCCATGCGAGGTAAAACAGTGAGCCAGAAAAGATCCTTCTGCCAGCGCCCGATAATCGAAAGACAGGAAGAAAAATTTCCCGTGACTTCGCCTAGAGAGAGTGCAAGAAACACTTCCTGCGAAACCAAATCGGGGTACTCCCTCAATGCCTTGGTCAAAGAAAAACCCTGCTGCAATAGTTCGATCAATCCGGCCACTCGTTTATCAAAGCGCCAAAACTTGTAGTAAATCAGGTAATAAGCTGGGTTCATAAATGAAAGAAAGCAAATAATTATAAATTCGCGAAAGTATCCTTTGGGCCTGTCAGCAAGGTAAGCGTTCAACATGGGGACAATGGGTTTATCGGCTGCAAAAGTAGACATTAAAAGGTTGCGGAACTCTTCCTGTCTGACATGCCTGTAATAGAAGAAGGAAACCATGGCCCAGGTAGAAAAAGCAAAGTACATCATCGCGTAATACAATGCGAATACTTGAAGCCTCATTACGCACAACATGATAAAAACTAAAACAGGGAACAACAACCCTACAAGGATCATGGTGATAAGTAATCGGATGCTTTTATTATTTTTGTTCATTTACATATTGAAGTAGGGTTTTAAAAACTCAATTACTCAATCCTTGAAGCAAATTTATCAGGGGAAGAAAAACCGCAAACACAAAAATTGAGGTAATGAATCCCGCACACAATACAACCAGCAAAGGTGGAAAAATACTTTGAACCATTTGTGAGCGCACCGCAACCTGCCGGGCATACATTTGCGCAGCTTGCTTCAATGTTTGAGACAGATTCCCGTTTAATTCCCCCATACCTGCCATCCATGAAACAACTTCTGGGAGGATTTTAAATTCTTTAAGCGCCTGCGCAAGAGAAGAGCCCTGACGCAGTTTTTCTGCAATTTGAATCCCACCTGCTTTCAAAATCGGATCTGAACCGGCTTGGGCGGCAAGTTCAAAAGCTTCGGGCAATGGCATTTTATTTTCAACCAAGATTGCAAGTAAATCCGTAAACGCTGCCAACCTTGCAGAGCGAATTAAAACCCCAAATACTGGAAGTGAATAAATCAGCCTGGCCCAATTACAACGACCTACCTCGGTTGCATTAAACACTTGGCGCAACCCAATTGCTGATATCCCAATCACCCCCAAAGGAATTACCAATGTTGGTATCGGATTTCGGCAAACATCAACAATCAATTGGGTAAAAAAAGGTAGGCGCATGCCAAAATCACTGAAAATTGAAATGAACTGCGGCATGACAAATATCATGATCATAACGGTCAATAATATAGCAATCAAGATAACCATCATTGGATATAGCAACGCAGTATAAACCACCGAAGAAAGATCAGAAAGGCTTCGTGCATAGGTGGTAAGCAAGGCAAGCACCTCGGGAAGGTTGCCCCCGCGAATTCCAGCATTCATGAGGCTGGAGTAAAATTTCGGCACACGGCCCTGCTGTGCTGCGATCGCTTCGGGAAGTGATTTACCCTGTTTTAAATCTTGTGCCAAAAGCTGAGTGGCTTCTTTTAAATTCCCCCGTGACATTTCCCGGGCTATTGATGCAAGGCCTTCTTCTAATGGCAAACCAGCCCGAGCCATACCTGCAATTTCCTCGTTCAGGTAAATCAACTGATCTGGGGTCAGGGCACCAAATTTCTTTTCCGTATTATCCATACTTATCAATCACCTTGATTACTGTAAAGAACCGTAGCGCAATCTGCAGAGCCTAAAACTCGAAGCACTTCTTCTCTGGTGGTCTGGCCTGCTTTTACTGCTGCTATCGCATGGCTTACAAGGGTTATTCCGTCATTATTTACAAAAATCTCTTCCAGCGTCGTACGATCGGCTCGGTTTAAAATCGCTCTGCGCATTTCTTCGTTTAACACCATCGCTTCCAATAGCAGAAGCCTTCCTTGGTAGCCAGTATTATTGCAATCTGCACAACCATTACCTTTACATTTAGGGCAAATCTTTCGCAACAATCTTTGGTTTAGAATCAACCGAAGCGAACTGGTCAATAAGTAAGGCTCCAGCCCCATTTCCAACAATCTTGAAATAACTCCGCAGGACGAACCAGCATGCAAGGTGCTAAATAACAAGTGGCCAGAAAGTGCAGCTTCAATTGCAACCCTTGCGGTTTCAGGATCTCGCATTTCACCCACCAGAATCACCTCGGGGTCCTGCCTTAGCAAACTCCGCAAACCCAAAGAAAAATCAAACCCGGTACTGGGCGACACTTGCGTCTGGCTTACGCCCTCGAGAATTTGTTCTACGGGGTCTTCAAGGGTGACAATATGCCTTCTGGTTTTTTCAGTTTTAGCAATGTGGCTTAAGCAGGAATAAATGCTAGTGGTTTTACCACTCCCGCCAGGGCCTGTAAAAAGAATCGCCCCTGTGCGCTCACCTATCGCATCTTTTAGATTTTTAAGCACTCCGGGTTCAAGCCCAAGTTCTTCCAAAATGAATTGCCTATTCTCGCGGCGGAACAGTCGGAGCGCTACTCTTTCACCATGAATGGTTGGAAATGTACTGACTCGCACTTCAATCCCTTCCAGCGAATCAACCTGAACTATGCGGCCTTCTTGGGGAATATCTTGCCTGTAGGAAAGTAAGTTTGCGAGAAACTTCAAACGGGCGATGATATTTGGCCCCAACTCTCTCGGCAATTCCGTTGAAGGCAAAATTACACCATCGACTCGAAAACAAACTTGAAGTTTATCCACCCATGGTTCGATATAAACATCCGTCGCCTTGCACTTATCGCCATTTTCAAGAATGTTGGCAACAAGCAATGCTACCCGCTCTGGCCCGTGCTTTTGGCCCGGGTCAAAATCTTTTAAGCAGATTGTTTGTGGAATATTCATGTTTATTAAGAATTCCAAATGGGAGTTCGATAACTTCTTATATCAATTATCCATGACAATAACAGTTTTATTATCAGATTATGTTCGCCCTCTGCAGGAGATAGCGTTTAAAATCAAGACATTGTTTTTTTGGACTAAAACTTATGCTCGACTCTAAAAGTAGATCGCTTCTGGCAGCAATATTCTTGCGTACTCGCAAGGCGTTGGAAGGGCGACCTTCTGGCCCCATGAAAGCAAGGATACCCTGTGGCGGCATGGATTTTGTGGAGTTACGCGAATACGAACCAGGGGATGAAGTCAGGCATATAGATTGGAAATCCTCTTCACGGTCGGGCAAAGTCCTAGTCAAAAAGTTCATGCATGATCAAGAGGTTTCGATCCGGATTTTTGCATGTGCTAGTGAAAGCATGCATTATTCCACAACGGGATCAACCAAACTGGAAGTGCTAGCAGAACTTGCAACTGCACTGGGTTGGATTGCGATTAACTCAGGGAACAGATTCTCCCTGTTTAAATTCGACAAAGCGGTCGAACGAATCATCAGCCATGCAAACAGCGAAAAACTAGTGCAAGCGATAGGTGCAAGCCTGCTCAAAGATAATCCAGTAATGAAGACCTCAAATAATGTTTTATGGAAAGCCCTTGCAGAAAAGCAAACGCCTCGAAGCATGGTTTTTGTATTGTCTGATTTTTACGAACCAATTGATCCTGTGCTTTTTGGTGCTTGTGCAAACAGGCATGACCTTCACTTGTTACGAATTCTTGACCCAAGGGAAATCTCTCTTCCGGATTCCCCTGATATTCATTGCAAAAACCCTTGGAATACTGATTCTTTTTTAGTTAAAAGTTCAGACAAAGATTTTCGTAATCAATACCTTCGGCTATTTGCAGAACACGAAAACAAAGTGGCTAAGTTATGCAAAAGTAATGGTGCGGGATTTCTTCGCATCAGCACATCCGAACCCTATCTTTCAAGCTTAATTAGTTATTTCAATCAAACATTCAAAGGTTATTAATAATAACGATGATAGTTTCTCCGCTTTTCGTATCGATGATAGGTTGCTTTCTATTTCAGATAAATACTGAAAATATAATAGTTCCTGCGCTAACATCTCCCGAAGGAGTCGAAGCCACCATTCAAGTTAAATTATTGGAAGAAAGGTTGCCTGGTGCAGTTTTCTCGATCCTTCTAAAATTCGAAACCACAAAAGAGGTTGTTGTTTCCAGATTCAGCTTGGAAGAGAAATACAAGAAGGATTGGGAATTATTACCGGCAGGCGAAGCCTTGAATACCAAATCCGAGGGCAAAGCAGTGCAAACCATTCCCTTTATTCTTCGGGCTAAAAAAACCGGAGCGATAGATATTCCCACACTGGAAGCATCTGCATTGTTTGGTGTAAAAAATGTCGCCCTAGCCTGGGAAAACTGGCTCATACCAGAAAAGTTATTTCCATTTAAGGAACTTGATACACCAGAAAAAAACGGTGGCCTCATGATTGAAAGAATGTCGCCCTGGTTTGCAATTGGATTGCTAATATTGATTGCATTGGGTGTTTTCTGGCTGATAAAAAAACCTCCCATGTTAATTCCATCAGAATTAAATATTGCAATGGAATTAGAAACTTGGCTGAAAAAAGTTGATGCCTTTTCTTTGCAAGAATGCATCACAACCCTTGAACCCCTGTTGCGAGCGGAACCCCTAAAGCAATCTGATGCATCGAATGAACTGGCATCAACAAAACTCAAAGAACTGACACAGCCTCAAAGATTAGTTTTTGAGAAAGCGGTAAAGGCACTTCGAGAGATCAAGTATTCGAAAAACAAAGACCGAACCACTTTAATATTCACCATCAAAGAATTAGTAAAAACCCTTCAAAACCATAAGATTTTCGCTCTTTAAGCATTATGCCAATTACTCCGGTTGCTAAAACCAAGAAGTATAGCAAAGGCTGATAAATCGAGTCATCCAGGAAGAATGGGAAGCCGATATCTAAGTTATCAATCTAACAACCAATTTTCGATTGTCATCGGAATGGCTGAAAGGTTTTTTAATTCAAAATAAAACGGAGAAATTGTCATGAATGAATTGAATCCTTCGAACCGTAATTTGTTAATCGCGATTGCAGTAACTATTGGTATTTGGGGATGTGCCCAAAACCCTGGACCATCTCCTAAAGTTCAGGCCGAAAAAATCAAAACCCTTGAAGAGCGCTTATCAAAAATGGAAGATGACCATCAAATTCTATTATCAACAAGGGATCAGATGAAATCGCGCATAAGTGCTCTGGAAGAAGATCGCAATACTTTAGAAAAGAAACTGATCCATCATAAGGAAGTTGTTCAAGAAAGGGATGACCTTAAAGCCCTAACAGATGTTAGAACTAGTGAACGAGATGCCAGCCAACTACGCTGCGAGTTATTCAAAAAGGGGTTGCAAGAATTGCTAGGCCAGGATGATTCTATGATTTCGACATCTAGACCAGCACCCAGCAGAGCAACTGCAGGCATACCATTCACATCAAAATAAAGTGCGTCAAAAAAAACGCCAGCTTGATCTGCATGATGCAGTTTAAGCTGGCGTTGCTCTTTTAGTCATGAATATATTCGATAACCGCTTGTCGTTTCATATCAGAAAGCATGCGCTTCATTTCATACTGGCCTGCTTCGTTTCGCAACCGATCTCGAACCTGCTTTTGTACCTTCTCATCAAAAATCTTCATCCCTGCATGTTCTCGTTTAACTAGCATTATAACATGCACACCGGTGGGCAATTCGACAAGCGGACCAACTTCTCCGTCCTTTAATTCAAACAGGTACTTTTCAACTTGAACTGGTTTGATTTCGCCCTTCTTTCTACCTATCCCCTCTGCATTTCTAAATGCGCCATCCCCATGGCAATACTCTTTGCTCAGCTTGGAAAAATCTTCACCCTTCTTCGCTCTTTCAACCACTTTTCGAGCGGTCTCCATCGCTTCTTCGTGCGATTTAGAGTTCCTATAACTAATGAAGATGTCCTTCCACTCTACACTGTCTTGAATTTGAAATTCTTCAGGATGGCTTTCGTAATAATCACGAATCTGCTTATGCCCTATGCGATCCAAATTAGGTAGGATTCTGGTTTGCATATACTGCATAGCTATAAAGTTTCTTTCTGATTGCCTTCGAAGCAAATCAAGTGAAACGCCCTGCGATTCTAATAGAGTCTTGAATTCTGGATCACTCAACGATTTGTTTCGATCCTTAAGCAAACGCACATAACGATCAAACTCTTTTCCCGCCATTTCCTGCAACTTATCCAAAAACTTCTTTGCTTGTGGATTCTTGGACAACCTAGTGTAGGCATCCTGAATAACAATTTCTCTTTCCACCAATTGATTAAGCGCAGCTTTTCTTTTTGCAGAATCATTAGCGCCTTCGCTAATTCCCTGACTAAGAGTCAACAAAACTTCTTCTTCCAAAACCGCTTCACCATTAACTAATGCAACGATGTTGCTGCCTAAAGTTTTTTGTCCGGGTTTGGCTATGGATTGCGCCTCTGCAACTTTTATCTCATCTGCAGATGCTAACAAATCATTTTCAGGCGACTGAGCCCTAGCGGCTTTAGAAACAGTTGCGGGAGGATAATTTTTGGCAGTCTCTTTAACAGGCGTGGAAACACAACCAATCAAACTAAGACTTATTATTGATAAAGCAGCAAATAATCTTCCTAGCAACATAATTTCACCACTATATTTAGGAGCCATCTTTAACCGAATGCACCCGGCTTATAACGATTCCCCCAACGAAAACAAGAGGAAGTAATGGAAGAGCACTTTATGTAAAGCTAGGTAAGTTCTTTTGTTTCGGTGGGAAGATCGGGTTATAAAAAGCGCTAGACCTTAGAATCCTTCCTGCAAACCCCAATTTATCTAGACACAAGGTCCTATGTCTGGTTAATATCCTGAAATATTGAAAACAAGTTACTAAGCTTGCCTGTTCACCATAAACCTTAGTTATGTTGAATTTGGTTTCAGTTTTAGAAACTCTCCCCGTGTTCCTATTTCAAAGGGCAAACCTTTATGTCTAGTGCATCTGTTTCAAATCAAAACCCAAATGCAATGCGATTGCTATGGGCAGGCTTCATGGCCATTTTGGCCGCTGGCGTCGGTTTCGCAATCCGAGGCGGTATTCTTGGACAATGGTCCGAGCAATTTGGTTTTACTATGACCGAATTGGGCAATATTACTGGTGGAGGTTTAACAGGATTTGGAATTGTAATTATTTTAAGTTCGTTGATAGCAGACAAAGTAGGCTATGGGAAATTAATGCTATTAGCTTTTTTACTCCACTTTATTTCAGGGGTTCTAACCCTTGCAGCACCTTTTGCATTTGCTTCCGGTGGAAAACAGGCTGCATATGATTGTCTTTTTTGGGGAATGTTTATTTTTGCAATTGGCAATGGGCTTTGTGAAACAGTTGTGAACCCACTTACTGCAACTTTATTTCCCAAAAACAAAACACATTATTTAAACATACTTCACGCCGGTTGGCCTGCTGGACTAGTTTTGGGTGGATTAGCTTCATTCTTCATGGCTGGAAATCCGGATAAAGATATTCCACCTATTGATTGGAAAATTCAAATGTCACTCTTCTTAATTCCAGTTCTAGCATATGGGATTATGCTTTTAGGCCAAAAATTCCCCAAATCAGAAGCAGAATCCGCAGGTATAACCCTAGGGCAAATGCTAGGCACACTTTTTGCCCCTTTAATGATAATCCTTTTAATTATTCATGGAATGGTTGGTTATGTCGAATTGGGTACAGATTCGTGGATCAGTAAAATCACGGGGTCGATCATGGGAAGTCCCGCATATGGCTTAGCACTTTTTGTATATACATCACTCCTGATGTTTTTACTTCGTTTTGTAGCTGGGCCAATTGTGCACCAAATTTCATCTTTAGGCCTTTTATGTATCAGCGGTATTTTAGGTGCTATTGGACTCACTTTACTTGGAAATGCAGAAGGCATTGTTATGTGCATAATTGCAGCAACAGTTTATGCTTGCGGAAAAACTTTTCTTTGGCCAACAATGCTTGCTGTAGTTTCTGAACAATTCCCAAAAGGGGGAGCAATTTCAATTGGTATGGTTGGAGGCATTGGGATGCTCTCCGCTGGACTCCTTGGCGGGCCTGCAATAGGGTTTAAACAAGATTTTAATGCGTCAAAACAGCTTCAGTCCGTAGACAAGGACTCATTTAACCGTTACAAATCTGAAAAAGAAAGCGAGTTTTTCACATTTAAAACAGTTGGACTGGACGGAGCTAAAGTTGGAGTGCTTGAAGACAATGGAAAAGAACTTAAAAGGGCGGGTGAAATTCTAGCAAAAGACAAAAAAGAAGATAAAAATCATAGCCAGTTGGTTGCTTGGTGGGAATTAGCAAAAGCATCCTCTGAAAAAGATAAGAAATTAGTTGCTGAAGCAGGGATTTATGGCGGAAAAGAAGCATTAAAACTAACAGCATTTGTTCCGGCAACTATGGCTGTTCTGTATTTACTTTTATTGCTTTACTTTAAATCAATTGGTGGCTATAAGCCTGTCAGCATTGGTGCTGATTCAGGAAAATAAAAGGTAGCAGTCTAATTACTTATAAACCGAACGCATACTCGATATACTAACCCCATATGAGTATGCGTTCTTTTACATTTCTGGGTACTGGCACTTCTGTTGGCGTGCCAATGATTGGTTGCAATTGCAAAGTTTGCACTTCGGATAACCCACGCAATCACCGGTTTCGCTGTGCCGGCTTGATCAAGCTACCTAATGGAAATATTTTAATCGATACTCCGCCTGAACTAAGGTTACAATTACTGCGTGCCAAGGTTGGGGCGATTCATAGCGTTCTTTTTACTCACTATCACGCTGATCACCTGCATGGCTTGGATGATCTTAGGCCCATACAGCATCTTTTAGGGCAACCCGTTCCCCTCTACTGCGCTCTTGATGTTGAAGACCGAATCCGATCTGCTTTTTCCTACGCGTTTGAAACCGTTAAGCCTGGAAAAAGCAAAACTTATGTACCCAAGCTTTCCTTCGAACGCATTAATACTTCGCCCATCAATGTGCTTGGGGAATTAGTCACCCCTGTGCCTTTAGTGCATGGCAATTTTGATGTTTTAGGCTTTAGGATAAAGGCAATGGCTTATTGCACTGATGTAAACCACATACCAGAAACAAGCATGGAACTATTACAAGGGCTGGATGTTTTAGTATTGGATGCGTTGCGTCATAAGCCCCATCCAGCACACTTTAATTTGGAACAAGCACTTGAAGTAATTACACAGTTAAAGCCCAAGCAAGCGTATTTAACCCATTTATGCCACGATATGGATCATGATGAAGTGGAGTCGAGGTTGCCTAAAGGGGTCAATCTGGCCTATGATGGCCTAACATTTGAGTTTTAATTTGGATTTGCAGCCCAGGAGGGGCAGGACTTGCGACAGGATTTACGCCAAAGATTATTATCATCCAACCAAGGTGGAATACTTCCTCATTGGGATAAGCTTTCACCCCACGAACAATCTTCGGTCGAACGCCAATTAGAAGCAATTGATCTGGAATACCTTGCGAACCTATTTGCAAAACGAACAATCCCCTTTGCATTACCCGACATAGAAAAAATCACCGCAGTTCCCGTACTGCACTCAACCACGAACTTTACCGAAGCCAAAAAAGAAGGAATAAACGCACTGGCAAAGGGCGAGGTCGCAATCCTTATGGTAGCGGGGGGGCAAGGCAGCAGGCTCGGAACATTGCAGCCAAAAGGCACTTGGCCCATCACACCAATAACGCAAAAAAGTTTATTTCAACTTCACTCGGAAAAAGTTCTTACCCTTTCAAAAAAAGCTAATCGTGATATTCCTTTTTTAATCATGACTAGCCCAGCAACCCATGATCAAACCGTTACTTTTTTCACATCGCATGCGTTCTTCGGACTGAAAAAAGAACAGGTCATCTTTTTCACCCAAGGAACAATGCCCGCTGTTGACCTTAATACAGGCGCCATTCTTTTTGAAGAACCTGCAAAAGTATTCGCCAGCCCCGATGGCCATGGCGGCACTCTGACCGCATTGAAAAAGGCCGGCCTGCTAGAACAGCTTAAATCTCAAGGCATCAAGCATCTCTTCTTTTTCCAAGTTGACAACCCTTTGGTTCAAATAGCGGACCCTATTTTCATTGGGCACCACATTTCGCATCGATCTCAATTATCAAGCAAAGTAATTCTCAAAGATTCACCGACTGATAAACTTGGAAACTTTATTCAGGTGAATGGGCGCTGCCAGATCATCGAATATTCGGATCTTCCATTAGAACTGGCGAACCGAAAAAAGCATGATGGTTCCCTTTTCATCGATACCGGGAACCCAGCGATCCAT
Organism: uncultured Planctomycetaceae bacterium; assembly: GCA_937888715.1. Classification (GTDB taxonomy): domain Bacteria; phylum Planctomycetota; class Planctomycetia; order Gemmatales; family Gemmataceae; genus UBA969. Next base: position 30,171 of record CALARU010000301.1, on the reverse strand, counting down.
CTGTTCGACATTGATTTTTTAAATCTTGTATGCAGTAACTGTGATGCATTACCTTTTCACCTTGCTCGAAAAAAAGTGTCTCATGTGGATGCAAACCTTAACAAGGTTGTTCCCGAAAAAGAAAACGCTTGGAAGTTTGAGCGCTTCATCTTTGATATCTTTCCACTTGCAGAGCGGTGGTTGCTGGTTTCGACGAAAAGAGAAGAAGAATTTGCACCTTTAAAAAATGCGCAGGGAGACGACTCACCAGAAACTGCGAAGCTGGCGCAATGCAAACTCTTTATCCAATGGCTAGAAAAAGCAGGTGTAAAAACGCCCGCGTATTCGACAACGCCTGAAATCGAGATCTGCCCTTCGTTTGCAATGGATGCAGCGGAATTATCTCAAAAACTTCCAAACAACTTCCAAGTAAAATTTCCACTATTATTACAAGATAACCCCAAGGAGTTTTAAATGTTACATGCAATGATCATGGCTGGTGGCGGCGGCACCCGGTTCTGGCCCCGCAGCAGACAAAAAAAACCAAAACAATTCCTGCAACTCGGCGGCGATCGATCTCTCATACAGCAAGCCTACGAAAGGCTGGAAGCCGCTGTTCCGCCTGAACGCATGTGGGTGATTACTTCAGAAGCTTACCGACAAGAAACACAGGCGCATCTGCCCGCACTTGCAAACGATCACATCATAGGCGAGCCCGTGGGTCGGGATACCGCACCTTGTGTTGCTTTGGGAGCAGCGTTGATTATAAAAAGCGATCCCGAAGCAGTGATGCTGGTTAGCCCCGCAGACCATGTGATAGAGCCTGTGCAAGAATTTCGCAGGGCAGTTCATGCAGCGCATGAAATCTGCAAAGATAGCCCGAACACATTTTTAACTTTTGGAATTCCACCAACCTACCCATCGGTAGGTTACGGGTATATTCAAAAGGGGCCTGAAGCAGCGCAAAAGCAGGGGCTGACTGCTTACAAAGTTTCTGCATTCAAAGAAAAGCCCTCGCTTGAAATAGCTCAACAATTCTTTGCTTCGGGCAACTACTTCTGGAATAGTGGTATATTTGTTTGGCGCGCCAGCACAGTGCTTGCAACTCTTAAAGAGCACAAACCAGCAATGCATGATGCAGCATTAAAAATCGCAGCAGCTTGGGACACCCCCGAGCGCAAAGCGGTGTTGGAAACTGAGTTCGCAGGGATGGAAAAAATCAGCGTTGACTATGCGGTGATGGAAAAAGCAAAGGAAGTAATGGTTCTTCAAACGCCTTACAAATGGGACGATGTGGGCAGTTGGCAGGCCCTTGAAAGGCTGCACCCACAAGATGCCGATGGCAATACGGTAGTAGCCTCACATTGTGGCATCCGAACCAGTAATTGCATTATCGTTTCGGATAATCGCAATAATCTAACAACGACCATTGGGGTAGAAAACCTGATCATTGTAAGAGATGGCGATGCCCTTCTAGTGGCAGATAAACGAGATGAAGCAGGAGTAAAACAATTGGTTGATCTCCTGCGAAAAAGAGGATTGGAATTATACCTATAATGGCACGATGGCTTGGGATAGATTTTGGAAAAAAGCGAGTAGGGTTGGCGTTTGCAGATTCCACCATTGGAATTTCGTTCGCTCTTGAAACTCGCAATCGAATCAATGAAAAAGCGGATGGAGCTTACTTCAAACGCATTGTTCTTGATGAAAAAATCACGGGAATTGTTGTCGGGTTACCCATCCATTCCGATGGAAGGGAAGGCGACAAAGCCAAAGAGGCACGGGCCTATGGCGAATGGTTAAAACAAACTTTGAATCTACCCGTGTTTTTTTATGATGAGCGCTTCAGCACCTTTGAAGCAAACTCTATTATGCGTGAAGCAGGATTAGACATGAAGAAGCGCAAGGAAAAGCGCGACCAGATTGCAGCGCAGATCATCCTGCAAGGCTTTATTGATGCGGGTTATCCTGAAGATGGTGGCTACCTTGGCCCCTTAGAAGGCTAAAACTTTAAAGTGGAAAGCCACGCTTTTCGTAAATCTTCGAGTGCTGTCCAAAGCACCCATTCCCCTGTTGGGCCTACAAACCTCAAGCGTTTTTCCACACACGCAGTGCCTATTTCATGCACAGGCAAGCCTTTGAATATTGCTTGGAATTGTTCACCTTTTTGAGGCTCAACTTCAACCACATAACAGGTAGGCGGTTCTGCAAACAGCATGGCTGCAAAAGGAATATTCCCCAAGGTGTTCAATCCATGAATATCTGCACCAATGCCCCCTGCAAAAGCCATTTCTGCAATAGTAACAGCTAAGCCGCCTTCACTAACATCATGGCAGGATCGCACCGTTGCAGCAGTGATTGCGCCATGCATTGCTTTATGAATTGCAATGGCTTCCTTGGCATCAGGCCTCGGAACAATGCCGCCTATTAATTGCAGCGCCTTTGCATACTGTGAGCCGCCAATGTTTTCCGTAAGACGCCCCACAAGGAACAACTTGTTCCCTGCTTTTTTCATATCCATGGTAACGCACTGCCGAACATCCTGAACAATACCAATGGCACTAATCAGCAAAGTGGGAGGGATAACTATACTTTTCCCTTTTGCATGGAATTCGTTTTTAAGACTGTCTTTACCGCTGATAAATGGCATCTCATAAATGATGGCAAAATCTTTGCAAGCTTCTGCAGCCATTACCAGTGAGCCAAGAACTTCGGGCCTATCGGTATTACCCCAGCAGAAATTATCCAAGATGGCGATGCGGGAAGGATCAGCACCAACAGCAACGACATTTCTAACGGCTTCGTCAATTGCGCAAGCGGCCATCGCATAAGGATCGAGATCGCCGTAGTCAGGCAATATGCCACAGCCAACAGCAAAGCCTTTGGTAGAACCAAGTACGGGCATAACCACAGAGGCATCGGAAGGGCCTTCCTCTAAAATTCCCACAAGAGGTTTAATAACACTCCCGCCCTGCACTTCGTGATCATACTGCCTGATGATCCATTCTTTACTGCAGATATTGAGAGATGAGAGAAGCTTAAGCAAAGTTTCGCCAAGGTTTTGATCAATGGGAGCAGAAGGATTGGAAGCAGACTCTGGAGGGATTTTCCAAGCTGCCTTTCGAACCTGCTTGGGTCTGCCGTTATGCAGAAAATCAAGGTCGATATCGCCAACTTCGGTACCTTGATAAAAGAGTTTGAGCCTACCAGTGTTTTCAAAAACGCCAAGCTCTACAGCTTCAACGCCCTCCCATTTGCAAACTTCTTTCAACTTTGCAAGGTTCTCTTTAGGTACGGAAAGGATCATTCTTTCCTGTGATTCAGAAATCCAGATTTCAGTGTAAGAAAGTCCTGCGTACTTAAGAGGGGCTTGATCCAATTGAATGGAAGCCCCCAAGTGTTCACCCATTTCGCCCACAGCAGAAGAAAACCCACCTGCACCGCAATCAGTAATCGAACTATAAAGGCCAAGGTCTCTGGCTTTAAGAATAGCATCGAGAACTTTTTTCTCTTCGATGGCATTACCAATCTGAACCGCTCCACCACTCACTTTTTCTGAATCTGAATTTAATTCAGCGGAAGAAAAAGTTGCGCCATGAATACCATCACGGCCGGTTCTACCCCCCACCGCAACGACAAAGTCTCCTGCCAAAGGTTTTTTAACTACTTTATCGACTGGGATAAGGCCTGCTGTGCCGCAAAAAACCAGCGGGTTGCCTAGGTAACGATCATGAAAGCAAACTGCACCATTAATGGTAGGAATGCCCATGCGATTTCCGTAATCACGAACGCCTGAAACAACCCCGGTCATGATTTTAAGCGGGTGTAAAATACCTTCAGGCAGAGTTGAAGCAAGAGTATCAGGCGGGGCAAAGCAAAATATATCGGTATTACAAACAGGCTTTGCACCAAGGCCAGTGCCCATGGGGTCGCGGATTACCCCACCGATTCCTGTGTTGGCGCCACCGTAGGGCTCTATCGCAGAGGGCCGGTTATGGGTTTCTACCTTAAAGCAAAGGTGGAAGTTTTCATCGAACTTGATGACGCCAGCATTATCTTCAAAAACACTGACACACCAATCATCCTTGCCTGCTTTTTCGCGCAGAAAACGAGTGGCCTCGAAAATAGTTTCCTTAAGCAGGTTGTTATAGATCTTGCCTTCGAAATCAACTCTACCCTTAAGGGTTTTATGGGAGCAATGTTCAGACCAAGTTTGGGCGATAGTCTCCAATTCGATATCGTTGGGATCTTTGGCCACTTTACGGTAATGCTCTTGAATCGTGAGCATTTCTTCACGGTTCAAAGAAAGGCTCATCTGCTTGCTAAGTTTTTCAAGTTCCTCGGGTTTTAAATCCCGGAGGGGAATCAAGATCTTATTAAATGCATACGGGGCGCCCTCTGCGATATGTTTTTGATTAATGGGGCCTTCCACCACCATTTCAATCGCATCATTCGCAAGAACCCTTCTAAACAAAATCTCTTTTTCATTGGGAGCAAGAGGTGCTCCAAAATACCTGCGGAAACTGCGGACGGAAACAACAGGCACTTTTAAATCTTGCCCAGCTTGGATAATGCTTAATGCGGTAGGATCCATGACGCCGGGTTTTAAGAGCACCGTTGCAAGGCAGGGATCATTGGTACCTTCGCCAACAGGCAAATTTCCCAGCTTATTTATGGTTCCGCTTTCTACCACGGAATCTACCAGAAGTTCTGTAACTAATTTTTGAATCTGCTCGATGCTAATTTCACCCGAAACAAGCAACCCCTTAGAAGCAGAAGTAATGGGGTCTTTGGCTTTTGCACCCGGGGTCAGCAGGTGAAAATCCTTGTTTACTCTGCATTTTTCAAGGTCAGAGTCTTTTGGTCGTATTTCAATTTCCCAGATCATGAATTTGTTCCTGATTAAGCATGCTCTCTTCCAAACTATATTATAGGAATCTTTGAGAGAAAGTTGGGGGAAGAATTGACATGACACGGAACCGTTTTATCCCTAGGATCTTTTCATACTGTTTTTTGAAAGGAACAAAACATGAAAGCTATTCAAGCAGTTATTCTTGAACCACACAAAACTGGCCTTCGGGAAGTCGAAATTCCCGATCCTGCCCCAGACCAATTCCTTGTTGAAACCAAGGTTTCTGCAATCAGCGCGGGAACTGAACTGGCTGTTTACACCGGTTCCCATCAATGGCTTAAAGACCCCAGCATGCCTGATTGGAAGTTCCCCTTCAGACCGGGTTATTCCGCTGCAGGCGTCATTTTAAAAGTAGGCAAAAATATTACAGGTTTAAAAGAAGGTGACCGGGTTAGTTTTCCCGGCAATCATGCTTCCCATGAACTTCTAAGCACCACCCATGAACGGGGCAAGTGGTGGAAACTGCCTGAGAATCTCGACTTCGAAAAAGCCGCTGTGGCTTGTATTTCGAGGTACGGCATGGGCGCTTCCATTCGTGCTGGGCTTACTCTCGGCAGAAGTGCTGCGGTTTTAGGCCTTGGTATTATTGGGCAATTTTCACTGCGCTGCTTGATGGCTGCGGGGGCTAACCCTGTGATTGGTATCGATGCAGTTCCCATGAGGCGTAAAGCAGCTCTTGCAGCTGGCGCTGATGCCGTCATTGACCCTGCCAACGGCCCAATCAAAGAACAACTTCGAAAAATACTCGGCCCAGGTGCGGAAATTGTCGTTGATGCCACCGGTATTCCAGATGCTGTTCCTCAAGCAATGTCTCTCGCTTGCGATGCAGGCCAAGTCATCGTGGTAGGAAGCCCCAGAGGCAAAGCCACCGATGTCAACTTTTATGATGACCTTCATCGCCGCTACATTGAAGTTTGCGGGGCGCATGGCAATATGCTGTTTGAACCAGCACATATTCGCCTGAATGGGAATTGGAACATTCACAAGGCACAAAATTGGCTGCTGGCATCATTAGCAAACGGCAGATTAAATCTAAATGGGCTTATCACCCACAAAATCAAACCCACTGAGCTTACGATGGCTTACGATGGGCTCTTGAAAAACAAAGATGAATATCTTGGCGTCACAGTTCATTGGGAATCATAAACAAGAACGGGTGAGACTTGGAATACTGGGTTGAATATTTGATTTGTGCACTTGCAGCCCTTGCTGCTGGGTTTGTTAATTCAATTGCGGGCGGAGGTACTTTGCTTACTTTCCCCGCACTTGTGTACTCACTTGGTACCGAAGTAATGGCAAATACCACGAGCACGGTCGGGCTTTTCCCTGGTTCACTTGCAGGCGCTTGGGGAAGCAGAGCACACCTAAAAGGCATTAAAACTTGGCTGCTGATTCTAATCCCCCCCAGCATCGTAGGAGGCATACTGGGCGCCTTGATGGTCACCAGATTTCCGCAGCACTTCCGATTGTTGGTACCTTGGCTACTTGTGTTAGCATCAACCTTGTTCTTAGTTCAGCCCCTGATTTCCAAGCCAAAAACTTCAGAAATTGAAGGGGAAGGAGATCCCTCGAAGAGTTTATACTCCGTGCTGGGATTGGTTCTATTTCAATTTTTAGTTGCAATATATGGTGGATATTTTGGGGCGGGCATTGGAATCCTCATGATTGCATCTCTTTCCTTCATGGGTATTCCAGATATTTTCCGGGTAAACGGCCTAAAAAATGTACTGGCATTCACCATCAATTGCGTGGCTGCCATCGTTTTTTGCATTGATGCCCCCATGGACTGGAAATTCGCAGGGGGAATGGCTTTTTTCTCGATCATTGGAGGATATCTGGGCGGCACCTTTAGCCAAAAAATACCCAGAAAAATGCTCAGAGTTCTGATTATCTCCATTGGCTACCTACTGGCCTCTTACTACTTTTTTAAGGTAGGTTAATACTTTCCTCTTGGCCCAAATCCTAACTCCTGTTAAATATATTTTATTAGCCATTTGGCATTACTTTTTCTAGAAAGGAAAAATCATGATTCTTCGAACTCAGAGCATGGCTGCTCTTGTGGTACTCTTAGCCCTTACAACATTGAGCAATGGCTTCGCTCAGGAAACAAAAAAAGGAAAGACAATGAAAACTGCTTCTGGTTTGGAATATGAAGTACTTAAAGAAGGCACTGGCGACGAAGCCAAGGCTGGAAAAAAAGTAACCGTTCATTACACAGGTTGGTTGAAGAGCAATGGTAAAAAGTTTGACAGTAGCGTTGATCGTGGCGACCCATTTGTATTCGGTTTGGGTGCTGGAATGGTAATTAAGGGTTGGGACGAAGGCGTTGCAGGCATGAAAATTGGCGAAAAACGCAAACTTACCATTCCCCCTGATCTTGGTTATGGCGCACGCGGTGCAGGCGGGGTTATTCCTCCAAATGCGGACCTGATTTTTGAAGTTGAACTTTTAAAGATCAATTAGTTTCAACTGCTGGCATCTAGGATGTCCAACCATTCACGATTTAAATAAGCCAGGTGTTCCCCCAAGATTTTATCAAAGGGAAGCCTGGCTAATTTTTTATATGCCTCAACCATCACTGATGCAGCTTTCCGCATTCGATGTTCATCGCCCACCTGCCATAAATCTTTTGCAAGCTTCAAAGCGGTTGCAGCTTTCCCCAACGCCTGCAATCGAACAGCTTCCTGCATAACTTTCTCGTAATCCGTATCAGACCAAACCATGTAAGGTATTTTCTTCTTGATAGACTTATCAATTTCACCCACTGCATTTTTAGCAGCGACCACCCCAACACCATCAATTGTTTTTTCTACAACATTACGTTTGCCTACTTGGATTTTTTTCGCTAATGGTTGATACTTCAGCAAAGCTTTTCGCACTTTATCGCATGCTTTTTTACTTTCTACCAACTCCGCCCCTGTCAGTACGACATCATCTTCATCATTGATCAATTCCTTATCATCCAGATATCTTTCAACAGCAGAAAACAAGCTCCTGCCATCAAAATTAAACTGCAAACCATCATTTGCAGAATAAGAAGTGACGCAATAACTTTTACCCGCAGGAGCATCGATATAATAACCTGCATGCCAGCGGTCTTCTCCTCGTGCCAACAGCGTAAAAAACTCTGGTGGGTCGAGGCCATATCTCCAATGAAGTGAAATCGGGATCTCGCCTGAGTAGGTATCGAATTTCCCAGAGAGAATTTCAAAAGCGCCTACAAGATAAATCCCCAATGAATCTTCGAGCGCACTTAGTGGCTCTAAGGGACGGAGCGATTTTGCAAATTCCCAGAACAAAAGTATCTCTTCGGGAAAAGAAACTTGCAATTGCTGCTCAAGCCATTCGCATCTTTGTTTAGGGGAACGATCCATGAGGGGCCTTTTAAAAGAAAACGACCGGCGCAATAATGAGCCGGTCGAAATACCAACTATTTTAATTATACTACGAAAGTATCCCTGTAACAGGGTCACCTTGAACAAGTTCTCTGGGCTGATTCAAGTGATTATAGACTATAGTGCCTGGATCAATACCAACACTATGGTACAGGGTAGCCAACAATTCGCGTGGATGAACAGGGTTATCGACTGGGGCAGAGGCAGTCTTGTCAGACTTGCCATATACCAAACCACGCTTAACACCCGCTCCTGCAACCACTGCAGTGTAGCAGTAGGGCCAGTGATCGCGGCCATCATCATTATTTTGATTTCCAGAAGTCGAAACACCTCTTTGGGGGCTTCTACCAAACTCACCCACAGCAATTACTAGGGTTTCAGCGAGCAAACCTCTTTCATCCAGATCTGCGATGAGAGTAGTAAGGCCAGAATCAAGCATTGGTGCAGATTGATCTTTCATGCGCTTGGAAAGTCCAACATGTACATCCCAAGAATGATTGTCGGAGTTTGCTACTTTGGGCCAGTTGATTTCAACAAATTTAGTACCAGCTTCAATCAACCTGCGAGCCAATAAACAGCTTTGGCCAAAGGTGTTCATACCATAGCGTTCGCGCAGGGCTTTTGGTTCTTGAGCAAGTTCAAAAGCTTTTCTCGCATTTCCAGAAATAACCAAGCTGAGTGCTCTACCATAATAATCATCAAGTGCATACTTGGAAGTTGCCTCTTCCAAAGCGGGCAATCCCTTGTTGATTGATTCACGAAGGCTAGCCCTGCGTCCAAGCCTTTGGGCGCTAGTTTCTTCGCGCAGTTTTAAATCATCAATTTTAATGCGGTCCATCTTGGTCATGTCCATGTCGTCGCCTGCGGGATAAAGCAGGTAGGGATCATAGGCTCGGCCAAGAAAACCAGCGGTACCTCCCTTGCCTACAACATTGCTTTCTTGCAATGGTCTAGGAAGCATTACAAACGGTAGCATGGGCTTTACAGGAGGCTTGATTCTTACAACATTAGAGCCAACATTCGGAAAATCTTTTGGGGTTGGCGGTTCCAATTGGCCTGAAGGGCTGACCTTGTCTGCTGTGTAGCCTGTTAACATTTGATAAATTGCAGCGGTATGATTAAACAGACCAACTGGCGTATAGCTCATGGAGCGGATCATGGTGAATTTATCATTCACTTGTGCCAGCTTGGGTAGTAACTCGGTATACTTTACGCCTGGAATTTTAGTGTCGATAGCTTTGAAAACGCTTCGCACATTATCAGGAACATTTTCTTTAGGGTCCCAAAGGTCGAGATGACTAGGGCCACCTTGCAAGTAAACAAGAATCACACTTTTTGCTTTACCAAATCCAGGACCACCAGATTGATTGCTTGCAGCACTTGCCTTCTGCAAACTAAAAATATCTGCAAGGCTAATGCCAAGGGTTGCACTACCACCAACACGGAGAATTTCTCTTCTTGTTATCCCATCACAAGTATCTTTACCGGGCCTAGATGGAATTACTAACATTATTCGATCTCCATAAAAACAGTGGATTGAGAAAAATCAGTCGGCGTGAGGCAAAAACAGTTGCAGCCAAGAATCACATCTTTAGTATCCCTTGAAACAAGAATATCTTCAAGTACTAACTTTACTTTTTTAGCCCGGAGGAGTTGCTGGTCTGGGTAAATTATACCATGCGAGGTTACAAAAAGCCTTTTCTTCTTCTTCAAGTGTAAAATCGGCAGCTTTTAAGGTTAAATCCAATTGATCTACTCTCGATGCCCCTAAAATTGCAGAAGTAACTCCCGATTGCGACAAAACCCAAGCTATTGAAGCAGTTATGACCGATTTACCTCTTTTGTTAAAAAACTCACTTAATCGATTCGATTCTGCCAAATGGGCCTGATGCCAATAACGCTCGCGATAAAGATCGCCTGTTTTTCCGAGAGTAAAGCGGGCGCCTGCATCCTGGCTTTCCAACGAATTGTACTTACCTGTAAGCATGCCACCTGCCAAGGGATTATAGCAAAGGACCCCCAAATTTTGGTTTCGACAAAGGGGAAGGAGTTCGGCTTCGATTTCACGATAAAGAATGTTGTACCTAGGTTGAACCGTGCCCCAGCGTGACCAACCATGCTTATCACTAATTCCCAATGCCAGGGCGATTTGCCAAGCGGGGTAATTGGAACAACCAATAGCTTGCACTTTCCCCTGTTGCAAAAGATCATCAAAGGCACGAAGAGTTTCTTCCAAGGGCGTGTTGGGGTCGGGCGCATGAGCTTGATAAAGATCAAAACAATCGGTTTGAAGCCGTTTCAAACTGGCCTCAACGGAATTCATGATATGCCTGCGAGACAACCCCTCATCATTGATCGAGGTGCCCACTCGCTGCTTGCATTTAGTGGCAAGAACAAACTGATTCCTTTTACCTTTAAGCCATTTGCCTATGATTTCTTCGGTTGCGCCCCAGGTATTTTCATCGGGAGGAATCGGGTAGACATCTGCGGTGTCGATAAAATTAACGCCCGCATTAACAGCTTTGTCTATGATTGCAAACGAAGTGCGCTCATCCGCTTGCTTGCCAAAAGTCATAGTTCCCAAGCAAAGTTCACTAACTTTGATGCCAGTATTTCCAAGCAATCGATATTTCATGTTTTAATCCGAAGATTCGGGTGGGGTAACAATAATTGATAAAATAGGCCTATAGGAATTGAACGCAAGCATTAAAACCAGAATTTAGAAATCAACCTGACACCGTAGGAAATAACCATTGTCGCCTAACTGACCCTTGGATTCATTCACATTGGCAATGTTCCACCATTGCTCAAGTTGATAACCAACTGAAAATTTGGTGTTCGATGCCCGGATTGGAGTGTAGCTAAAGCCTGTTTGAAAAGTTACCGCAGGGATGGATTGGATTACAAATTGGCTACTGGTTGCAGAAAATGGCCCTTGTGTTGCCGAAAAGTTCTGGCTGGTTTGCCCTATAAGTACTGTTCCATCAACTGAAGCAAAGTGCGAGAACCCAGGTATCTTTTCAAATCTCTTATGGGTTTCAATCGCAAAATGCGGCCCCCCTCCAAACATGTAGTTTGTTTCCGAAAAGTTTTCAAAGTTGTTTTCCTGAGTCGTTGTAAAGTAGATTCCACCTATCCGGGCACCAATCCTAAAGAACACATCAAACTTGTTAAAAGGTTGAAACATCGGGGCAATATAATCTATGTCGCCTATGTTAAAACTTACATTTGTATTTACTGTTGCAGGAATTTTATTGATTGGTTCGCTTGAACTTCCCGATGAAGAAAATCCGCGCCATGATACTGCAAATCCGCCCTGTTCTCCTGCCAACCTATAACCTAATTCTAAATGCGGTTGAAATGCCCAATCCAATTGGGCAGAAGGAAGATTGACATTTACGACACGGCCATTCTGATAAGTAACGGTAGATTGAAGCTGATTAGTAAGCTTTGGCAATACCCCACCAAAATCCACATTAATAAATATTGCAGGGTCATCTTTTACCGAGCCATAAATGCTTTTGTCTCTTGTAAGATTATCCACCAATACAGGGGTTTGAGGAAAAAGAGTTGGCGGCAAACTATCTACATTCATTGGGTCTAATGGCGAACGAACAGGCTCGCTGGGCACCCCAGGGGCAGATGGAACCGAATTAGGAACAGGAACAGGCGCGCCCAAAAGAGGCTGTGGCGGCGGGGGCGGTACCGCTTGCTGTAATGGCGATGGTTGAAACGGCATTGGCTGCTGAGAATAGACTGACGATACGCACAAAAAAGCGCTTATCAGCAACATTGCAACTACTTTCAACAAATTCTTGAAGCTATCTTTCACTAAGATTCCTGACAAATAATTACCATCATTTCCCAACATCTACACACAATCATTTTTTGAAATAACAAGTTTTAACTTGCCTGCAATAGCATTTGCCCAATCCTATGTTTGGTATTTTCACAATTCATGTTAAATTACACAGAAGAAACAGTTTAAAAGGAACCGTCAGATGGAAATCGATGCTAAAGTCTGTTATTGCTTCCATGTAAGCAAAAGGAAAATTTTAAGCTTCATAAGGCACGAAAAACCCAAAGTCGCCAGCATGCTTTCTGAATGCGCAGGCGCTGGTAGTGGTTGCGGGTGGTGTGTCCCCTTCCTTAAGCAAATACATGCACAATGCCTCGAAAGTGGCTCTGCAAATTTGGAAATATTGCATTCCGATAATTATGCAAAAGGCAGGGAAGCCTATATTAAGTCCGGAAAAGGAAAACCCCCTTCCCCCCCAAATAATCCTGCGTGATCTAGAATTGTTCTTTGTTATTTTCTCACTTTTGGGTTACTATCCAATTAGTCCTCTTCCCACCTATAAACAGGAGCCTTCCATGAGTGACCCGATTTTTTCAAACTCTAACTCCCCCGATTCAAACCCTCTTAACCGCAGAAACTTCATCAAGAGTGTTTCTGCAATCGGCCTTGCCTCTGCAACAGGCAACCAATTCGCCCATGCCGCTCCGGATACCTCCAAGGCAGATGAAACCGCTGTCAAGGGCTTATACGAATCCCTTACAGATGCTCAAAGAAAAGAAATCTGCTTTGATTGGGATCATAAAGATGCCAGCAGAGGATTGCTACGAACCTTCGTCTCAAATAACTGGCAGATCACCAAACCACATATTCGCAGCGAATATTATTCAAAAAAACAACAAGACATCATTCACGATATTTTTAAAGGCCTCGTCAACCCTGAGTGGTACTCCAAATTCCTTAAACAACTTAAAGACGACACCAATGGCAAAGAATGGGGTGCCGACCAAAGCATCGCAATCTTCGGCAAACCTGGTTCGGGCAAATTCGAATTTGTCATGACCGGCAGGCACATGACTCTCCGAGCTGATGGTAACTCTGAAGACAGTGTGGCTTTTGGTGGCCCCATTTTCTACGGTCATGCCGCTGATACTTTTAACGAAGGGGCAGACCACAAAGGCAATATCTTCTGGCCTCAAGCCTTAAAGGCCAACAAGGTTTATCAACTTCTAAGCGAAGACCAAAGAAAAATCGCATTGGTTGAAAAAACTCCACCTGAAGCTGCAGTTGCATTCAAAGGCAAGGAAGGCAAGTTCTCCGGAATCGCAGTCAACAAGTTGGATTCCACCCAGAAAAAAGAACTACAAGGTGTTCTCAGCGGATTGATCGAGCCATTCAGATTAAATGACCAAAACGAAGCGATGGCTTGCTTGGAAAAACAAGGTGGCATAGATAGCTGCAATCTAAGTTTTTATCAGCAGGGCGATATCGGCAAAGATGGTGTTTGGGATAACTGGCGTTTGGAAGGCCCCTCTTTTGTTTGGTATTTTAGAGGCAGCCCCCATGTTCATGTTTGGGTTAATGTCGCAGATAACTCAGCTATTAAGCTTAACGCCAAGGGCTAAGTTTCAGCGTAACATCATCGGCACTTTCCCCGGTTTTAATTGCAATAATTCCGGGGGAATTGAAATGCCCGGTATTGTTACCAAATGAACTCTGGCCAGGTCCCTTAACATTAACGGGTAATCTGGCCATTTCCCTTCCACTAACTGAAGTTTAACTTTTTCATCATCCTGCAACATTTGAATTAATTCGTTCTCCACAAACGTCCTAATATCTTCGGGCAAGTCTTCAAACTTACATGCGCCGAATTCATAATTAAATGCAGGGTCACTTCTTCTAATAATTTCTGTCACTCCACGGGCAAACGCGGGCCACTTCTTTTCGTTTTTTGTTAATTCAAACGGTTTATAAACCCCTGGTTTCAAGCTTTTTAACTGCGCTAAAACCTCAGGCGGAAGATCCTTAGGCAATAGATATTTGACGCCCATTTTGTTTAATGGCAATGGCGGATTATCCTCAGCAAAGTCCAGAATCATTTTCACAAAAGCACCTCTTTTATTCTCTAACTTGCCAATTTTTTCCAATTGTTCGCTACTAAGCTGTTGTTTTATATGGGCAATAAACTTTTGAGTTTCCTCCAAATACAACCCACCTTTTTTCTTCTTGTCAAATGATTGCGAAACTCTTATCTGTTCTTCTTTCTTCATCTTCACTATTTGAAGCGCACGCGTTGTCTCATCTAATTTCAGCAATGAATCTAAATCTCTTTTCGGAAGACGACCCATCCATTGGCTTGTCAAAATCTTTTTGATCTCAGCAATGCGCCCATCAGGATGAGAAGCTTTTGCTAAACTATCTTTTTTTGTTTGATCCAAAGCTTCATACCAGCCACCAAACTTCTGAAAAACTTCAAGTAGCCTTCCAGCTTCCTGGGAATCCAACTTACCCGCTGTTTTCTTTAGGCCAATCTGTTTTTCCTTTCCCAATGTCTGGAAAGAATCATAACTCTTGATCAGTTGAAAAATGGCGTTATCAAGGTCTTTAAGTGTCTTTTGTTTTTCCTTGGGTAAGGCTTGAAATGATTTGTAATTCTTCACCAATTGGTTGTAATGCTCGGTTGAGGCCTTCAGTTTTTTAAGAAGGCTTTGGTATTTTTGTTCTTGCTCATCACGGGCATCGGCAAAAATCCCCGCAGGTTTCCCCAAGGTAATCAAAAACGCCAACATCAGCAAAATTACAGACAGTTTCATGAAGTTCATTATCGTTCTCTTTCACAAACCGGAGGGTTCCTGACCAAACAAATCCGGTGCATCCAGTTTTTTCAGAAACTCAATGTTTTCGATTTGCTCGTACAGATTTTTATTTTCGTAGAGTCGCAGATTATTTACCAACTCTATATCTACTCTGGTCGTGTCATTAAAAGATAACGAACCAACTCCAAAACCGCCTGCAAATAAAACCAACAATGCTGCAGCAATCAACAATCCTCTGTCCCCGTATGAATACTCTTTTATTGCGACAGTTGGATTACTTAACGCCTTCATTTTTTCCATGGTTTTTGCAGTAAACGCCATGGTTACATCGGGCTTGGGAAGATAATCAAGCATCTCCCAAGTTTTCTTCATGGCTTGAAAATTGGCACGCTCCTCTGGGCTTGATGCCAACTTGGCTTCAAACTCCCGAGCTTCCTCTTCCGTCAACTCACCATCCAGATAAGAAGAATATAGTTCTTCTTTTTCCAGCGAATCATCGGGGTGCTCTGGTTCATTCATTTCTTTAACATCCTTAACACTATGGTTCGCAATTCTCTGGCGCGGCGCCATCCATGTAAATGTATTTTTTTAATACCTCACGCAGATTAACCCTTGCTCTGCTTAAAAGCGATTTCACCGCTTTTGGCGTTAGCCCCATAACCACTGCAATATCTGCATAATTCATGTCTTCGTATTTGTTCAAAACAACCGCCATTCTTTGGCGCTCATTCAACCCATCCAAAGCCCTGGCAATGACATCAGCAAGTTCAACATTATGGAGGTGGATCTCGGGTTGACTCTGCTTTTCAGGCAACCGCTGGTCAACCCCGACCTGCTGCTGCTGGCCTGATTCTGAAGTAAGATAAGAGACTTGAGGCCGCCGCTTTTTAGAACGGATGCTGTTCAATGCAAGATTATTGGCAATGGTGAAAAGCCAAGTGCTAAATTTCGCTTTCGGATGATAGTTCTTACGTGATTTGTAAACCCTAAGAAATGCTTCCTGCGCAAGATCCTCTGCTTCTTCTCTGCTTCCCACCATCGGCTTCATGATTACCACAAGCCTTTGTTGAAACAAAAGCACCAATTGTTCAAACGCCCCGGGTTCATCCGCACGCACCCTCAACATCAATCTGATGTCTGGGTCGCGTAAAGCATATTGGGCACTGGATTGGCCAATTGCTGTCAACATACTCTCCTAAGATTAGTGCCATGCATTAAAAACTTTAATATGTGAGTTATTATAACACCCAACGAAGTGAACTTTAAAAGGTTATTTACAGCTTTAATCAGTCTTTAATCTTTTGCGCACTTGCTCTTCGCAACTGGCCGCAGGCTGCATCGATATCTGCACCCTTGCGTTTTCGAACCGTAACAGTTTGCCCAGATGCCTTTAAAATCCTAACAAACTCATGCACAGCTTCCTGTTCCGGCTTCAGGAAAGGCAATCCCTGAACGCGATTAAACGGAATCAGGTTCACATGTGCTTTTCTTTTCTTTAGCAATGATGCAAGTTCATGCGCATGGTCATTCTGATCATTGATCCCGCCTAACAATATGTATTCAAAAGTCACCTGCCTGCCTGTAACTTCTTGAAAATAATCCGCAGCATCAAGAACTTCGTAAATACCAATCTTAGCGTTAGTAGGCACAATCTTCGATCGTATCTCGTCGTTAGGTGCATGCAGAGAAACCGCAAGATGATACTGCTTTCCTGTATCGGCCAATTGTTTTATTTTTACAGGAAGCCCAACCGTGGAAATTGTGATATGCCTAGCGCTCAACCCAAGCCCCTTGGGGGAACATGCAGTTTCAAGGGCTTCGAGCAAGTTATCGAGGTTTGCCATCGGTTCGCCCATGCCCATGATGACAACATGGCTCAGCCT
Organism: uncultured Planctomycetaceae bacterium; assembly: GCA_937888715.1. GTDB lineage: Bacteria > Planctomycetota > Planctomycetia > Gemmatales > Gemmataceae > UBA969. Next base: position 13,390 of record CALARU010000301.1, on the reverse strand, counting down.
TTCACTTTCAGGCAATAAGTTTCGGGCTAGAATCATCTGCTCAAGGATTTCATAAGCCTTCAAATTTCTTACTACGCCATCAATTCCACTGGCACAAAAAACACAACCCATGGCGCAACCCACTTGGGTGCTTACGCAAACAGTTCTCCGACTCTCCTCTTTCATCAACACACATTCAATCCGGTTACCATCCTGAAGCTTTAGTATTAGTTTTCGGGTATCATCCTCTGCGATTTTATGAACTTCAATTTCTTCAGAATACAATGCAAAATCATTAGCGAGGTCATCTCTTAACGATTTGGGTAAATCGCTCATGTCGGAAAAAGCCATGCATCGTTTTAAGAGCAACCACTGTTGGATTTGCACCAAGCGATGTGCAGGTTGCTGTTTTTCCATGATCCAAGCTTTAAGGCTTAGAGGGGATAGAGAAAGCAGCGCAGGCTTGACGGGTGTTGAAATCACATCAAGCGAAATATTGTTGGTAGACATGTTTCTATTCTAAGTAGACTGACCTAGCTTGCAATGAATCTCGCTAACCTCTTCCTAAATTTATGCTTTTTTATTTAAGAACATACTATTACAACCAACTTAAAGCTATAATCTACAACCACTTAGGGCAATAATACAACCATACGTCCCACTTTTATTCTAAGTTTTCTATACTAACGTTGGTGTAAAATATGCATCAATACTTCGAATCACCCTAATAAATTGGGGCCTTACCATGGCGGAACCCGAATACCGTCCCGGATTGGCTGATGTGCCAGTTGCGGAATCTGCAATTAGTTTTATTGATGGCAAAAGAGCTCGACTTGAGTACCGGGGAATCGCTGTCGAAACCCTTGCCAAGGAAAGTTCCTTTGAAGAAACATCATGGCTCCTTCTTAAAGGTGAGCTACCTACGCAAAAGCAACTTGCCACCTTCGATAGCCAACTGCGGGTCCATCGCAGATTAAAATACAAAATCATCGATCTGATCAAATGCCTTCCCGAATCTGGGCATCCTATGGATGCATTGCAAGCTGGGGTTGCAGCATGTGGAATGTTCTACCCTACCAAGGATCGGACTGACCCTGAAAAAAATTGGGAAGCTGTCATCAGGTTGATTGCAAAACTTCCAACGATTGTTGCGGCATTTCATAGGCTCAGGCGTGGCGATGAGGCGATTCCGCCCCGAGATGATTTAGGCCATGCTGCAAATTTCTATTACATGCTTACCGAAGAAGAGCCTTCTCCTTCGATAACTAAAGTGATAGATGCCTGCTTGATTGTTCATGCAGAACATACGATGAATGCATCGACTTTTAGTAGTCGGGTTACGGGTTCAACCTTAGCAAACCCCTTCACTGTGGTAAATTCAGCGATAGGCACTCTTGCAGGGCCACTTCACGGTGGTGCCAATGAAGAAGTGCTTGATATGCTTGAAGAGATTGGCACTGCAGAAAAGGCCAAGGGTTGGCTTGAAGATGCAGTATTGCACAAAAAGAAAATCATGGGTTTTGGGCATCGTGTTTATAAAGTCAAAGATCCGCGGGCAACGGTGCTTCAAGAACTTGCAGAGCACATGTTTGCGGAAACCAGCAAGCCTGAAATCTACAACCTTGCGGTTGAAATCGAGAGGATTGCAACTGGTATTTTAGGGCCTAAAGGTATCTTCCCGAATGTGGATTTCTATTCAGGGATTGTTTACCAAAGCATGGGAATACCACGCGATTTGTTCACGCCTATTTTTGCAATTTCCCGGGTCGCTGGGTGGACAGCCCACTGGCTCGAACAATTGAAAAACAACCGCATCTTCCGTCCAGAACAAATCTTTGTAGGCAAGAATGATCAACCCTACACGCCAATGGAAAAAAGGCCCTGATTAACACCCTTCTTTTAGTTCTCTTACTGTTTTGGAGGCCTGACTTCTCATGCTTGATGCTGCTTTTATTCGTGCCAATCTTGAGGCGGTCAAATCCAATTGCAAAAACCGCAACCTTGTCGCGGATGTAGATAAAGTTATCGTTATCGATGACGAACGAAAAAAATTACTCTCCAATATTCAGGCCATCCAACAAAAACAAAATGAGTTATCTAAACTCATCCCTAAAGAAAAAGACCTAGTTATAAAACAACAACTGGCTGGTGAAGGTAAATCTCTTCGCGAACAAGCAAATGCAATGGAAGCACAAGCAAAAGAAATTGAAAGCAATCTGAAATCCGTTCTGAATATCATCCCCAATATGACTCATCCAGATGCGCCTGTTGGCTTGCTTGCTGAAGATAACAAAGAAATCAAACACTGGGGTCAGCCAAGAAAATTCGACTTCACCCCAAAGGATCATGTTGCGCTTTGTGATTCATTACAACTTGCAGACTTCGAAGCAGGCGCTTCTGTAGCGGGCCAGAAATTTTACTACCTCAAAAACGAAGGCGCTTTGCTAGAACTTGCACTTGTTCAATACGCAATGAACACCTTGGTTCAAGAAGGCTTCATCCCAGTAATTACTCCAGATCTTGCTCGCATTGAAGTTCTCGAGGGCATCGGTTTTATTCCGCGTGATCCAGACCCCGAAAAACGCCAGGTTTACACCATCGCTGATACCGATCTGTGCCTTGTTGCAACCGCAGAAATCACCCTCGGGGGCATGCACCGCGATCAAGTTCTTGATGAAGCCAATATGCCTTTGCGCTATGCCGGGCTCTCTCATTGCTTCCGTACCGAAGCTGGTGCACCCGGTAAAGATACTAGGGGTTTATATAGGGTTCATCAATTCACCAAAGTCGAAATGTTTGCATTCTGCACCCCCGAACAAGCTGAAGGTATTCACCTCGACATTCTTCGTATCGAAGAAAAAATATTCCAAGGCCTTGGCCTTTGCTATAGGGTTATCGACACCTGCACGGGCGATTTGGGAGGCCCAGCATACCGAAAATACGACCTCGAAGCTTGGATGCCTGGCAGAGGTAAAGACGGGGATTATGGCGAAGTTACCAGCACTTCCAACTGCACTGATTACCAATCACGAAGATTAAATATTCGTAGCAAATCACAAGGTCAAAAAGGTACACGCTTCGCCTACACGCTCAATGGCACTGCTGTTGCGGTTACGAGGGCAATCGTTGCAATCTTAGAAAACAACCAGCAAGCGGATGGATCTGTTATCATTCCAGAAGTGTTACGGCCCATGATTGGTAAAGACCGGATTGTCCCCCGGTAAATTTGCTCTATTTTTCTTCTGGACTGGGGTTAGATGGAAAACAGCCTGCCTCCTTCCGAAAAAGTCAAAACATTCCCTACCTCCCCTGGTGTTTACATCATGAAGGACGGCAAGGGTGTTGTTCTCTACATAGGCAAGGCTAAGAATCTCCGTAACAGGGCATCGCACTACTTCACCAAGGCTGCGGCTGAAGACCCCCGAACCCAGAACCTCGTGCCCTTGATCGAAGAAATCGAATTCCTACAGGCTGAAACCGAAGTGGATGCTCTTCTTCTTGAAGCTAGGCTAATCAAAGATATTCAGCCCCGGTTCAATGCTGCATTAAAAGATGGAAGAACCTTTCCCTATTTACAAATAAGGGTACGCGAAGAATTCCCCCGGGTCGAATTTACACGCTCGCCTCGTAGGAAGGGAGTCAGGCTTTATGGCCCATTCACTAACTCCAAGGCGCTTAAACACGCTCTTCTAATACTGCAACGAGTATTTAAGTTTCGAACTTGTAGCCTCGATATAAAATCCGATGAGAATCGATGGCGCTGGTTCCGCCCCTGCCTGCTTCACAGCATTAGGCAATGCACTGCACCTTGCAATTTCAGAGTTTCTAAAGAAGAGTATCGTGCCCAGATCAAATCATTGATTCATGTACTGGAAGGGCGTAAAAAGAAACTCCTTAGAAAAATGCGCAAAGAGATGGAAGCAGCAAGCAAAGAACTTTTGTTTGAAAAAGCAGCACGAATCCGAGATGAAATCCTATCCCTGGAAAAGCTTGAAGACCGAGGAGACAATAAACGCGATGTACAGCCGGGGGCCTTTCCCATCGATCCAAAAAAAGGCCTCAATGGATTAAAAAAAATCCTTGGGCTCGCTACAACCCCCAGAACTATTGAAGGCATTGATATTGCTCATCTGGGGGGAACCGAGACGGTGGCATCGCTTGTGCGCTTCCTAGATGGTTTACCTTTTAAGCCGGGTTATAGAAAATTTCGGATTAAATCCGTCCAAGGCATTGATGATTACGCTTCCATTCGAGAAGTGGTTTTCAGGCGCTTCAGAAAACAACGCGATTCCGAAGAAATATTCCCTGATGTCATTCTCATCGATGGGGGCAAAGGCCAGCTTAACGCCGCATTAGATGCTTTTAAGCTTTTGGGTATCGAACCTCCCTGCCTGATTTCACTTGCAAAAAAAGATGAAGAGATCTTTCGCCCAGGAGATTCTGAACCCATCCGATTAGGTAGGCATTCATCTGCGTTGCGCTTGCTGCAATATGTACGGGATGAAGCACATCGCTTTGCGCAACATTATCACCATGTTCTAAGGCATAAAAAACTGGAAAATGAAATCGAGTCCGCCTTGGAAACAGAAAAGGAACCCAAAGACAATGCGAATCCTTCTGACTAACGACGATGGTATTTATGCTCCAGGCCTTAGGGCTTTGCGCTTGGAACTGCAAAAAATTGGAACTGTCGAGGTTGTTGCGCCAGCAACCGAACAAAGCGCTACGGGCCATTCGGTAACACTTAACAACCCGATTGTGGTTCAAGAAATCTACGACGAAACAATGGCCCGCATTGGCTGGGCTGTCGAAGGCAGGCCCGCAGATTGTGTTAAACTCGCTTTAAGAGAACTCCTCGGCTATCGGCCCGACCTTATCGTCAGCGGGTTGAACGCTGGCTCTAACGCCGGTATTAATGTGCTTTATTCCGGAACGGTTGCTGCTGCAATTGAAGGTGCTTTTTTTGGTATCACCAGTATTGCTTGTTCATTGGAATACACCAAGCTTAGGCCTCTGGATTTTAACACAGCTGCAGGTTTGGCGAGGCAAATCGTAGAACAAATAATCAACAAAAAGCCAGCCCCAGGCGCCTTGTTTAATGTCAACATTCCAGGCCTTGAAAATGGACCGGTTCTTGGCGTTCGTGTTGCACCTCAAAACACCTCTACCTATGAAGAGTGCTTTGATAAACGCACCGACCCCAGAGGCAGAACTTATTTCTGGTTAGGCGCAGATTTCACCTGCCCTAATCCAACCCCAGAAACCGACACCGCTGCCCTTAGAGATCGATTTATTACCGTTACACCACTGCAATTCAACCTTACCGAGCACACCCAACTTGAAGAGATGTATTCTTGGAATTGGACACTTTGATTTCTTAGATTTCATGCTATGATTATTTTCTAACTTTTACCCTAAGAGGAAACGCAATGAACGCAATTGAAATTACAGCTTCTACTTTGGAATCCACCGGGCAAATGCTTTCCATGTTCCTTTCTGATTTATCTGATGCTGATTTACTGGTTTGTCCGGTCGAAGGGGCTAATCATATAGCTTGGCAGATTGGTCATTTAATTTCCTCTGAAAGAATGACTGTTAATAATCTTCCTGATGTTTCCTACCCAATTCTAACACCAGAATTTGAAGCAACCCATAGCCGCGATTCCACTACGAAACAAAGCCATGCAGGATTTTTAACCAAGGCCCAATATCTGAAGATGATGGAAGAATCGCGATTGGCTACTCTTACAGCTTTGCGAAAACTTAAAGATGCAGACTTGGATAAACCAACTGTAGGAAGGCTTGCTGCAAAGGCCCCCACCCTCGGAAAACTTTTGCTCCTTTGCTCTAACCATACACTTTTGCACATGGGACAATTCAGCGTAATTCGTAGAAAACTGGGCAAACCGGTGTTATTCTAAACCCATGTATTATTCCTTTCTTGCTGATGCGCTGGTCATCATCCATCTTGCCTTTGTTGCATTTGTGGTACTTGGCCAGCTTGCAATTTTAATTGGTATTATCTTCAAAAAAGCATGGGCCAGATCCTTTGTTTTTAGAATCATCCACCTAATTTGCATCGGTATAGTCGCAGCAGAAGGCATGCTTGATGTCGAATGCCCCCTCACCGTTTGGGAAAGAAACCTACGAACCGAAGCAGGGCAGGATATTTCGGAAGCCCCTTTCATTCCACAACTTGCCAACCGAATTCTTTTCTACCCAGATATTCCTCATGTTTATTTCGAGAGAATGCATATCGCATTCGGTTGTATGGTTTTATTAACATTCCTAATTTGGCCCCCAAGGCTTCAAAAAAAAACGAAAGAATCCTTGAATTAACAAGATTCAACGCTTTGTTCTTTGAAATTCGGGATGTTATAATGCTGGTTGAATTGATGAAACAATAATTGACTATTTCGGAGTTTATTCCAATGCGCTTGATTTTCTTTACTTTTTTAGTTCTGATTTCACCCGCACTTTGCTTGGCTGATACAACCAACTGGTCCAGATTTCGTGGCCCCAATGGCACCGGAATTTCGGACTCCAAAAACATTCCCCTCAAATTCTCCAACACCGAAAATATCCTCTGGAAATTACCCCTTGCTGATGTCGGAAACTCTTCACCGGTTATCTGGGGCAACCATCTATTTCTGCATTCTTCCCTTCCCGATGGCACCAAACGATTTCTTCAATGCATTGATTCCAACACTGGAAAACTTCTTTGGAAAAAGTCCTTCAACGCTAGTGTCGCTAAAACACATATTAAAAACTCTTTAGCTTCCTGCACACCTGCAACCGATGGCGAAAGAGTTTACAACATCATCTGGGATGGCAAAAAAATTGCATTGTATGCGCATGATTTCAAAGGGGCAGAAGTTTGGAAAAAAGATCTCGGTGCCTTTATTAGCCAACATGGACCAGGTCATAGCCCCATCGTTCACGGCAACAAAGTGATTTTTAACAATGATCAAGATGGCGCGGCTCAACTTCTTGCCTTTGATTCCAAAACAGGAAAAACCCTTTGGGATATCCCCAGAAAAGCTTTCAGAGCTTGTTATTCTACCCCTTTGTTCAATACTCTTGAAAACGGAAAATTGGAACTCCTCGTCGCGACCACAGCGGGCATCACCAGCTATGATGCAGATAAAGGCATCGAAAACTGGACCTATACCTGGAGCTTCTCAAAAATGCCACTGCGCACTGTTGCATCACCAGTGGTTGCCGCTGGCGTTATCCTGGCATGCAGTGGCGATGGAGCAGGCGATAGGCACCTTATCGCTGTCAAACTTGGCGGCACAGGTGATGTTACACCAACCAACCTTCTTTGGGAAAACCGCAAGTCTTTCCCTTATGTCCCTTCCATGATCTCCAAACAAGAATACATTTTCAGTGTTACAGACAAAGGAATGGCCATGTGCAACCTTGCTGTCAGTGGCAAAGAATTATGGAGCGAAAGGCTCGACAGTCCCGTTACTGCTTCTCCACTGATGATCGACAACAATATTTTTGCTATTGGCGAAAATGGAGATGTTTATATTTTTCAGGCTGAAGGTAGTTTCAAAATGATCAACAAAAACTCTTTGGGAGAACCTGTTTTCTCTACCCCGGCTGTAGCTAATGACAAGCTTTACATTCGAGGCAAAGACCATCTTTTTTGCATTGGTAAACCCGTCAAGTAACTTTTTTAACAAGGATTCACACATGATCGCAAGCTTTAAGAACCGGACGATTGTTTTTTTGGCAATCTTAACCACACTTACCCTTTCAAGCGTTTCTTCCATTAGTGCACAAGAGGCTAAAACCGTGAATGCATCCAAGACCGAGCGAATTTTCGAAATGCGAACCTACTACGCTGAACCAGGCAAAATGGACGCCCTTCATGCTAGATTCCGTGATCACACATGCAAACTTTTTGAAAAACATGGGATCACCATCATTGGCTTTTGGAAACCTACAGACAAAACCAAAGCTGAAGATATGATGGTTTACATTCTTGCTTACCCAAGCAAAGAAGCTGCTGACGCCTCTTGGAAAGGCTTCCGCGCTGACCCTGTTTGGAATTCTGCAAGGGATGCTTCTGAAAAAAACGGGAAGCTTGTCAAAAAAGTTGAGTCGGTTTTCTTAAACCCTACTGACTATTCTCCAATCAAGTAATTGGAAGAAAGTACTTCTCTGATGCTTTTCATTCGCAAGGCTTGGATCGCTTTTTTCATTGCTCTTTTACCTATCTTGAGCATGGAAGCTACGGACCAAGCATTGCCTATCCATATCCCTTTGCGCATCAATAAATCCAGCCATTTAATTGTCAGAGCAAAAATCAACAACAAAGGCCCTTTCAACTTCATCCTTGATACGGGTGCACCTGTCACTTTTTTTGCTGCTGAACCAGGCAAATCACTCGGGCTAAAACCTGATGAAAACGGCTGGTGCGTTCTCGATAAATTCATTCTTGAAGGCGGACTTCGCTTTGAAAACCTGCGCGTCAAGCTCGAAACCCCTTTCCAACTTGTTGGCATGAATGGAATGGCTCTTGGAGGATTAGAACTTCATGGCCTCATTGGCTACGATTTACTCGCAAAACACAAAATAGAAATTGATGTCGCCAAGGATAGCATGACTTGGACGCCCCTAGATTTCAAACCTAGATTTCCCCTTGGAGTTTCAGGAAAAAACTCCGGATCAAGCCTTGATGCTCTTGGATCTTTTATGAAAACCATTGGTGCATTAACAGGAAAAAAACAAGATTCATCCCCTGTTCTTCGTGGATCATTAGGCATTATCATCGACCCAGATTCAAACCCCTTAATGGTTATCGATGTGCTAAAAGATAGCCCCGCGTTCAAAGTTAATATCCAAAAGGGCGATCTAATCCTTAAATATAATGATGCCGAAATAACTTCCTTGAATGATCTTTCAAAAATGTATCGATCAACTCCAGAACTAAAAAAAATACAAATCGAGATCATGCGAAAAAGACAAATCCTCGCATTAGAACTTACACCTGGGAAAGGGTTGTAACCATGCCTTCCATAAATCGCTTAGGTTTGCAATCAAGTATTTTCTTTTTACTTCTCTGCTCAACAGTAAGCGCGCAAGAAACTGTTCATGTTCCTTTGGAAATCTTGAAAACAGGCCATATCGTTGTTTCCGTTAAGGTTAACGACAAAGGCCCTTATCGACTGTTATTTGATACTGGCGCCCCTGTCACCCTTATCAGCAGCAAGATTGCCACCGAAGCCAAGGTAATCAAACCTTCGTTGGGCTTTGCCCTGTTTGGTGCAGGCGGGCAAGCCAATGTTAAATCACTTGAACTCGGCAATTTAAAAACTCAAAACAATTCTGTAATTGTCATGGATCATCCAACAATCAAAGTCATGTCTAAATTCTTTGGCCCCATCGAAGGCATCATTGGATTCTCAACCTACTCACGATACAAATTAACCATTAACTACAAAAATTCATCCATCGCTTTTGCCCCCAACGGATACATCCCTAAGGATACTATCAAAGCCATGATGGATCGCCTTATGGCTAACAATAAAACCCGCGAGACTTTATGTTCCAAAGGTGTTTGGGGGTTCGAAGTTCAAAAACTTGAAACTGATACCGCGGACGGCTTGGATATTATTTCCGTAGCGCCTAACAGCGTGATGGCAAAAGCAGGACTTAAAAAAGGCGACCGAATTCTTTCATTTAACAATATTTGGACCGACTCACTTGAAGATCTTTTTTACGCCTCCAGCAAATCCAACATAAACGAACAATCGAAACTTCGAATTCTCAGCAATAACAAAATAAAAACAGTTCTCGTAATTCCAGCTAATGGCATTTAACACTACTCCGGGTGCCTATCTATGTATAAACTCATTCTTGTTTCACTTATTTTGCTTTTCATCGGGTTTAACCCATTCGAATCAATAGCTTTTGCACAAGCCAGCAAAAAATTAAAATCAAACATGATCGATCAAGGGGAGTTTAACCCGGCACTTAAAGGCATCGCAGTTCTTGAAGGATTTAAAGTCGAAGTTGTTGCTCAAAACCCAAACATCATTAACCCATCATCAATTTCTTTTTCAGACGATGGCAAAGTCTTTGTCTTAGAGCGAAGCCAAAATTTTACCAAGAAACTGCAAGCTTCCTCTTGGCCTATAGGGAACTTAAAAGAAGGGATTGCTTTTAAAAAACCCATACCTGATAAAATTAAAACTCTCTCTATAAACAAAACCACTGGGCTATGGGAATCCCCTACCACTCTACTTGAACCCTTTTCCCCTTCTGCTTTTGTTACCCATGATTCTTTTATTTACCTTGCAGATTCGGGATCCATTCTTCGCTATAAAATCAAGCCTGATGGCGGACTTGAAATGAAATCTGAAATCATCATTAAAGGCATCGCAGGTTTTAATGAATATCAAGTTAATGCGCTCACCTTTGGTCCAGATGGCTGGCTTTATTTTCATTTCCCGCCTGGAGACTCCCTCCTTGAAGGCACCGATGGTAAAAAAATAACGGTCCTTCGCACCGGTGGGATCGCTCGTTGCAAACCAGATGGCAAAAACCTTGAGATCTATTCGACCGGCATTCGCCAAGCCCAAGGAAATCTTTCCTTCGATTTACAAGGCAACTTGTTTTCAGTCGATGATCAAATTTCTTCAGGTGCAAAACCTGCGGGCGCTCGACTTCTGCACTTAACGGAAGGATTCGATTTCGGCTGGCATCTTGCACACCGCTCCAATTGTTGCGATCCAGACCTTTTCAGGATTTTAATGGAGGGGGATGATGCCCCTTACTCTGCCATAAATTTACCTAAAGTTCATGCAACTTCATCCCATGCCTATACCGATAACAGGTTACCTCAAAAATTCAAAAACCTATTTCTTGTTACAGATGGTCTCTCCCATGAAATTCTTGGTATCTTTCCTGCCAAAGACAAAAGCACCTTCCTTTCCAGCGAATATTTTACTTTCCTAAGTTCTACCGACCCCACGTTTTTCCCTTCCCAAATAACACAAGGCCCTGATGGCGCAATTTATATTGTGGATCAAGGCTGCTCTAACAAAACTGAAGGATTAGGAGTAGGTGGGAGAATTTTAAGAATCCGTTGGCAAGGAACTGCCAATGATCCTGAAATCCCTCTTCGAAGCTCAACTTCTTTTTCTTCGATTGATGAAAAACCAGTTGGCGATTTAATCGCACTTCTAGATTCAGAAGAAAACTTCATAAAAGTCGCATCTAGAAATGCTCTAATTCGGAAAGGCAGAGATGCGGTTGAATCGTTAGTAAAATTCCTTAAAGATGAGGATAAAGCTTCAGAGCCAAAATTGCGCGCGCTAGAAGCAATTGCTCATTTCTGGGATAAAGAGGTTCAATCGATATGCGAAAACATACTTGCAGGTGGAGACCCCAACCTTCAACTTCTGGCAGCACAATATTTATGCCGGTTTGCCTCTCCTGGTAGCGATTCAATTTTCAATGTTTTACTTAAACATCTTGGATCTGATACGCCCGAACTCAGAAATGCAATCACACTTGCTATGGGAAAAAACAATGCTCCTGGATCTGCAGATAGTTTGGTAAACTCGATCTTATTTTATGAGGGATCAGATATTAGAATGCTCAAGGTTTTTGCTCGCGCCTTAGAATTAACAGGCAAAGATGGTATGGAACGCATACTTGCAGTTGGTGATACAGGCGTAAAAAAAGACATCAGGAAAATCCTAGAAGTCCAAATAATGATGCGCACTACCCCCGCATTAGAAGGAACCCTTGCATGGCTTGAAAATCAAAACATCACTGCTTCTGAGATAGTCGATTTACTAAAAAGCCTTAAAAACTATAAGCAAATCCCCAATGCCATTCTTTCCCAACTCGCTCTTTATTGCTTTAAGCAACCCACCATGGAAGCGCCAATCAAAATTGCTTTATTAGAATCTTTAAGCTGTTTTCCTAATGCCTCCTTTAAAGAGTGGGGTAATTTTTTAGATACCTGCCTAGAAGATGAAAACATCAAAACCAAAATAGCCTGCATTAAAATGATCAAAAACGCCAACATTAGTTCATATTCAAAAAAGCTTACTTCACGGATAAGTAGTCAGGAAATTCAGGACGAAGAAAAGATCCCCCTTTTAGAAACCCTTGCAGTTCTAAAAACCAACGAATCTATTCCTATAATCATGAACATTTTAAGCGGCACTAGGTCGCAAAGAGAAAGCTTAAAAGTAAGACAAACTGCATTACAGGCCTTATTTGCAATTGACCCTGATAAAGCATCTGAAAGTATTCAAGGTTTGCTTGGTTCGGTTTTATTCCCTGATACTTTAAAAAGTGAAGCTTTGCAATTATTAGAAAAAAGCCCATCAGGCGCAAGAGTTCTATTTGCATACTTCGATTCTGGAAAATGCGACCCCAATTTATTGCCCGCCATATCCGAATGCCTAAAAAAGTTTGGCCTAAAATCTTCTGAAGGAAAAGACTTAAACAGTTTGCTACTTAAAAAAGCCCTCTTAGCAGATAGTAACCTTTCACAGTTACAGCTTTTTGAAGCCTCTTTGAAATCTTCCGCAAGCCTCGAAAGAGGAAAAGAAACTTTTCTAAATGCCAACAGTCAATCTTGTATTATTTGCCATGCAATAAACAAAAACGATACCACGATAGGCCCGGATTTAACCTTTATACAAAAAATGGAAACAGCAAAAATAATCCGTTCGTTGCTAGATCCTGCGCACGAAATAAACCAAGCCCATAGTACTTTCGAACTAAAAACTAAAACGGGCAAGACTTACATCGGGGTAAAAATCAGATCTGCCCAAAATCAGATCCGGTTGGCAGACGCAACAGGAACAATATCGACTTTCAGTAAAAATGAAATTGCTTCTTTAACTTCTCTGAAAGGTTCCATGATGCCTAACAGCATTACCAGCGAACTAAGTTATAGAGATTTGTTGGATTTGGTTTCATTCCTTAAAGACCCTACAAATAACAAAACCTTTTCGGGCGCATCTTATGCTGGTCAAATCAAGGTAAATAAAGGTTTGGATGATTCCAAAAGCGTATTGATCGCTGCAAGAAATGATGGTTTTTTCGATTTACAGAAGTACGGTCAGGGAACCTCGGAACAACTTTCTTTTCACTTCTATTTAAACTCGAATAACCAATCTAAGTCCTTAGTAACCATTACCTCTCGTGATTCCTTCGAATTAAGAATCAACACAGTCCTAAAAACGGAGCAAAAAATCAAAAAATCAGTTACTACTTCAACTTTTGATTTAGATCTTAACCCAGGGTCGAATCTTATCGAAATTGATTTTTCAAAGAGTAAAAAGCCCGAAGGGTTTTATTTGCATTTCACGGGGGATAAGATAAATGGTTCAAGTATAAACAATAACCCGGCTCCTAAAGATTAAGAGTCGGG